>DASQLI010000219.1:0-20141 GCA_035630075.1 Microlunatus sp.
CGACGACGCGTACGACGCCTCGTTCGCCAACGTCGCCACCCCCGGTGATGGTGGCCAGTGCACCACCTGCACCACCACGCACGAGACTCCTCCGGAGCCGTCAGACCCAGACAACGCGGACGAGCCGGGCCTTCCAGATACCGGTGGAACCAGCTTGATCCCCCTGGGGCTCGGAGCCGGCTTCCTGATCACCGGTGCATTGCTCATGTCGGAGTCACGCCGCCGCCGGCAATGGGTTGCGGTCCGGATCGACCCGAAGCGGTAGGCCGAGTTGTTTCAGCCCAACAGGGTGCTTCCCAACGGCTGCTCGCCTCGAAACCCGGCAAGATCAAGAAGCTACCGGTCGCGGTCAGCCGGACGTAGCCCATCAGGTCCTCCACCTCGTCCAGGTGCTGTCGGCGTCAACCTTGTTTGAGGTGAACGCACCATGGGGTTGCGCGTCGGTGCGGTCCACGACGTCTGCCTGATGCATGCCGGTCGCCGGCACCGGCTGGCCTGGCCCTGCTGGCCGGTAGTCGTCGTCGGCAGAGCCGAAAATGGCTCGGTCAGTCAGACGATCGGGTGCGCTGCCCCACTCACCCGAACGCCGGGATCGTCTGCGCTCATTCGTACGGTGATCTCGCTCGGCCGGCCCATGTCGACGCGCTGACTGATCGTGAAAGTGGCGTCGTGAGCGACCTTGCTGTGCTTGCGTAGATAGCCGCCGAGGGCGGCAGCCGCAGCGCCGGTGGCTGGGTCCTCGATGACGCCGCCGGGTGGGAACGGATTACGGGAGTGGTAGCGCTCGGCCGTCTCCGGCCAGATCAGCTGCAACGTGATCAGCCGGCGCGCCCGCATCAGCACTGCGAGCGCCTCGAAGTCGTAGTCGAGGTCGGCCAACCGCTCGCGGGTCCGGGTCACCAGCACGAGATGCCGAGCACCGGCGTCGGCAACCTCGATCGGATACCCGGAGTCGAGTTCGTCCCTCCGCCACCGCAGGGCACCCAAAGCTGCTACCACCAGCTCCTCGTCGGCCGCTTCCGACGACGGCGCCACGCTGGTCAGCTCGGCGACGATCTCACCATCGGCCGATCTTGTGTGCACGGCCACAGGTCCGGCGTTGGTCTCGAACACCATCGACTCACCGGCCCCGCGCTCGGCCAGGGCGACGCCGGTGGCGATGGTCGCATGCCCGCAGAACGGCACCTCCTGGAGCGGCGCGAAGTACCGCACGCGATAGTGGTCCGATCCTCGGTGCTCGGTCAGGAACGCCGTCTCCGAATAGCCCACCTCGGCAGCGATCCTGAGCATCTCGTCGTCACTCAGTCCGGTTGCGTCGAGCACGACCCCGGCCGGGTTGCCACCTCTGCCCTGGGCCGTGAACGCGGCGTAGCGCAGCACCTCGGTCACTGCGACGTCACCGGACTCACGCGGTCGCGTACCGCTTGGCTGCCCGAGCGCGAGCCTTGAGCGCCTCCTCCTCGCGGTTCTTCGGCGGCGCCGTGGTCGAGAGGTGCTCGAGCAGATGCTGGGTGGCGTGCGCGATCTCGTGCACGGCCTCGTTGAAGGCCTCCTCGTTGGCCTTGGACGGCTTGGTCGTCCCGGCGACCTTGCGCACATACTGCAGGGCGGCCTCATGGACCTCGCGGCTGGTCGCCGGCGGGTCGAAGTTGTGGAGCTGACGGATGTTACGGCACATGACACGACGATATCTCCGCTGTCGGACGCTCCTGCAAGACTCCAGAGGTGATCGCCCGGATCGATGACGACGAACGCCGGGCTCGGCTGGCCCAGCGGCACCGGCTGCTTCCTCGGCTGCGGACCGACGATGTCGTCCAGATCGCTGACGATCTCGTGGCGCTGCACTCGACCGATCCGGTGACTGTCGTGTTGTCTGCCCTGGTCCGGATGGTGCGCCCGTCCGTCGCGGCGGTCGAGGACGTCGTGTACGACCAGCGGGCGCTGATCCGCCACCACGCGATGCGTCGGACGCTGTGGCTGGCGACGCCGGACACCGTACGACTGATGCACGCCGCCGCTACCCGCAAGCTGGTCCCTCCGGCGCGGCGCCAGGTGCTGAAGATGCTGACCGCCGCGGGGGTGGCCGAGCCCGAGGCCTGGCTGGATGACGCCGGCGACCAGGTGGTGGCCCATCTGCGTGAGCACGGTCCGAGCACGGCGCGGGACATCGGCCAGCAGGTGAGCGGACTGCGCGTGCCGCTCCAGCTGGCGCCGGGGAAGCCGTACGCCTCAACGCAGGGCGCTCACAGCCAGGTGATCACGCTGCTCGGCTTTCAGGGTCGGATCCTGAGGACCAGACCATCCAGCTGGATCACCGGCGCGTACGCGTACGCCGCCACAGAGGACTGGCTGCCTGGCGGGCTCGGCGACCTGGACGAGCTCGACGCCGCGACTGAGCTCGCCGGTCGGTGGCTGCGCAGGTTCGGGCCGGCGACGACAACCGACCTGCAGTGGTGGATGGGCTGGACGCTCGGTCTGACCCGACGCGCCCTCGACGGCTGCGGTGCCGTGCCCATCACCCTGGAATCCGGACCCGGCTGGATCGCCGCCGACGACGACCCGGTCGACGACGCCGAGCCGTGGGTGGCGCTGCTGCCGGCGCTCGATCCCACCACAATGGGTTGGAAGCAGCGCTCGTGGTATCTCCCGGACGCCGCTGCCGAGGCGTTCGACTCGGTCGGGAACGGCGGACCGACGATCTGGGTCGACGGTCGCATCATCGGCGCCTGGGCGCAGGACAAGCAGGGTGACGTCCACCTGCACTACTTCGAGAAGGTCGCCGCCGACCGCCGCCAGGAGATCGACGCCCGCATCGCCGACCTGAAGGCGATGGTGGGCGCCACCCGCTTCTCCGTACGGTTCCCCGGCAACATCCACGCCCGCATCCTCGGCTGACGGTGCAGTCGTCACTCGCTGTTCACTCCGCGCTGAGGACTCCGTCGCGAGCGGCCGCGCAGCGGAGCGCCCGGCTCTGTCTGGACAGACGAGAGAGCAAGACACGCTTTTTCGTCCTACGAACGAGGAAGGAAGACAGAGTCTCGAGCGCGTAGCGAACAGCGAGTGACGACTCTCAGTGCGCGTGATCTCCGCGGTAGAACTCGTAGATCCAGCCGGTGACCGTGGCCACCGCGATACCGGTCGCGAGGATCGACAGCCACCAGCCGAAGACCGGACCCAGGACGAACAGCGCGAAGGTGAGCCCACAGAACAGCGGCCACTTGCTCTGCGGCGGGAAGAAGCCGAGCTCACCCGCGCCCTCGGCGATCTCGCCGTCCTTGCGATCCTCAGGTCGCAGCGGGATCCGCCGGGCGACCAGACCCAGGTAACCGGCGATCATCAGCACCAGGAAGAAGGTCAGGATGAGCGCCACGGTGCCGGTGATCTCGTGGCTCATGAACCAGTAGACGGGCGTCACGATGGCGAGGAAGATCACCAACGCGCCGAAGATCCATGCTTCGATCTTCACTTGCCGTCCTCCCCCTTGATCTGGTCGCTGGACTCACCGATCACGTCGTCGGACTCGCCGGCCAAGCGGGCCTTCAGCTCGTCGACGCGGCCGGTGTCATCCGGGGCATCTGCCTGCGCGAGCTCGTCAGCGTCAGCCTCGTTCGCCGGATACTCCGCCAGCGCCACTTCCGGATGGTGCAGGTCGAAGGCCGGGGACTCCGAGCGGATGCGTGGCAGCGACGTGAAGTTGTGTCGCGGTGGCGGGCAGGAGGTCGCCCACTCCAGCGACCGACCCCACCCCCACGGGTCGTCGGAGGTGACCTTCGGGTTGTTCCGGCTCTTCCACACGTTGTAGATGAACACCAACGTCGAGCCACCGAGCAGGAACGCCCCAACCGAGGACACCTGGTTCAGCACGGTGAATCCGTCTGTGGGCAGATAGTCCGCGTACCGCCGAGGCATGCCCTCCACACCCACCCAGTGCTGAACCAGGAAGGTCGTTTGGAAGCCGATGAACAGCAGCCAGAAGTGGATCTTGCCGAGTCGTTCGTCCAACATGTGCCCGGTGAACTTCGGCCACCAGAAGTAGAAGCCGGCGAACATGGCGAACACCACCGTGCCGAACACCACGTAGTGGAAGTGCGCCACCACGAAGTAGGAGTCCGACAGCGCGAAGTCCAGCGGCGGGCTGGCCAGGATCACGCCCGTCAGGCCGCCGAACAGGAACGTCACCAAGAACCCGACGGCCCACAGCATGGGGGTGGCCATGGTGATGTTGCCGCCCCACATGGTGCCGATCCAGTTGAAGAACTTCACCCCGGTCGGCACGGCGATCAGGAACGTCATGAACGAGAAGAACGGCAGGTTCACCGCGCCGGTCACGTACATGTGGTGCGCCCACACCGCGACCGACAGGGCCGCGATCAGCAGGGTCGCGGACACCAAGCCGATGTAGCCGAAGATCGGCTTCTTGCTGAACACCGGCAGCACTTCGGTGATGATGCCGAAGAACGGCAGGGCGATGATGTAGACCTCGGGATGCCCGAAGAACCAGAACAGGTGCTGCCACAACATCGCCCCACCGGTGGCGGCGTCGAAGATGTGCGCCCCGAGCACCCGGTCCGCCTCCAGCACCAGCAGGGCTGCGGCAAGGATCGGGAAGACGATCAGCACCAGGATCGAGGTCACCAGGATGTTCCAGGTGAAGATCGGCATCCGGAACATCGTCATCCCCGGCGCCCGCAAGGTGATGATCGTGGTGACGAAGTTGACCGATCCCAGCAGGGTGCCGATACCGGCCATGTAGAAGCCCATGATCCACAAGTCGCCGCCCACACCGGGCGAGTTCACCGCGTCACTCAGCGGCACGTACGCGAACCAGCCGAAGCTGGCCGCCCCCTCCGGGGTGAGGAAGCCGGAGCAGGCCATCAGCCCACCGAAGAGGAACAGCCAGTACGAGAACATGTTCAGCCGCGGGAATGCGACGTCGGGCGAACCGATCTGCAGCGGCATGATCGCGTTGGCGAAGCCGGCGAACAGCGGGGTCGCGAACAGCAGCAGCATGATCGCGCCGTGCATGGTGAAGAACTGGTTGTACGTCTCGTACGACAGGAATTGCAGCCCTGGGAAGGCCAGCTCGGCCCGGATGCCCAGGGCCAGGATCCCACCGAAGGCGAAGAAGCCCAGCGACGTGACGAAGTAGAGGTTGCCGATCACCTTGTGATCGGTCGTGGTCATCCACTTCCAGACCTTGGTGCCGAGCTGCCGGGTGGGCTCGGCGATCTCGGTGCCGGCTGCGGTGCGCTCGAGTGTCGTCATCGCTGCTCTCCCTCAGCTGCAGGGGGTGGTGCGTTGTTCTCGGCCGGACCCCTCACCTCGCCGATCTGGCCCTTCTCGACCAGCGACTTCAGGTACTCGGTGTACTCGGCCTCGCTCACCACGTGCACGTTGAAGAGCATGGCCGAGTGGTAGGTGCCGCACAGCTCTGCGCACTTGCCGGCGAACACACCTTCCTTGGTCGGGGTGACCTGGAAGAAGTTGTCGCGGCCGGGCACCACGTCCAGCTTCTGGTAGAAGGCCGGGATCCAGAAGGAGTGGATGACGTCCGGGGAGCGCAGGTCGAACTGCACGTTCTTGCCGACCGGGAGGTAGAGGTCCGGTGTGTCGTCGATGGTGCCGACGTTGTACACGTCCTCACCCACGGCCGGGTCGTCGGCCGACTTGTAGTTGAAGCTCCACGACCACTTCTGCCCGACCACCGTGATCTTCACATCGGGATCCGGACTGGTGGCGAGCACCTTGTTCTGGGCCACCACAGTGAAGTAGAAGAGCACGCCGATGATCACGAACGGGACGATCGTGTACATGATCTCCATCGGCAGGTTGTACCGGTTCTGCCGGGGCAACAAGTTCTTCCGGCGCCGGTAGCGCAGCACCGCGAAGCCGATCAGACCCCAGACCAGGATGCCGACGGCACCGGCCGCGATCCAGGTGCCGAGCCACAGGTTGCCGATGGAGTCGGCGTTGTTGCTGGCCGGGGCCGGGAGACCGAGCCGCTGGACCTGGTTCGTGGTGTCCTGGATCGAACACGAGGCCATGAACACCATGCCGAGGACACCGGCCGCGGCCGCCGCCGGTCGCTTGAGCCGCCGCCGATGGGCCGACGAGCGTGTTTGCTGCGTCAGCTCAGGCATCTCCGCGCCACCCACATCGCGCCTTTCGTCCGTATCAGCTGGGAGGCCCGACGGTCCCCCGCGTCCGACTCGACCAACGCTTCGAGTACGAGGGTCGCGGGGGGAGCCAATCCTCTTGGGAAACCATAACGTAGGAGATCACCGGCGGTGCTGGCAGTGCGCCCCGCCGGTAAGCCGCGCCGGGGTCGACTACGCGACCAACCTGATCCATACCTGCCGTTCCGTCTCGAACGCTCCGGCGGACGCGAATCCGCGCGGAAAACAACGAAGCTCCCCGCCCGTTGGGGCGAAGAGCCTCGTGAGCTCGCTCAGGCGGCGCGGGTCAGTGGAAGCTGTCGCCGCAGGCGCAGGAGCCGGTCGCGTTCGGATTGTCGATCGTGAAGCCCTGCTTCTCGATGGTGTCGACGAAGTCGATGCTGGCGCCCATCAGGTACGGAGCGCTCATCCGGTCGGTCACCACGTTCACGCCGCCGTACTCGGCGACGATGTCGCCGTCCAGGCTCCGTTCGTCGAAGAACAGCTGGTAGCGCAATCCCGAACAGCCGCCGGGCTGCACCGCGATCCGCAGCGCGAGATCGTCGCGACCCTCGCCTTCCAGCAGCGCCTTGACCTTGCTCGCTGCACCCTCGGTGAGGGTGACGCCGTCCGTGATCGGGGTGGTGCTCTGGTCGGTTGCCGTCATATCACTCTCCACAGTTTGGTCTGACCCTAGGCCTGACATCGATCTCAGTCTAGAACCGCGGACGCCGCGGGAAAACTCCCCTCACCAGCGCCATGTTCGTGAGACCCGCGTCACAGTCGCCGTCAGCTCGGCAGCGGTCAGGTCGCCGCCGGTCGGCGCGTCGAGGTTCGACTCGCGGATCGGGTACGCCGCCTCGATCCCCATGGTGCGCATCTCCCGGGCGCCGATCAGCACCTCACCCGCGATCACGATGCACGGCGCCAGGCTCGCAGCGGCCAGATCCGCCGCTGCCGCCACCACCCCACCACCCCGTGCGGCGAAGTCGAAGACCCCGCAGCCGGTGACCACCAGGTCGTACCCGTCACCGGCGCCGGCCAGGCCCAGCTCGGGTCCGGTGGCCAACCGACCGCCGAGAGCCAGCGTCGTCCAACCGAGACCGCCGCAGGCTCCAGCACCGGGCGTCGTCGCGACCTCCGGCGCCACCAGCTCGGTCAGCTGCTGCAGCGCCGCGTCCGTGGCCAGCAGCACCGCCGAGTCCTCCCCCGTGGCTCGGCCACGCCGGGAGGTGATGCCGCGCAGTCCGAGCAGCTGGTCGTCCCGTTCCGCGGCCGGCACGACGCCGATCAGCTCGACGTCGGCCAGGACGGACCGTACGGCGGCGAGGTCGACCGCGGTCAGCCCGGACAATCCCGCGACGCCGTCGGACAGCCGACCGCCGGACGACCGCGCTCCCAGGCCCGCGAGCACCCCCGCACCGGCGTCGTGCACGTGCAGCCCGGCGAGGTCGACCAGGAGCGTCTTCGGCCTGTCCTCGGCGAGCAGCGCACCGATCGCCTGTCCCAGGACCAACGAGCTGGCCTGGTACGGGATCGGGGACTCGCGTCGGGCATGGGCGTCGACTCCGCTCTGGCCGAGCACCCCCAGCTCATCGAGCACACCAGACACACCGAGGACGACCGCATCGGCTGCCCTGGCGGACTCGAGCACGGCCCCGTCGACGACGGCGGTCCGCAGCACGCTTCCCCAGCCGTCCGCCGTCGCCTCCACGAACCCACGACCGGCCTCGCCGACCGTGCGGGTGACCGCTCCGGGCCATCCGGACGCCAGCGCCTGACCGGCCGCCGCGGAAGACAGCGGACCCATCCGGTCCGGACACACCAGTATGCGCACGACGGATCATCCTGCCAGTGATGACCATCCGGGCATCGCAGCGCGAGCCAGAACCGCTCTGTTGTCGGAGGCACCTGCCAGAGTCAACGGATGGACTGGACGACATCGTTGGCCGAACAGCTCGACTGGCACTGGCAGTCGCAGGCGAGACCCCGACTGGCGGGCCTGACCGACGCGGAGTACTTCTGGGAGCCGGTCGGCGGCTGCTGGAGCATCCGGCCACGGGATCAGGCGACGGGTGCCCCTATCGGGGTAGGGGACTTCGTGATCGACTACGCGTTTCCCGAGCCGACCCCCGCCCCGGTCACCACCATCGCCTGGCGGCTCGGTCATGTGCTGGTGGGTGTGCTCGGCGAGCGGAATGCCCGCTACTTCCACGGGCCTGCGACCTCGTACGCAGACTTCGATTATCCGGGGACCGCGGATCGTGCGCTCGAGATGCTCGACGACTTCTATGCCCGGTGGAACAGCGGAGTGCGTGCATTGGGTGACGCCGAGCTGGCCGAACGGTGCCGCGAGCCAGGTTTCGAGGGGTCGTCGTTGGCCGAGCTGGTGCTGCACATCAACCGCGAGATGATCCACCACCTCGCCGAGATCGCCCTGCTGCGCGACCTGTACGCGTGGTCCGCGCCGGCGCGGTCAGACCAGTGAGTCCAGGATCGCCTTGGTCCCGGCGTCCAACTCGATGTCAGCCACCGCGAGGTTCTCCTCGAGGTGGTTCAGGGACGAGGTGCCCGGGATCACCAGCACGTTGGGCGCCACCGTCAGCGTCCAGGCGAGGACGACCTGGGCGGGGGCCCGACCCAGCCGCTCGGCCGCTGCGAGCACCTCCGGATGGGTGAGCACCGGGTTGGTCGCGTGGAACGCCGAGCCGAGCGGGAAGTAGGGGACGAACGCGATCCCGCGCTCGGTGCACAGATCCAGGACCGGCTGCGAATCCCGCGCAAGCAGGTTGTACGGGTTCTGCACGCAGGCGATCTCGGTCTGCTGCAGCGCGTGCCGGAGCTGCGCCTCGGTGATCGTGCTGAGACCGATCCCGGCGATCAGCCCGTCGTCCTTGGCCTCGATCATCGCCCCGAGCTGGTCGTCGAACTTCTGGTCGGGCTCCGCAGGGGCGCCGTCCATCACCCGCAGGTTCACCGCGGCCAGCTGGTCGATCTCCAGGCTGCGCAGGTTGTCCTCGATTCCCTGCCGCAGTTGCTCGGGTGCGTCCCACGGGAGCCAACCACCCTGCTCATCCCGGCGCGCGCCGACCTTGGAGACCAGTGCGAGGTCGTCGCCGTAGGGATGCAGAGCGGTGTGGATGAGCTCGTTGGACACGTCCGGGCCGTAGTACTGCGCGGTGTCGATGTGGTTGACGCCGGCCTCGACGGCTCGCCGCAGCACGGCGATCGCCTCGTCCCGGTCCCGCGGCGGTCCCATCACGCCGCGCCCCGGCAGCTGCATGGCACCGAAGCCGATCCGGGTCACCTGATGACGACTCAGGGGGAAGGTCTGCATGGCGTGACCTTAGGCCGACTATGCAAAATCCGACGAGCGAGTGGCTCACCGGTGTCGCACCTCAGCTGGGGATCAAGCCCTCGTCGCTGTCATTCAGCAGCGCTCGCACCTCGTCGAGGGAGGCGTCAGTCTCCGGCAGGATCAGGTCGGAGTCTGCCAGCTCGTCATCGGCTACCTCGGTGCCGACCGCCCGCACCTTGTCGTGCAGCTGCTGCAGCGCCTGGGCCAGCTGCTCCTGGTCGTCGGCGGCGACGGCGGCCTCGACGGCATCGTCCAGGGCGCTCAACTCGTTCTGCCCCGAACCCTCGATCCGCCACTGGCCCTCGCCGAGAATGCGGACGATCATCGCAGATCCCCCTGGCTCGGCGGCTGCTGGGACGGTGCCGGCGGCGGCGGGGCGTACGTCTGGTTCTGGACCGGCTGCGCGACCGGGGCCTGCCCACCGCCCTCGATCGCCTGCGGTGACCCGGCCGGTCCGGCACCCAGCTGAGCCTTCATCCGGGCCAGCTCGTCCTCCACGTCGGACGTCGAGGCCAGCTGCTCGAGCTCGCGGGTGATGTCGTCCTTCGCGGTGCCGGTGGGATCGTCGAGCGCGCCGGAGGCCAGCAGCTCGTCGATCGCCCCGGCGCGAGCCTGCATCTGCTGGGTCTTGTCCTCGGCCCGCTGGATCGCGAGACCGACATCGCCCATCTCCTCGCTGATGCCGGAGAAGGCCTCGTTGATCCGGGTCTGGGCCTCGGCGGCGGAGTAGGTCGCCTTGATCGTCTCCTTACGAGTCCGGAAGGCGTCCACCTTGGCCTGCAGCCGCTGGCTGGCCCGGGTGAGCTTCTCCTCCTCGGCCTGCAGCTGAGCGTGCTGGGTCTGCAGGTCGGTGAGCTGCTGCTGCACGCCGGACCGGCGGGTCAGCGCCTCACGCGCCAGGTCCTCACGGCCGACCTCCAGCGCCTTCTGGGCCTGCTGGGTCAGCTTGTCGACCTGGGTGTTCAGTCCGTTGGCCTGCAGCTCGACCCGCTTGCGGCTGGTGGCGACGTCGGCAACCCCACGACGGACCTTCTGCAGCAGCTCCAGCTGCCGCTGGTAGGAGTAGTCGAGCGTCTCGCGCGGATCCTCGAGCTTGTCCAGGGCCTTGTCGGTCTTGGCTCGGAAGATCAATGAGATGCGCTGGAAGATGCCGGCCATCGTGTCCTCAACTAGTCGCTTCGAAGTCCCGGCGCGGGCCAGGGCGGGTGTGCACAGGCTTCTACCGTATCCCCGGAGCGGAAACCTTCGACAGGGAACCGGCTCGCGGATTCGAGATCGCGGGTGTCCCCTGACAGAATCCAGGGATACCAACCGCGTCACCCAGTCCGACCACCCCCAGCGAGGCGGCGGGCACGTACCACCGAGAGGCAGCAGTGGCACTCTTCCGCCGGAACAAGCCCCAGGCCCCGGAGCCGGAGCCGGAGACCACGCCGGAGATGCTCGGATCAGGTCCGGCGAAGAAGGACCGGCCGACGCCGAGCCGCAAGGAGGCAGAGGCTGCTCGACGGCAACGGGTCACTCGCCAGCTGACTCCGCGGGAGGCACGCCGGGAGGCGTCCGCCAAGAACCGGACGGAGCGGATGCGGGCCCTCAACACCCGAGAGGCCCAGCCGGAGAAGGCGCTGATGCGCGACTACGTCGACGCCCGGTTCAGCATCGGGGAGTTCCTGCTGCCGTCCTTGGTGATCATCCTGGCGCTCAGCTTCTTGTCGTCGGTGTACGGACCGATCACGCTGATCGCCACGATCTTGATGTACGTCTACATCCTGGCCGTGCTGCTGGACGGCTTCTTCATGTGGCGCGGGTTCAAGAAGGTGCTGGCCGAGCGGATGCCGAAGGTCTCTCCCAAGGGTCTGCTGATGTACGGGATGAACCGGATGATCCAGATCAGGCGCTTCCGGATGCCCGCCCCGCGGATCAAGCGCGGCGAGGCGTACTGAGTCGTCACTCGGTGTTCACTGCCCGCTGAGGAAATCGATCTTCGCTCCTCGCTCGCGACGGGCTCGCTCGCTGCGCTCGCTCGGGGTGAGTAGGGTCGTTCACCGGGCTGCCGAATGCGCAGTTCTTTCCAACGATGTACACATCACTCGACACACAGGAGCAGCACACAGATGGAGTTCCGCTATCTCGGCAACAGCGGTCTGAAGGTCTCGGAGATCAGCTATGGCAACTGGGTGACGCACGGTTCGCAGGTCGAGGCAGAGAAGGCGACAGTCTGCGTACGCGCGGCGCTCGATGCCGGCATCACGACCTTCGACACAGCCGACGTGTACGCCAACACCAAGGCCGAGGAGATCCTCGGCAACGCTCTCGCCGGTGAGCGCCGGGAGAGCCTGGAGATCTTCACCAAGGTCTACTTCCCCACCGGCCCCAAGGGGCACAACGACACCGGGCTGTCGCGCAAGCACATCTCCGAGTCGATCAACGGGTCGCTGAAGCGGCTGCAGACCGACTACGTCGACCTCTACCAGGCCCACCGCTACGACCACTTCACGCCGCTCGAGGAGACGATGGAGGCGTTCGCCGACGTGGTGCGCGCGGGCAAGGCCCTCTACATCGGTGTCAGCGAGTGGACCCCGGACCAGCTTCGCGCGGGCCACGCCCTGGCCCGAGAGCTGCGGATCCCGTTCGTGTCGAACCAGCCGCAGTACAGCGCGCTCTACCGGGTGATCGAGCCCGAGGTCGTACCGACCTGCCAGGAGCTGGGGATCAGCCAGGTGGTGTTCTCCCCGATCGCCCAGGGCGTGCTGACGGGCAAGTACCAGCCGGGCCAGCCGGTGCCGGAAGGCTCGCGGGCAACCGATCCGGACGGCTCGGTGTTCATCAAGAACCTGCTGACCGACGACACCCTGACCAAGGTGCAGCAGCTGCAGCCGATCGCCGAGGCCGAGGGTCTGACGATGGCGCAGCTCGCGATCGCCTGGGTGCTGCAAAACGACAACGTCGCCTCCGCCATCACCGGCGGGTCCCGTCCCGAGCAGATCACCGCCAACGCCGAAGCGGCCGGGAAGAAGCTGTCGGCCGAGACGATGTCCGGCATCGACGAGGCCCTGGACGACGCCGTGCAACGCGACGGCTCGGTGGTCGGCAAGGCCTCACCGTCGCGCCGTCCGGCCTGATCCGGGACCGGAGGAGCGACGGTGACCTGGCGGTGGGTCGGGGAACCGCGCATTCCGACCGAGTACGAGCACACCTGGCACAGCCAGGGTGACGCCGAGACCTGGCTCGGGGAGTTCTATCCCGAGCTGCGTGAGGCGGGGGTGCGGACTGTCACCCTGTACGAGGGCGATCGGCTCGTCTACGGGCCGATGCCGCTCGACCCTGAGTCCTGACAGAGGGCGTGCCCACCGAAAGGTGCCCTGGTGCTGTTTCGCGGGTCAGCTGAAGCAGCATCGAGGCCCCTTTCGATCCTCAGTTTGACCATGTGGAGGCGGTCGAGACGGCTCATCCTGCTCACGGACGATGGAATACGCTCCGCTCATGACCGGAACACGTCTGGTAGCGGTCGGGCACTTCCAGCCGGAACGGGTGGTCCCCAACTCCGAGCTCGAGACGATGGTCGAGACGAGCGACGAGTGGATCCAGCGCCGGGTCGGCATCAAGGAGCGCCGCTGGGCAGGCCCGGAGGAGACCGTCGATCTGATGGCGGTGAAGGCGGCGCACGACACCCTGGCCAAGGGCGGGATGACCGCCGACCAGGTCGACCTGGTCATCGTTGCCACCTGCAGCGCTGTCGACCGCTCCCCCAACATGGCGGCCCGGGTCGCCGCCCAGCTGGGGATCCCGACCAGCCCGGCCACCATCGACATCAACACCGCCTGCTCGGGCTTCCCGCATGCCGTGGCACTCGCTCAGCACGCGATCGCGGCCGGCGCCTCGACGACCGCACTGGTGATCGGTTCGGAGAAGCTCACCGACTACACCGACTTCACCGACCGGACCACCTGCGTGCTCACCGCCGACGGCGCCGGCGCGTTCCTGCTCACCGCCGATCCCGACGAGCACGTCTCCCCGGTGCTGTGGGGCTGCGTACCCGAGATGGGCGACGCTGTACGGATCGAGAAGGCCGACGACGACAAGTTCGCGCAGAACGGCCGAGCCGTCTACCGCTGGACCACCTTCGAGCTGCCACGGATCGCTCGGGAGGTGATCGACCGGGCGAAGATCGCGCCCGAGGACGTCGCGGCGATCGTGCTGCACCAGGCGAACCTGCGGATCATCGAGCCACTGGCCAGCAAGATCGGCGCGATCAACGCCCGGGTGGCCACCGACGTGACCTTCTCGGGCAACACCTCGGCCGCGTCGATCCCGCTCGCCCTGTCCAAGATGCAGGAGGAGGATCCGCTGCCCTCGGGCGCGCCGGTGCTGCTTTTCGCGTTCGGCGGCGGGCTCGCGTACGCGGGCCAGGTCGTCAAGATGCCCTGACCGCGGAAAGATCGCTGAGACCAGGTGCCGACGCCGCGCTACATCACCGAGCTCCGCGAGGTCTGGGGTCAGCGGTCGCTGCTGCTGCCCGGCGTGTCCGGCGTCGTGGTCCGGGAGTCCGACGGTACGCAGGTGCTGCTGGTGCAGAGGTCCGACACCGGCCGGTGGAGCGTCCCGGCCGGCATCGTGGAACCCGGCGAGCAGCCGGCCGACTGCATCGCCCGGGAGATCTGGGAGGAAGCCCGGGTCCGAGCAGTCCCGGAGCGGCTCGTCCGCGTCTCGGCCGATCCGGAGATCACCTATCCCAACGGGGATCGCTGCCGGTTCATGTCGATGACCTTCCACTGCCGGTACGTCTCGGGTGAGGGCTCGGTCGGTGACGATGAGTCGCTGGACGTCGGGTGGTTCGACCCGGAATCGCTGCCCGAGCTGGAACCGAAGGAGCTGCGCCGGATCGCCGACGCTCTGTCACCCGATCCAGCCTGCCGCTTCGACCTCGAGGGATGACTCGGTCCTGGACGATGTCCCCCTCGAGGCACGCGTCCTGAGCCTGTCGAAGGACATGGGCGTGGCTCGACTGCTCAGGATGCGGTCACGCCGGTGCTGCCCACCTTGCGCAGGTCGCCGACGAGTAGGGCGGTCCCGAATGTGGTCACGAGCACGCCCACCCCGACGATCACCGGTGTCGCGTTGCGGGTCGCCGTCAGGCGCTCGTCGTAGGTCTGTACAGCGCTGCCGTCGGCCTTCGAGCAGGTCTGCCCCGGTTGCATCTCGACACCGCGACAGGTCGGGGTCGGATCGGCTCCGAGCGTGAACGGGAAGATGGCCACCAGCAGCCCCGCGACGGCGAGCAGCAGGTGAGCCAGCCGGCGCGCTGTCACTCGGAAGCGCTCACGGCTCGCGTACGCCGGGCGTCACGAACGGCGGCTTGACGATCGTGAACGCCTCGCGTCGGTTGCGTACGTCGACCTGCACCTGCTCGTCGACGGCGAACCGCGCATCCAGCAGCGCCAAGGCGATGCCGGTCTTCAGCGTCGGCGAGAAGGTTCCCGAGGTGACCGATCCGATCTCGTGCCCGTCGGCATCACGGACCAGCATCCCGGGTCGGGGGATGCCGCGACCGACCGCCTTCAGGCCCCAGAGCAGCCGGTTGGGCGTGGCCTCCTTCTCGGCTCGGAGCGCGGCGTCACCGAAGAACGCGTCCTTCTTCCAGCCGACCGCCCAGCCCAGGCGCGCCTGGACCGGGGAGATGTCGGCTGAGATGTCCTGGCCATGCAGCGGGTAACCCATCTCCGTACGCAACGTGTCGCGGGCCCCCAGTCCGGCGAGCTGCACCCCGTACGGCTCACCGGCCGCGACGATCGCGTCCCAGATCGCGCCGGCCTGGTCGCTGGCCACGACGAGCTCGTACCCCCGTTCGCCGGTGTAGCCGGTCCGGCACACCGTGAGCGGCACGCCGCCCAGCTCGGCACGATCGAAGGACATGTAGCCGTGGCCGACCGGCAGGCCGGCCGAGGCCAGGACCTCGTCGCTGTGCGGCCCTTGGACGGCGAAGACGGCGTACGCCTCGTGCTCGTCGGCCACGGTGAGCCCGGCCGACGCGGCGCCGGCGAGCAGCTGGGCCACCTGCGCGCAGTTGGCGGCGTTGGGGATCAGGAAGACGTCCTCGGGCGAGTGCAGGTAGGCGATCAAGTCGTCGACGACCCCACCGTCGTCGTTGCAGATCAGCGTGTACTGCGCCTGGCCCGGCGCGATCCGGCGCAGGTCGGCGGTCAGACAGCGGTTGACGAAGTCGGCCGCCCCCGCTCCCGTGACACTGATCTTGCCGAGGTGGCTGACGTCGAACAGGCCGGCCGCGTTGCGGACCGCGGCATGCTCAGCCAGGACGCCGGCACCGGCGTACTCCAGCGGCATCGACCAGCCGCCGAACTCGGCGAACTTGGCGCCGGCAGCCACGTGCCGATCATGGACAGGAGACCGTTTGGCCGCCTGAGCCGCGGCGTGATCCGCGTTCGCCGACGGGGCTGCGGCCGGTGATCCGGTGGACACGGACGCGAACCTACCCCACTACTGTGGGCGGTGATCGCCCTACCAACGCGAGTGCTGTCGCCGAATCGAGGAGCCCCCGTGCCTGTACCCAGCCTGCCCACACTGACCGTCGCCAAGACCGCGGACAAGGCTGCGGCCGCGCTGGTGGTCGGCTACGGGGGCGACGGCGTGGTGGGTGCCCCGAGCGCGCTCGACAAGGAGTACAGCAAGCGGCTCGGACTCGGCATCGATGCCCTGGCCGCCAGTGTCGGGGCCAAGGCGGAGGCCGGACACACCCGTACGCTGCCCGCCGTCGGCGGCTGGCCCGTCGTGGTGGTGGTCGGACTCGGTGACACGGCTCCCTCGCCCGAGGACCTCCGGCAGGCGGCCGGATCCGGGGTGCGACAGGCCGCGAAGCAGGGCGACGGAGGGATCCAGGTGGCGGTGTCCTTGGGTGCCGACGAGCCGGAGACCGTGCAGGCCGTCGCCGAGGGAGCGCTGCTGGGCAGCTACCGCTACCGGCCGATCGGCAGCGGCGCGGACAAGCCGTCGGCCGTGGCCGCGATCACGGTGGTGACGCCGTTGGCCGGCCGTCGGACGGTGACCTCGGACCCGGTGACCAACGCGGTGACGGTCGCCCAGTCTGTGACCGCCGCTCGGGAATGGGTGAACACCCCGCCGAACCTGCTCTACCCCGCCTCGTTCGCCGAGGAGGCCAAGACCTTCCTCAAGGGCTCCTTGGTCTCGGTCGAGGTGCTCGACGACAAGGCGCTCGCCAAGGGCGGCTACGGCGGCATCCTGGCCGTCGGCGGCGGCTCGTCCCGGCTGCCGCGGCTGGTCCGGCTGGCGTACGCACCGCGCGGCGCCAAGCACCACCTCGCACTGGTGGGCAAAGGGATCACCTTCGACTCCGGCGGCCTGAACCTCAAGCCTGGCGACGGCATGTACACGATGAAGTGCGACATGGCAGGGGCGGCTGCCGTGATCGCGGCCGTCAGGGCGATCGCCGAGCTCGGCCTGAAGGTGAAGGTGACGGCGTACGCGTCGCTGGCCGAGAACCTGCCGTCCGACACCTCCTACCGGCCGTCGGACGTGCTGACCATGTACGGCGGCAAGACCGTCGAGAACGGCAACACCGATGCTGAGGGGCGGCTGGTGATGGCCGATGCCATCGCTCGGGCCAGCGAGGACACCCCCGACCTGATCGTCGACGTGGCCACCCTCACCGGCGCGGCGATCGTCGCCCTCGGGGACAGGACCGCGGGTCTGATGGCCAGCGACGACGACACCGCCGATCGGCTGCTCGATGCGGCTGAGGCCGCCGGCGAGGATCTCTGGCAGCTGCCGATCCCGAAGCACATCCGCGGCAAACTCGACTCGAAGGTGGCCGACATCCGCTCCACGGCCGGCGGCGATCGTGCCGGCGGGGCCTTGGTGGCTGCTGCGTTCCTACGCGAGTTCGTCGGCGAAGGAATCGCCTGGGCGCACGTCGACATCGCGGGTCCGGCCTGGACCGACGGCGGCAGCGGCTACGTCTCGCCCGGTGGCACCGGCTTCGGTGTCCGCACCTTGGTCGCCCTGGGTCGCTCGCTGGAGGACTGAGGCGCTGCGGTCGGTCACACCTCCTACCCTTCGACAAGCTCAGGGCACGTGTGCCCCTACCGTTCGACAAGCTCAGGGCACGTGTGCCCCTACCCTTCGACACGCTCAGGGCACGTGTGCTGAGCTGTCGAAGCACACACCCTTCGCGAGTGCGGGCAAGTCAACGCAGGTCGGGGTGCTTCTTGTTGCGGGTGTTGTAGTCCCGCATCCGCTGCGGGTAGCCGACGACCGCGGCGTCGTACCCCGGTAGCTGCATGCTCTCGGCGAACTTGTGCGCCCACTCCGGGCTGGGCACCACGCGACGCGTCCACTCCCCGTCCCAGGCCACCAACAGGATCGTCGTCTGGGTGACCGAGGTACGCGGCTCGACGAACACCTCGACGCCGCGCCGGGACCGGGCGAACTCGGTCAGGTGCATCGTGACCCCGTCATCGACCTTCGCCTTGCCGGAGGACTTGGTCGCGCCGCCACCCCGTCGCAGCTTCTGGGTGCTCCGCTTCAACCAGCCCATGCCAGCCATTATGAAGGGGCGGTCCTAGCCACACGCCTGACTGACTCCCCGGCTGGTCAGCGCAGTTCGGCCAGCACCTCGCGCAGCTGCTCGACAGCCCAGGTCAGCTCCTCGGCGGTGACCACCAGGGGCGGCGCCAGTCGGATGGTCGAGCCGTGGGTGTCCTTGACCAGGATCCCGCGCGCCATCAGTCGCTGGCTCACCTCGCGACCGGTACCGAGAGCCGGGTCGATGTCGACGCCGGCCCAGAGCCCGACACAGCGTACGGCGGTGACGCCCTGCCCGATCAGCCCGCGCAGACCGTCAGCCAAGACGGAACCGAGCTCGGTCGCCCGGTGCTGCCACGAGCCGTCGGCGAGCATCCGGACGACGCTCAGCCCGACGGCGGCGGCCAGCGGGTTGCCGCCGAAGGTGGAGCCGTGCTGTCCCGGGTGCAGGACCCCCAGAACGTCGGCGTTGCCGACCACGGCCGAGACCGGGACGACGCCACCGCCCAGCGCCTTGCCGAGCAGGTAGAGGTCAGGTTCCACCCCGACGTGCTCGACGGCGAAGGTACGGCCGGTGCGTCCGAGTCCGGACTGGATCTCGTCGCAGATCAGCAGCATCTGCCGCTCATCACACAGCGCCCGGAGACCTGGCAGGTAGTCGGCGGGCGGGATCACCACGCCGCCCTCGCCCTGGATCGGCTCCACCAGCACGGCCACGGTGGTCTCGTCACAGGCCGCTTCGACGGCGGCCACATCACCGTACGGAACGGTGCGGAAACCCGGCGTGTACGGGCCGAACCCGTTCCGGGCGTCCGGGTCGTCAGAGAACGAGATGATCGAGATGGTGCGGCCGTGGAAGTTGCCGGCGGCCACCACGATGCTCGGGTTCTTGATCCCCCGCACGTCGTGACCCCACTTGCGGGCCACCTTGAGACCGCTCTCCACCGCCTCGGCGCCGGTGTTCATCGGCAGCATCATGTCCTTGCCGGCCAGCGCGCACAGCTCAGCGGCGAACGCACCGAGCTGGTCGGAGTAAAAGGCCCGACTGACCAAGGTCACCCGGTCGAGCTGCTCCTTGGCCGCGGCGATGACGGTCGGGTTGCGGTGGCCGAAGTTGACCGCCGAGTACGCGGCCAGGCAGTCCAGGTAGCGCCGGCCGGTCACGTCGGTGACCCAGGCGCCCTCGGCTTCGGCGATCACCACGGGCAGCGGATGGTAGTTGTGCGCCACGTGGGCGTCCTCGAGCGCGATCTCGGCCAGCGTGGGATCGGTCAGCATGGGGTTGGTCACGGCGTCGGTCATGGTCGGGGTCATGCTCCCACCTCCAGGTCGTGCTCGTCGCTCTGCACGGTGAGCGGCCGCGGCCGGCGCAGCTCGAGCGTGCAGCACTTCACCCCGCCGCCACCCTTGAGCAGCTCGGACAGGTCGACCGGAACGACGACGAATCCTCGAGCGGTGAGCTGGGCTGCGAGCTCGGTGGCGGCTGCGGCCAGCAGGACGTGTCGGCCGTCGGAGACGGCATTCAGGCCGAGCACCGCGGCATCGCGCCCGGTCGCGATGATCGCGTCCGGGAACATGGTGGCCAGCGTCGCCTGCGCCACCGGGGAGAACGCCTCTGGGTAGTAGGCGACGGTGCGGTCGTCCAGCACCGCGAGCGCGGTGTCCAGGTGGTAGTAGCGCGGGTCGACCAGCTCGAGTGTGGCCACCTCCATGCCGGTGAGGCGAGCCACCTCGCCGTGCGCGGCCAGACTGGTCCGGAAGCCCGTGCCCGCCAGGATCAACCCACCGACGACCAGGAAGTCGCCCTCGCCCTCGTTCACCTGCTCCGGCACATGGACCGGACCGAGCCCGTGCGCCGTCAGCCACCTGGCGTATGCGTCGGATTCGGCGGCGCGCTGCGGGTACGCGAATCGGGCCGCGACGGTCGCAGTCGGGGTGACGAGGGCGCCGTTGGCCGCGTACACCATGTCGGGCAGGCCTTCGACGGGATCGACCAGGTCGACCCGGTGGCCGAGGCTGCGGTAGCCGTCCACCAGGGACTGCCACTGACGCAGGGCGAGGTCAACGTCCACCGC
>DASQLI010000220.1:0-7266 GCA_035630075.1 Microlunatus sp.
GCGCCCCAGCAGAGCTATCAGGACCCGCAGCAGACCTACCAGCAGCCGCCGCAGCAACACTCGGCGCCTCCGCAGCAACACTCGGCGCCACCGCAGCAGCACTCGGCGCCACCTCAGCACTATGCGCCGCCCCAGCAGCAGTCCGGGCAGTCGCAGCCGAGCTCTGGTTCGGAGCCCTCTGATGCGCAGGCGTCTGATCCTCAGCGGCCGGGCCAGCAGTCGGGCGGGTACCAGCCGCCGAATACGCAGTGATCTACCAACAGCTCGGCCCGTCCGGTCTGACGGTGTCGGTAGTGGGACTCGGCTGCAACAACTTCGGAGCCCGGATGCCCGACGAGGACGTCCCGAGCGTGGTCAACGCGGCGATCGACGCCGGCATCACCTTGTTCGACACCGCTGACGTGTACGGCAACGCCGGGGGCTCGGAGACCCTGCTCGGCGAGGCGCTGCTCGGCCGTCGGGACGGGGTGGTGATCGCCACCAAGTTCGGCATGGACATGGACGGCGCGAACGGACCCGACTGGGGCGCTCGGGGATCGCGGCGCTACATCCGGATCGCGGTCGAGAACAGTCTCCGCCGGCTGCAGACCGACTGGATCGACCTCTACCAGTACCACCGACCCGACGAGCTCACGCCCATCGAGGAGACGCTCGCGGCGCTGACCGAGCTGGTGGCCGAGGGCAAGATCCGCTACCTCGGGTCGTCGAATCTGAGCGGCTGGCAGGCGATCGACGCCGACTGGACGGCGCGGACGAACGGGTATGAGTCGTTCGTCTCGGCACAGAACGAGTACAGCTGGCTGAACCGAGGGGTGGAGGCTGAGCTGCTGCCGGCGCTGGAGCACACCGGCCAGGGTCTGCTGCCGTTCTTCCCGCTCGCGCGGGGACTGCTGACCGGCAAGTACCGACGCGGTGAGACCGCTCCGGAGGGCACCCGGCTGGCCCGCGGAGACCAGTCGGCCCACCTCACCGACGCGAACTTCGACAAGGTCGAGGCGCTGACCGCCTTTGCCGAGGAGCGCGGCATCAGCCTGCTGGACATCGCGATCGGCGGCCTGGCCGCGATGCCCACCGTCGCGTCCGTGATCGCCGGAGCCACCAAGGTCGCCCAGATCGAGGCCAATGTCGCCGCCGCCCAGTGGCAGCCGACCGCAGCGGACCTGCAGACCCTGATCGACCTGACGGCTTAGCGTCGCGCTCGCTTGGCTGCGTCCCCTACCGTCGGATCATGAGCGCGCCACCGGGCTGGTACCCAGACCCGGCCGGCGCGCCCGGTCGCTACCGGTTCTGGGACGGACAGTCCTGGAGTCCGGACACCACGGACCGCCCCGATGCCGCGCCCCCTCATCAGGCCCGCCCGACCGGTCCGCCCGAAATTCCGGCGTCTGGTCCACCTGCCGCGCTGACCAGTCACCAGAAGGTCAGGACCGGGTTCGGGCCGCCGCGGCGGCCGTGGGCTTGGTGGCTCGCGGCGGCCGCACTGCTGCTGGC
The DNA here is from genome assembly GCA_035630075.1 of Microlunatus sp. Taxonomy (GTDB): domain Bacteria; phylum Actinomycetota; class Actinomycetes; order Propionibacteriales; family Propionibacteriaceae; genus Microlunatus. Next base: position 1,492 of record DASQLI010000220.1, read on the forward strand.
GGTGGTCGTGATCGCCACCCTCGTCGTCCGGACCGTGGGCGGCAGCCTGCTGGACGGCTCCGACCCACCGGGTCAGGATCCCACCCAGCAGTCCTGCCCTCGCGCCTCCGCGACCACCAGCCCGGCCGTGCCGTCGACCGGCGACCGGGTTCGCAGCGGCCAGCTGTCATACCCGCGGCTGCCCCCGCCGTTCGACGCTCCGGTCGTCGACACTCGGACTCCGTTCGGCCACGACGTGCAGAGCCAGCAGGCGTTCGTGGAGCGGTCGCCCGACGGGCGTACGACGTGGGTGGCCTGGGCGCTGATCGCCCGGCTGATGGCAGGGGACGGCTTCTACGGACCGCAGCAGGGTGCGGAGGTGGTGGCGGACTGCGTGGTTGCGCTCTTCTACAACAACCACGAGATCGACCGGACCGACACCCGGCGGGAGGCGATCATGGTCGACGGGCACGAGGCCTACCTGATCGAGTCGCACCTGACCTTCGACATCCCAGGCATCGTCGCCAAGGGCGAGATCATGATCGTGGTGGTCGTCGACGTCGACGCCGAGGGCGAGGCCGGACTGTTCTACGGCACCATCCCCGACACGTCACCGGAGTTCCTCCCGCCGGTCCGGGCTGCGCTGGCCGGCCTACAGGTCGGCTGAGTCGGCCTTGCGGTCCTCGGTCTCGGTTCGGTCGGGGACCGCGGCCGCGGTTGCGGCGGCGACCGCCTGGCTGGTCCGCCGCCGGTGCAGCACGTACTCCACCAGCATCGGGATGACCGAGATGAAAACGATCAGGATGAGGGCGGCTTCGAGGTTGTGGTGGATGAAGGGAACTCGGCCCAGGTAGAAGCCCAGGACCGTGATGCCGCAGGCCCACAGGATGCCGCCGATGGCGGTGTAGGTGATGAACTTCCGGAAGTCCATCTTCCCGACACCGGCGACCAGGGTGACGAAGGTGCGCACGATCGGCACGAAGCGGGCCAGGATCAGCGCCCGGTTGCCGTACCGCTCGAAGAAGACGTGGGTCTTGTCGACGTAGGACTGCTTGAAGATCTGGCCCATGATCCCGGTCCGCGGCTTGAACAGCGGCGGGCCGATCAGCCGGCCGATCCAGTAGCCGCAGACGTTGCCCAGCACGGCGGCGATGGTCAGCACCGCGCAGATGAAGAGCAGGCTGTGGTCGATGATTCCCATCGAGGTGAACAGGCCGACAGTGAACAGCAGCGAATCACCCGGCAGGATGGCGAACAGCCCGCACTCGGCGAAGATGACGAAGGCGACACCCCACAGGGCCCAGGGACCGAACCACTGGATCAGGACCTCGGGATCCATCCAGGACGGCAACAGCATCGGCGTCAGCAGGGCGGCGTCGAGCGGGGTCACCGGGTAGAGGATACCGTTCAGACCCGTGGAAACCCCAGGAAACGACGACGTGAGCCTCGGCACGTTACCAGAAGGGCCGCTGGACTCGTCCAGGGTGGGTCCGCACCCTCGGCCGTGGCCCGAGGGTCCGGACTGGGACACCGACCTGCTGGCTGACGGAGACCGGCGCAATGTGACCGACAGCTTCCGCTATCGCACGGTCGACTCGATCGTCTCCGAGCTCGACACCCGGCGGTACCTGCTGCGGGTGGCCATCCAGAACTGGGAGCACGACTTCAACATCGGCTCGATCGTGCGGACGGCCAACGCCTTCAACGTGGCCGGGGTGCACATCCTCGGCCGGCGCCGCTGGAACCGGCGCGGCGCAATGGTGACTGACCGCTACCTGCACGTCCAGCACCACCCCGACGTCACCTCGTTCGCCGCCGCGATGAGCGACGACGGGTACGCGATCGTCGGCGTCGACAACCTACCCGGCTCGCTGCCGCTGGAGACGACCGAGCTACCGGAGCGGGTCTGTCTGGTCTTCGGCTCCGAGGGGCCAGGGCTCACCGACGAGCTGGTCGCCGTCTGCGACCGGTTGGTGGCGATCAGCCAGTACGGCTCGACCCGCTCGCTGAACGCGGGGGCCGCGGCCGCGATCGCCATGTACCACTGGGCGCTGCGCTGGGCGGGATGAAGGTTCGGAGGTGAGCCTCACCCAGGTGAATCATCAGTCACCGCGTCACGATGGCCAGCACCGCACAACGTGATCTGCAGCACGTGCCGCCGCGGATCGTGCCGGCGATCATCGAGTTCATCTACGGCGACCTGGCGGGAGATCCAACGCGGGTGGGTAACCCACTGGTGCGCGAGCTGTCGGGGCTGTGGAGCGCACGCCGGGGTCCGTACCGGATCCTCTACGAGGTCATCGACGGGGAGCTCGTCGTCGTAGTAGTTCACGTTGACCACCGAGCCGACATCTACCGTCCGCGGTAGTCGTTCACCTACGACGATCAGACCCGGGCTGCAGGCGGCCTCGAGAAGGAGCCAGCGCACCCTCTTCGAGCAGAGCACCGTGGTCCCGCACTTCTCGCCGAGCCGGCCACAGGGGGGCGCACGCGTCGCGGACCCTGTGGGCCAGGCGGCCGGTGACGCCTGGTGGAATCCGGCGCGGGCCTGATCTGCGTACAACGAGGGAGTCTGTGCGGCGTTGACACCGCTCAGACTCACACGCTCTTGCGCCGTGGTGGCAGCAGCACGCCGAAGACCGCCAGCCCGACCACCGGCAGCAGCGGCCAGAGCCAGTTCACCCCGTGCGGACCGACCATGCCGGTGGTGGCCAGCACGGCCAGGCCGGCACAGACGCAGCCGGCGGCGCAGATCGGCCGCCAGGTCGCCGGTGCCGGACGGTTGTCGGCCTGGGGTGACTCGAACCGGCCGAAGACGAGCACCAGCCCGTACGTCACCGCGAGCAGCACCAGCCACCACAGCGGGCGGGTGAGCCACCAGACCGGGCTCAGTGGCTCCAGACCCAGACCGAAACCGCCCAGTGCCACCAGCAGCGCGGCGACTCCGACCATCGAGGTCAGGTGCCACAGGAACCAGGTCATGATCCGGGAGTTCAGCACCACGGTGACGAACCAGACCCGGGGTCGCTGCAGCCAGCGGCCCAGCGGTGCCTCGGCCAGCAGCACCAGTCCGGCCTGCAGCATGCCGAGGAAGGCCATCGTCACCCGGGTCGGGTTGGAGTTGCTGATCTCGTCCGAGGCCGCGGTGATCATCGAGACCGGGTAGGGACCCAGACCGACCAGCAGGGCGAGGCCGATCGCGCCGACGGCTGCCAGCCCCAGCTTGCGCCCGGCGGTGGCCAGCCGGCCGTCCAACCAGGCGTACCCGAACTGGTGGAAGCTGGCCCAGACGATCAGGTAGTTCGGATAGCCGGCCAGCGCCGACCCGGTGCGGATGCTGATCACGTCGACGACGCCGGCCAGCACCACGCCGGCTGCGATCGACCACCAGCCGAACCGCTCCCACAACACCAGGCAGGGCGGTGCGAGGACGATCACGAGCAGGTACGCCGCCAGGAACCAGGTCGGAATCAGCGCCATCTGCGAAGCCACCTGCACCTCCGCCGGCGCGACGCCCGCAGCCAGCAGCACGGTACAGATCACCAGCCAGACCAGCAGCAGCGGAATCAGAGGCAAACCGAGGCGACGCAGTCGAGCGCGCAGCCAGCCGCCGTACCCGATGCCCTTGCGGCGCGCCGACCGCCAGGAGATCCCGTTGGCGTACCCGCCGACCAGGAAGAACACGGGCATCACCTGAAAGACCCAGGTGAGCGGATGGGACCAGGGCGCGTTGTCGAGCACGCCGTGCGGCTGGATGCCGGTGGGGTCAACAGCGACGATCGTCCAGTGGCCGAGCACGACGACGGTGATGGCGGCGGCGCGCAGGAAGTCGATCACCCGGTTCCGCGACGCGGGGGTCGCGGCCGCGACCTGCTCGGCGCGGGACAAGGAGGTGGGCGCCGTCATGGTGGCCATCGTCGCAGCAACCGGGCTCCGGTTGGCCGACTTCGCGGTAGCTGCAACCACCGCGGAGTGACGAAGACTCCCGTAGATGGGTGTCGTGGTCAATCGAGGTCGACCGTGCGTCGCCGACGGATCAAGGCCGGCTGGCGTCGGCCGCCACGCTCGGCTGGGCTACGTCGTCCATCGAACGGACGCCGCGCAGGGGTGACCGACGGAGGGGGATCAACGCGGCGAGGCCGAGGACCGCGGCGGCGAGGATCGTGGCCCGCGGACCCCATGCCGTTGCGAGCGCCCCGCCGAGCAGGGCTCCGGCCGGCCGGATGCCGTAGTTGATCGAGGAGAAGGCACCGACCAGCCGGCCTCGCATCTGCTCCGGCATGACCTTGATCATGACCGAGTTGATGGTGATGTCGTAGATCACGATGCCGCCGGTGACCAGGAAGGTGCAGGCTGCGTACGAGGCGATCTTCGCCACAGTCGAGGCCTCCGCAGGAATGAGGCCGAGGACGAGGAAAGGTGCCGAGAACAAGATCACCCCCGCGGTGACGACGGGATACAGGCCGACTCGGCTCGACAGCCGGGCAGCACACAGCGCACCGAGTACGGCGCCGGTCGCGCCGATCCCTTGAGCGGTGCCGATCGCGGCCGGGGCCAGCCCCAGACTGCTGGTGGCGTACAGCAGCACGACCGCGACGATGGCGAAGTTCGCCAGGTTCATGATCGTGGTGCACCACAGCGCCGAGGACATCCACGGGCTGGCCAGCAGGGTCTGCAGACCTTCCGCCACATCGCGGACGACAGCGGGGCGACGACGCGGCGGCCGTGGCTCGTCAACCCGCAGCCCGGCGAGGGTGAGAGCCGAGACGACGTAGGAGAAGCAGTCGATCAGCAGCGCCATTGGAGCAGTCACCACCTGCAGCAGCCAACCCGCCGCCGGCGGACCTCCGAGGGCGGTCACCGACCGGGCGGTGGAGTTCAGCGAGTTGGCCACCACGACGTCGTCGAGGCTGACGACGCGGGGGAAGAAGCTCGCGTACGCGGTCTGCGACACCACCCCGGCTGAGCCGATGACGATCGCCACGACCAGCAGGTGGGCAGTGCTGAGTCGATCGAGCACGAACACCAGCGGGATGGTCGCCAGGGCGACACCCCGGACGAGGTCGGCAGCGATCAGCACGACCCGCTTGGAGGGCAGCCCGTCCACGATCGAGCCGATCGGCAGCGCGAACACGTACGGGATCCAGGCGGCGGCGGTCAGCACCCCGAGCTGCCAGGCCGGTGCGTGCAACAACATGATGGCGATCAGCGGGAGGGCGAGACCGGTCACCTGGTCGCCCAGCATCGAGACCGACTCGCCGCCCCACAGCCGTGCATACCGGCGATTGCGCCGGAGCAGCTCGATCATCAGTCGGCCGCCGGCATCACGTGCCGGAGCATCCGCACCGACCGAGCGTCGGCCGGCGGGTCGGTGCGTCGCACGAAAGGTGCGAGCAGTCCCTCGACAGCCTGGCTGAGCTCGGCCAGCTCCTCGGTGGTCAGTCGTATGGTCGTGTCCTGGCTGCCGGACAGTGCGACCCACTCCTGGGGGAGCGCCGGTGCGACCTTGCGACGCCAGTGCGTCACCACGTCACCGGTCACCTCGTCCAGCGCCGACTGCAGTGCCTCGGCGGCGGCAAAGCTCGACTCGTCGGTGACGGCGTACCGGAAGCCGGTGCCGACCTGCCGCCAGTAGCGCTCGCGACCTCGGCCCAGCTCGGGGGCGTCCTCGACCAGTCCGTGCTCGGCCAGGTGCCGCAGGTGCCAGCTGGTCACCGAGGGCGAGGCGCCGACCTTGTCGCTGAGCATCGTCGCGGTCGCCGGTGCCGACCGGAGCTCGAACAGGATCCGCACCCG
>DASQLI010000221.1:0-11830 GCA_035630075.1 Microlunatus sp.
GGCTCGGTCTGCCAGGTGCAGGGTGTCTGGCTCGATCCTGCGCTGCGCGGACAAGGGCTCGCCGCGCCCGCGATGGCGGCCGTGGTCCAGCTGGCCCGGACGATCGCCCCGACCGTGAGCCTGTACGTCAACGACTACAACCTGCCGGCCCGGGCGACATACGCCCGGGTGGGTTTCACCGACGTCGGCGAGTTCGCCACCGTCCACTACTGACGCCAGGCGCCGGGCGGGGGCCGCGTCTTGAGCAAGTTGCCAGCCCTTCGACGAGCTCAGGGCAGGTAGAGGCGCGGGTGAACCCGTCGCCGCTCGATAGGGTGGTGGGGCTCGCCGGGTGGACCGGCGGGGCAGAGAGGTGCGCACGTGATCACCCGAATGTCGGAGCTCTTCGTCCGGACCCTGCGCGAGGATCCGGCCGACGCCGAGGTGCCCAGCCACCGTTGGCTGGTCCGGGCGGGCTACATCCGTCGCGCCGCACCGGGGATCTACAGCTGGCTGCCGCTGGGCTACAAGGTGTTCCGCAACGTCGAGAACATCGTCCGCGAGGAGATGGACGCCATCGGCTCCCAGGAGGTGCACCTGCCGGCCCTGCTGCCGAAGGAGCCGTACGAAGCAAGCGGCCGGTGGACCGACTACGGCCCGAACATCTTCCGGCTCAAGGACCGCAAGGGCGGTGACTACCTGCTCGGGCCGACCCACGAGGAGATGTTCACCCTGCTGGTGAAGGACCTGTACTCCTCGTACAAGGACCTGCCCCTGTCGCTCTACCAGATCCAGACCAAGTACCGCGACGAGGCCCGTCCACGGGCCGGCCTGCTGCGCGGCCGTGAGTTCGTGATGAAGGACTCCTACTCCTTCGACATCGACGACACCGGGCTGGAGAAGTCCTACCAGGCCCACCGGGACGCCTACATCAAGATCTTCAACCGGTTGGGCTTCGAGTACGTGATCGTGCACGCGATGTCCGGGGCGATGGGTGGCTCAGCCAGCGAGGAGTTCTTGGCAGTGGCCGAGAACGGAGAGGACACCTTCGTCGCCTCCCCCGGCGGCTACGCGGCCAACGTCGAAGCCGTGCACATCCTGGCGCCGGAGCCGCTGCCGTACGACGACGCCCCGGCCGCGCACGTGCACGACACTCCGGACACGCCGACCATCCAGACCCTGGTCGACTATGCAAATGCGCACGTTCCGCGCGACGCCAACGCCGACGTGCCCCGCGACGACCGGCCCTGGACCGCGGCCGACACCCTCAAGAACGTGCTGGTCATGGTGCGCAAGCTCGACGGCACCCGCGAGCCGCTGGCCATCGCCGTCCCCGGTGACCGCGAGGTCGATCTGAAGCGGTTGGCGGCGGTGCTCGAACCCGACGAGGCCGAGGCGTTCACCGAGGACGACTTCGCCGACCACCCCACCCTGGCCAAGGGCTACATCGGGCCCGGCGCGCTGGGCGAGCACAACGCCTCCGGCATCCGCTATCTCGCTGACCCGCGGGTGGTCGCCGGCACCCGCTGGGTGACCGGTGCCGATGAGCCCGGCCGGCACGTGTTCGACCTGGTCTGCGGCCGTGACTTCACCCCGGACGGCGTTCTCGACGTCGCCGAGATCCGTGCCGGTGACCCGGCGCCGGACGGTTCCGGCCCGCTGCGGCTGGCCCGGGGAATCGAGATGGGCCACATCTTCCAGCTCGGGCGGAAGTACGCCGAGGCGCTCGGCCTGAAGGTGCTGGACAGCAACGGCAAGCTGGTCACGGTGACCATGGGCTCGTACGGCGTCGGGGTCTCCCGCGCGGTTGCGGCGGTGGCCGAAGGGACCTCCGACGAGAAGGGTCTGTGCTGGCCACGGGAGATCGCCCCGTTCGACGTGCAGGTCTTGGCCACCGGCAAGGGCGAGGCGGTGCTGCAGGCGGCGACCGACCTGGCCCGCGAGCTGGATGACGCCGGGATCGTCGTGGTGCTGGACGACCGCAAGGCCAGCCCCGGGGTGAAGTTCGCCGACGCGGAGATCATGGGCATGCCCACCTCGGTCGTCGTCGGCCGCGGACTGGCCGACGGCCTGATCGAGCTGCGCGACCGCGCCAGCGGGGACAGCGAGAACATCCCGCTCGACGAGGCGGTCGCCCGCATCGTCGCCGTCGTCCACGGCCGGCCGTCGATCGCCTGACCTGCGGCAGACTGAGCGGGGCACGTGGACCTGGCGCAGCTCGGCCTGGCGACCGTCATCGCGCTGGTGGTCGCCGCCTTCGTAGCGGGCTGGGTCGATGCCGTCGTGGGTGGCGGCGGTCTGATCCAGCTGCCGGCGCTGCTGATCGGTCTGCCCGCTGACACGCCACCGGCCTCGATCCTGGGCACCAACAAGGTGTCGTCGGTGTGGGGGACGGCGACCAGCTCGCTGCTCTACGCGATCAAGATCAAGCCCGACTGGCGCAGCATCGTGCCGCTGGTCGTCGGCGCCTCGATCGGCTCCGCGCTCGGCGCGCAGGCCGCCCGGTTCCTGCCCAGGGAGGTCTTCACCCCGATCGTGCTGGTCGCCCTGGTGGTGGTGGGGATCTACACCTGGCGCCGGCCCGAGCTCGGCCTGCTGACCGAGCGAAAGTACGTCGGCCGGAAGCACTACCTGATCACATTGGCCATCGGGCTCGGGGTGGGCGGGTACGACGGCATCCTCGGCCCCGGCACCGGCTCCTTCTTCGTGATCTTGCTGGTCGGCCTGCTGGGTTGGGGGTTCCTGGACGCCAGCGCCCAGGCCAAGATCGCCAACCTGGTCACCAACCTCGCCGCCATCGCCGTGTTCGCCGCCCACGGGGCGATCTTGTGGCAGCTGGGGCTGCTGATGGGTGCGGCCAACCTGGTCGGCGGCTTCTTGGGTGCCCGGACCGCCATCAGCAAGGGGAACAGCTTCGTCCGGAAGGTGTTTCTGGTGGTGGTGGTGATGCTCATCGTGCGACTGGCGTACGACGTCGTCGGCCAGCTGCTGGGCTGACGACTCCGCGATGCTGCGGCCTCGGAGCCACGCGGATCAGGCGAGCTTCCATCCCGGCCAGGCCGGTTGAGAGCCCCCCCACTGGCGGGCCACTCGCGCGGTTCGCCCGACCTGGTCCAGGGCCTCGGTCCGCTCGGCCGTGGCGTCGGCAGCTGCGAGCCACAAGCCGCAGAACGGCAGCAGGGCCGTCTCCATCTGCCGGATCAGCTTCCGGGCGGTGGCCGCGTTCCGGGGGTTCGTGCTGGGCACGTAGGCCGGCTCGGCCACCGGCACGTCCACCTTGCGGTTGATCAGCCGAGCGGTCAACCGGTCCCGCAGGATCCGGTGCCGCCTCAGGTCGGCGGCGCCGGCGTCGCGTCGCGTACCGGTCAAGCGTCCCAGGGCGAGCTGGTAGCCGTAGATCACGGCGTGCAGCTGTCGGACCATCTCCTGCTCGGCCGCGACGACACTGACCACCGGCATCGGGGCTCGGCTCTTCACGGCTGCGACCGTGGCGGCGCCCGGGTCGGGGTCGTCACCGGCGAGATCGGCTTCCTTCAGGATCGCGGTGATGGCCGCGGCGGAGGTGGCCAGCGATCCCCACAGCAGGGCGGCGAGGCCCTGGGTGGCCAGAGCCGTGGCGCGATGCGTCACGGCCGCCTTCGACTCCGCGGCCACCAGGCGGTCCACCGCCTGGGCGAAGCCGGGTCGCTTGCCGGAGGCGCTGTCGGACGGTGACGGGTCGCCGACCGGCGGGTCGGACGCCGCCGGGCCCGGATCGGTCGGGTCGGCGGTCCGCAGGGCCGCGGCGTGCGCTCGGTGCTGATCGCGGATGGCGGTCACCAGGGCTCGGCCCTTCTTCCCCAGCTCCTCCTTGCCGACGGCGAGCAGGGTGGCCGCGTGCGCCGCCAGCCGGTCTTCGATCGTGGCACCCTCGACGGATCCGGGAAAGGTGGCCACCGACGGCTGATCCGACTGCGGCGGGTCGGCCGATCCGGCACCGGTGCTGGTGGTCGGGCCGCCGCTGGTGGCGCCCGCGGGCGCTTGGGGCGAGACAGGACCGCCGGGAGGCGTACAACCGGCGATCGCGGGAACGGCCGAGGCGAGCGCGGCGGCGCCGGCCAGCAGCACAGAGCGACGTGACCGCCGGACGGGGTCGTGCGCGGAGATCACCCGCCGAACCTACCTCCCAGGCTCCCTGAGCTCCGTGAGCAGCACCGGCGGCCGTACTCACTGAACGACTCGTTAACAATTCATTGCTACCCTGCGTCGTCGAGATGTCAACGAGTCCTCCGCCAGCCGCTACGGCGGGTCGAGTGGCCTCTCGACTTCGTGCGACGGTCGTATCTTTTCTGCCGCCACCCGACGCCTTCTACCTCGTGAGCCTGTTGGTTCCGGCGGCGCTCTTCGACCTGACGTTGAGCTGGCTCCGGATCACCAGCCAGTACGCGGCACCGACCGGCCTGGCCGCGATCGGTCAGCTGCGCTCCGATGTCTTGGCCCACCTCGGTCTCGCGCTGATCTGGGTAGTCGCGTTCGGCGTCTTCCGTACCGGTTGGCGTCGGCTCGCACTGTTGGTCCTCGGTCAGGCCTGCGTCGCCGCCTACCTGTTGTTCGCCGTCGTCGCGCACAGCTACTACGTCAAGAGTGGGTCGATCCTGGACCTCGGTGGCTTGCGTATGTCCATCACCGATCCCGAAGCGACGCGCAGCATCGCGGCCAGCGAGACGTCGCCGGTCCACGTCTGGCTGATGGTCGGCGTCGTGGCGTACGCGCTGCTCGGTCCGGTGCTGGTCTATCGGCTGCGCTACCGCGGCCGGTCCGCGCGCGGCCGCTGGCTTCCCGGGATGGGGCCGCCGGCCGCCGGCCGCTCGACGCGCGGCAGCAGCCGGCGTCGGCTCTCGCTGCTGGCGGTCGCGACCGGGCTGGTGCTGGTGGTGGCGGCCGCGGTGCCGAGCTTCACCGGCGGCGGGGCGTTCTCCCGCAATCGGGCGCTGGACATCGCCCTGGAGCTGGGATCGGGCATGGTCGAGTCCGAGCGTGCTTCGGCCGAGCGGCCGGCCCTGACTCCGAGCCGGATGGTGGCGACCAGCCAGGGTGCGGCGGGCGCGACCGACCAACCCCGCAACGTCGTGCTGATCACCATGGAGTCGCTGCGCTCGGAGGCGACGTCACTCGGCAACGCCGATCGCGACACCACGCCGTTCTTGGCCGATCTTGCTGCCCACAGCACGGTCGCCGAGAACGCGTACACGGTGGTCCCCCACACCTCCAAGGCGGTCACGGCCACCAACTGCGGCTACATGCCGCCGCTGGACACCAAGCTGACCGAGTCGGAGCCGGCCGGTCTGCCGTCCACCTGCCTGCCCGGTCTGTTGCGGGAGCAGGGCTATGCCACCGGCTTCTTCCAGTCCGCGGTCGGGGAGTTCGAGCGCCGACCGGACCTGATCCGCAACCTCGGGTACGACTCCTTCCATCCGGTCGAGGAGTTCCCGAAGGCCGGCTTCGGGCGGGCCAACTACTTCGGCTGGGAGGACGACATCATGCTCGAGCCCAGCCGCGACTGGCTGCGCCAGCAGGGTGATGCGCCGTTCCTGCTCACCTACCTGACCGTCACGGGGCACCACGACTACCGGCTGCCGAACACCTTCCCCCGCGAGCACCTGGCCGACGACGAGGAGCTGAACAACTACCTCAACAGCGCCAGGTACGTGGATCGGTTCGTGTCCAAGGTGTTCGCCATGCTGAAGCAGGAGGGTCACGCCGACGACACTCTGGTGGTGGTGATCGCCGACCACGGTGAGGGGTTCGGCGAGCACGGTCTTCGTCAGCACGACAACACGATCTACAACGAGGGCATCAAGGTCCCGTACCTGGTGTACGACCCCACCGATCAGCGCGGCCGCTCGGTGCAGCGAGCGGTGACCACGATGAGTGTGCCGGAGACGATCGCGGAGTCGCTCGGCTACCGGCTGGCCGGTGGTCTGGACCGCGAGGGGGCTCTGAGCGCCGACGGTCCGGGCGAGCCGGTTCGGGTCTCGTGCCAGTCCGACAACCGCTGCCTGGCGCTGATCGACGGGACGACCAAGTACGTGCACCACTTCGGCAACCGGCCGGACGAGGTGTTCGACCTGGCCGCCGACCCAGCCGAGCTGGAGAACCTGATCGGCGGGATGGATCCGGCCCGGCTGAAGCAGCTGCGGTCCGATCTGCTGCACTGGCGCAGCGAGATCCGGGCCGAGTACGCCGCGCACCACAGCCGCTAGCACCTCCGAGCAGGACCTGCCCCGGATGAATCGCCGAGGCGGGCGTGGAAGACTCGACCAACACAACTGCTCGACCCAATCGGATCGTGGGCGCACCGGAGGACGTATGAAGGACAGCCAGCTCAGTTCGTCGTTGACCCCGATCCTGGAGCAGTTCGGTCTCGAGCTGGAGGAGGTCACCGTCACCCCGGCGGGCAAGCGCCGGCTGCTGCGGGTCACCGTGGACGGGGACGGCCCGCAGGGTCGGGGACCGTCCCTGGACGACATCGCCGAGGCCACCAAGGCGATCTCGGTGGCCTTGGACACCTCGGACGTGGTCGGCGCCAGCCCGTACACCCTCGAGGTGTCCACCCGGGGGATCAGCCGGCCGCTGACCGCGCCCCGGCACTGGCGTCGCAACCGGGGGCGGCTGGTGGCGGTGCACCTGGTCGACGGGTCGTCGGTGACCGGTCGGGTCGAGGCCGCGGACGACGAGGGGGTCGACCTGGCGGTCGACGACGCGTCCCGGCGGATGTCGTATGCCGAGATCGGCAAGGCAGTCGTGCAGGTGGAGTTCAACCGCCCGAAGGACGACGCTGGAGATCGAGACGACGGGGCGAGCGAGGAGGAGGTCTGAAATGGACATCGACATGTCGGTGCTGAGGTTGATGGAGCGGGAGAAGGACCTGCCCCTCGACCTGCTGGTGCGCGCCATCGAGGAGGCGCTGATCACCGCGTACGAGAAGACCGACGGTGCCGTGCCCGGCGCTCGGGTCCAGCTGGACCGCAAGTCCGGACACGTCGCGGTGATGGTCCCCGAGACCGACGAGGACGGTCAGGTGATCGGGGAGTACGACGGCACCCCCGACGGCTTCGGCCGAGTAGCCGCCTCGACCGCCCGGCAGGTGATCATGCAACGGCTGCGCGACGCCGAGGACGAGCAGAAGTACGGCCACTTCGCCGGCGTCGAGGGCGACATCGTCTCCGGTGTGGTCCAGCAGGGCCGCGACTCGCGTACGGTGCTGGTCGACCTCGGCAAGATCGAGGCGATCATGCCGCTGTCGGAGCAGGTGCCGGGGGAGTCGTACGCGCACGGCACCCGGCTGAAGGTCTACGTGGTGTCGGTCCGCAAGGAGCTGCGGGGACCCCAGGTCGTGGTCTCGCGGACCCATCCCCACCTGGTGGAGAAGCTGTTCCGGCTGGAGGTCCCCGAGATCGCCGACGGGACAGTGGAGATCAAGGCGGTGGCCCGGGAAGCGGGGCACCGCAGCAAGATCGCGGTGGTCTCCACCACCCGCGACGTCAGCGCCAAGGGCGCCTGCATCGGACCGATGGGCCAACGCGTCCGGGCGGTGATGCACGAGCTGAACGAGGAGAAGATCGACATCATCGACTGGTCACCGGATCCCGCGCGGTTCGTCGGCCAGGCGCTGTCGCCGGCCAAGGTGTCGTCGGTGACCGTGGTTGACGAGGCCGCCCGCGCCGCTCGGGTCGTGGTGCCGGACTACCAGCTCTCGCTGGCCATCGGGCGCGAGGGACAGAACGCCCGGCTCGCCGCGCGTCTGACCGGGTGGCGGATCGACATCCGCTCCGACACCGCGCCGGCGGACGACTGAGCGCGTAAGCGCCGGGATCGCCCAGTCGGCCGCGCAGCTCAGCGGGTGGGTTCAGGGCTGGGTGGCGATTCTGGCTCTTCCTCGCCGAACAGGTCCAGGCCTGGCAGCGGCTTGGTCGGGTCGGCGATGACGACCCGCTGTCCGAGCCGGAGGCCCTGGACGATCTCGATCCGGGCGACGTCCTTCACCCCAGTGGTGACCGTGACCTCCTCGATCGCGCCGGAGGGAGTCAGGACGCGGACGGACGCATGCTTCTCGTCGACCGGAACGGTCGCCGACATCGGCAGCACGAGAGCATCGTCGGCTCGAGCGACTGTGACCCGCACGGTCGCCGACACGCCGCTGGTCAGCGCGACCGGCGACCGGGGCACTCTGATCACGGCTTCGTACGTCGGGTCTCCGCCGGAAGCGGACGAGCTGGGCAGGGGGCTGATGACCGTCACCTCGCCCGCTACCGGCTTCGTCCCCCCCGGCGGCACCACCTGAGCGGTCTGGCCGACGGCGACCTTGCCCATCAGCGACAGAGGCACCGGCACCGTCACCTCGGACGCTCCCGAGCCCACAACGGTGATGCCGTCGGCGGCCGAGGCCACACTGCCCAGGGTGAAGCCGATGCTCCCCACCACGCCGGTGATCGGAGCCTTCAGCGTCGCCTCGGCGAGATCGTCGCGAGCCTTGCCGACCGCCTGCTGAGCGCGGGTGATCGCGACGAGATCCCGAGCCAGCTGGGCCTTCAACGATCCGGTGGAGCTGGTGCCGACCTCCTCAGCCCCGGTCGCCTGCGACAGCATCTCCGCCTGGGCGCGGGCCATCTCCTCGGCCTGCTGCTGACCGGCGTCGGCCATCGCCTTGGCCTGGGCCTCGGCGGTGATCGAGAGCTGCAGGGTGGCTGCCTCGAGCTCGGCCGACGCCGCGATGATCGCCTGCGCCGCGGCCGCCTGCAGGGTCGTCACAGTACGCAGCGCTGCCAGACAGCTCGTCACAGCATCGGCATCGAGGCTCGGCGGCGGCGTGCTCGTCGGACTGATCGGTGCGGGGGTCGGCGTCGGGCTGGGCGAGGCGGTCGACCTGGGGGTCAGCGTTGGAGTGGGGGACGCGGTCGGGCTGGGCGAGGCGGTCGACGTGGGGGTCAGCGTTGGAGCGGGAGACGCGGTCGGGCTGGGCGAGGCAGTGGGAGTTGGTGTCGGTGTTGGCGTGGGGGTCGGGCTGACCGAAGGCGTCAAAGCGATCGTGGGGGAGCTCGTGGGGGCGGCCGAGGGCGTGCTGCCTGGCATCGGCCCGGAGACCAGTCCGCAGGTCCGCTGAGCGGCTGCCATCTCCCCGGCCAGCCGGGTCATCAGCTGCTGCAGGGCGGCCGCGCCGCCTGCGCCGGATCCCGGTGGCGTGCCGCTGGGCTGAGCAGGTTGCGGTTCCGGCTGGGACGGCGGTGGACCGCTGTCGGCCGAAGGCGCCGACGCCTCCGCTGCGGAGGCCTCCTCCTCCTCCTCCTCCTTCTGCTTCCGCTGCTGCTCGGCCGCGTCGTCGGCCGCCTTCAGGTCCCGCTGGTAAGCGGCCCGCGCCTGGATGAGGTCGGCCTCGGCCGTGACCAGCGCGACCTGCAGCGGCAGCTTCTCGATCCGGGCCATCGGCTGACCCTTGGTCACCTTCTCACCGATCTGCACACCCACCCAGGTGACGGTGCCGGAGGTCGGGAACGTCTCGCTGGCCTGGTTGACCCGTGTCACCGACCCCGTCAGGGCCACGGTCTCGCTGAGGTTGCCGCGGGTCACCTCGGCGGTGCGGTACTCGGGTGCCGGCGCTCCCAGCAAGCCTGCCGCCACGGCGCCGCCGGCGCCGATGAGGCCGAGCACGACCAGCACGACACCGCCGATCAGGATCCGTCGTCCGGTCGCGCCCATCAGTGGTCCCTCGACATCATTCGGTTCTCAGGGCGTCGATCGGGGCGAGCCGGGCCGCCCGAGCCGCGGGGTAGACCCCGGCCGCGACGCCGATGAGCAGCGAGACCCCCAGCGCCAAGGCGGTCGCGCCGACCGACGGCACGACGGGGAAGTCGGTGATCGCCCCGATCAACCACGCGGCCCCCATGCCGAGGAGCAAACCCAGCACGCCACCGAGCAGCCCGAGCATGCTCGCCTCCACCAGGAACTGGTTCCGGATGGCGGCGGGCGTCGCCCCGAGCGCCTTGCGCAGACCGATCTCGCGGATCCGCTCGGTCACCGACACGAGCATGATGTTCATCACCCCGATGCCGCCGACGAGGAGCGAGATCGCCGCGATCCCTCCGAGGGTCCCGGTGAGGATGGCCGTGGTGCTGTTGGCGGTGTCGATCAGGCTCTGCTGGGTGAAGATGCTGAAGTCCTTCGAGTCCGGTGTGTTGCCGTGCCTGGTCATCAGCGTCTGCTCGATCTGCTGGTAGGCGGCCGACAACGACTCCTGGTCCCTCGTCTGCAGGTAGAGCAGACCGACCTCGTTCGGCGGCGACGGCTCGACCTGCTGCAGCATCGTCGAGCGGGGGATGACGATGGTGTTGTCCTGGTCGTCGCCCAGGGCACTGCCCGCCGTGTTGAGCAGACCGATCACGGTGAAGCTCTGACCGGCGAGCGTGATCTCGGCCCCGATCGGGTCGGTGCCCTCGAGCAGCTGCTGCGCCGTGGTGCTCCCCAGCACAGCGACCCGGGCGCCGCGGGCGACCTCGTCGGCGGAGAAGAACCGCCCCTGGTTGATCGAGCGGCCACGGATCGAGAGCCAGTCCGGCGTCGTCCCCGCGAGCGTCGAGTCGTGGGACCGGTCGCCGGCGGAGGCGACGATGAAGCTCTCGTTGGTCGGCGCCACCCCGGTCACGTCGGGTGCGTTGGCCGGATCGGCCAAGGCTTCGACGTCGGCCAGACTGAGCGCCGCGTAGGAGAACCCCTCGTAGTCGCCGTCCGGCTCGGGCTGTGGTCCCTCGCCGCCGGGCATCACCATGATCAGGTTCGTGCCCATCGCGGTGATCTGCTGCAGAACCAGGGTGCGTGCGGCCTGACCGAGCGCGACCGTGAGCATCACCGCGGCGATGCCGATCAGGATGCCCAGAACGGTGAGCGTCGAGCGCATCCGGTGCGCGCGCAGCGCCCCGTACGCCGTGCGGAACGTCTCGAGGACGTTCATGCCACCCGCTCCGGGAGCACGTCGGACAGTCGGCCGTCGAACATGTACACCGATCGCTCAGCCCGCGCGGCGACGTCGTGCTCATGCGTGATGAGCACGAGGGTCCGGCCCTCACTGTGCAGGCCGTCGAACAGGGTCAGCACATCGCCGGTCGACACCGAGTCGAGGTTGCCGGTCGGTTCGTCGGCCAGCAGCAGCGCAGGGTTGGTGACCAGAGCGCGGGCGATCGACACCCGCTGCTGCTGGCCACCGCTGAGCTCACCTGGCCGATGCTCGACCCGATCGCCGAGACCGACCTGGTCGAGCGCCTCGCGGGCTCGTGCCCGGCGCTCAGCCGGTCGCACGCCGGCGTAGACCAGCGGCAGCTCGACGTTGCGCTGCGCGGTCAGCGACGGCAGCAGGTTGAACTGCTGGAACACGAAGCCGATCTCGCGGTTCCGCACGTGGGCCAGCCGGCGTTCATCCATCCGGCTCACGTCACTGCCCCGCAGGAAGTACGAACCGGCCGAGGGCACGTCGAGGCAGCCGATGATGTGCATCAGGGTGCTCTTGCCGGACCCGGACGGACCCATCACGGCGAGATAGGAACCCGGCTGGACAAGCAGGTCGACCCCCCGCAGCGCCTCGACCGCGGCCGCCCCTGTCGCGTAGGTCTTGCGCACCTGGCGCAGGTCGAGAACGGGCGTGGTCACCGCCGGGCCAGCCTCAGTCACGGCTCAGCGCTCCCGCGGACCGGGGTAGGCGATCTGGTCGCCCTCGATCAGACCGGACAGAACCTGCGTACGGTTCCCGAACGCCTCGCCGAGCCTGACCGGCACCTCCTCGTCGATGCCGTTCACGACCTTGGTGACGACCGAGCGGCCGTCG
>DASQLI010000222.1:0-30091 GCA_035630075.1 Microlunatus sp.
ACGAAGGACTGGAACTGCGCGTCCGTCACGTCCGGCCCGGGTCGTTCGGTGCCGAAGAACAGCTCGGTCCGGACGAAGGGGTCACCGGTCGGCGGGGCGCTGGTCGGGGCGATCGTCGGCGCGGCGGCTGTCCTTGTCGGCTCAGGCCGAAGGGGGGCGGGGTCGGCCGCGGCGACGCTGGTGCCGACCAGTCCGGTGGCCACCAGCGCGGCGGCCGCCAGGCCGAGGGCCCGGCGTCGGCTCGGTCGGGACGAGGTGGCGGGCGAGGGCGGCGGCTGCTGGTCAGACACGGGAGCTCCTGGTGAGGTCGTGGAGTGGACCAGATCAGGGTCGGCCGCCAGCACCCTGTTCGGCATCGGCGATGACTACTGACGTTCCCCGCGCTGGCTACTGAACTGGGCGACGAGGTGTTCCTCGAGGAGGGGCGCGGTTCCCGCCGGCGCGTCGGTCTCGATCCGCTCCTGGGCGATGGCGGTCTCCGGTTCGACGACGAGGACGCTCCCGCGATCACCGAGCAGGGGTCGCTGGTCCAGGCGTGATCTCCTGGCCTGGTCATCCGGGCCGGTTCTCGGGTGTGCGGGTTCCCGGCACCCCCCGGGCGGGTCTGTACACTGGTCGCCGGTCCCCCGCGTGGCGATACCTGACCCAACTCCCCCAGGGCTTGACGGCAGCAAGGGTAAGTGAGCTCTTTCGGGTGCGCGGGGGACTTCTTCGTCCTCCTGACGCACCTCAGGACACGGCCAGGCCGAGACGATCGAGCAGGCCCATGGCGTCATACGGTGCACGGACCTTGGCGTCGTTGTCGCAATAGACGTACACGTCCTGGCCGTTCCCCGCCCAGCCGCCGATCCGCTCCGCCCAGGTGTCCAGCGCCTGGTCGGTGTAGCCACTGGCGTACAGCTCGGTGTCGCCGTGCAGACGGACGTAACGGAAGTCGGTGGTGGACTCGTCCAGCACCGGCCACTTGCCCGGGTTGTCGGCCCAGACCAGGGCGACGTCATGCTCACGCAGGACGCGAGCCAGCTCGGGATTGCGGAAGCTGTCGTGTCGCACCTCCAGCGCGTGCCGCAGCGGGTGCTCGGGATGAGCGGCGACCACCAGCTCGCGGTCCTCGGTGATGCGTTGGTCGTGGTCGCGCGCCAGCTCGGCGGCCTGACCGAGCGTGCGCGGCAGCAGAGCGAAGAACCCGGCGAGTCGCTCGACGTCGAATCCCAGGGTGGGCGGCAGCTGCCACAGCAGCGGCCCGAGCCGATCGTCCAGCGCCAGCACGCCGGAGGCGAAGAAGTTGGCCAGCGGCGTCCGGACGTCGGCCAGCTTCTTCAGGTGGGTGATGAATCGGCTGCCCTTGACGGCGAACACGAAGTCGGCCGGCGTCTCGGTCATCCAGCTCGCGTAGGTCGTCGGCTTCAGCAGCCCGTAGAAGCTGCCGTTCACCTCGACCGAGTTCAGCTTGGAGGCCGCGTACGCGAGCTCGCGCTTGTGCGGCAGCTTCGGCGGGTAGAACACGCCTCGCCAGGGGCGGTAGGTCCAGCCGGAGATGCCGATGCGGATGTCAGCGGCCACGAGGCGAGCGTAGATCGCGATCTCTGTGACCCATGGGCCGGCTCAACGGTATCTGCACCCCTCCAGCGTGCTCTGTCTCGTGTGGGAACTCTGTCCGCCGGATCGGTCCGATGGTCGGCGACGCCTGCCCGGGGCAGATGGGTCGGGCGAGCGCTCCGTACGCACTGGTACGCGCTGCTCGTCGTTCTGACGCTGGCCTTCCTGGTGTCGGCCGAGCTGGTTCGACGGCCCTCCTCGGCCGGAGATCTGGTCTGGCTCATGCACACGGGCGCGATCGTCTTCCTGATCGCGCTGGCTGCGGCCCGCCGGATCCCGCCCGCGCTGCCGATGACCGTACGCCGCATCCGCCTCGTCGGCGCCGACGGGGTGGAGGGCTCTCACACCATGCAGGTGCTGGATGCCCTCGAACCGATCCGGCAGCGCTACGCCAAGATCGGCATCCCTGTGGGGGTGGCCATGATGGCGGCCTTCTGGCTCTGGGCCGGTGGCGATCGGATCTGGAGCAACCTGCTGTTCTGGCTGGAGCTGGTCGCTGCCGCGGGGGCGGGCTACGTGGTCGGCGGCTTCGTCGCGTACGGGCGGCTCGGCCACGTGCTCGACACCCTGGAGCTGCGGCCGGTGGCCTCGCCCGGTCATCCCGACGGTGCGGCCGGTCTGCGTCCGGTCGGGGCGCTCTATCTCCGGCAGGCCCTGATCGTGGCTCTGATCGGCGTCTTCACCGGCGTCTGGTGGCTGCTGTTCCCGACCATCGGTGGCTACGACCACTGGCGCGATCCCTACCTCGGCATCGTCCTGGTGTGCGTGGTGCTGGAGGCGGTGGCACTGTTCCTGCCGCTGCGGTCGTTCCATCGCCAGATGGAGAGAGAGCGCACCCGACTGTTGGACGAGGCGGACGAGGCAGCTCGACGGGTCGAGCAGCTCGACCTGAAGCAGTGGTCGACCACCGACGCGGAGGAGGCGGCGCGGCTCGGCGCCGAGCGTGAGCGGGCTCTCGCCCGCTGGCAGGCGATCGACTCCATGCCCACCTGGCCAGTCGACCTGCAGATCCGTAAGCGGTTCGCTTGGAGCAATCTCGCCATGCTGGTGCCGGTCGCGCTGCAGATCATCAACGCCCCGCAGATCCTGCAGCAGATCTCCTCGGCGCTCAGCGGTCTGTAGGCCCCGCAGTCGGCTCGCGTTCATAGGACGCGCCACTCTGCACTCGCCAGGCCGGGGAATGCCGGCACGAAGCCTTGGGAAAGGATCCTCATGAAGCTGGTCGAGGCGCTGAACGAGATGCACGAGCACTACGGAGGTGCCGGCTGGCCCCGCGACTGGTACAGCATGGAGATGGACCTCGGCTGGGCGTTCGTCTCACCCAGCAGGCCGGGAACGATCGTGGTGGTGGCGAACAACCACCGGGTGGACGACCTCCGCTACACCGACTCCAAGGGCGGCGCGACCGATGCCGCAGCGAAGCTCCTGAAGACGCTGCAGCAGTAGGAGTCGCAGTGGCGGCAATCCTGTCGCCCTAGAACGACCGCGCACCTTTGACCAACCGGTCGAAGACGGCGTCCAGCTCGGCGTCCACCTGCTGCGCGTCAGGGTGGGCGTCGAACCAGGCGATCTGCTCGCGGGCGCCCTCGTCGTAGGTGATCGTCGTCCGGAAGTCCGGCACCAACGCCGACACCTTGCTGCAGTCGAACACCATCGAGTGCGCCTTGTCGCCGACCAGCCCCGGCCCCTGGTCCGGTGCGACCATCGCGATGGTCTCGCTGGCGACATGCACGAGCTCGGGCTCGACCCCGGCGGCCTGGCCGAGCCAGGTGTAGATCTGGTTCCAGGTCGGCGCGTGGGTGCCGGTGATGGTGAAGTCGTCCCCGACCGCCGCCGGGTGGCCGAGCAGCCCGACGAAGGCGACCGCGAAGTCGTCGGCGTGCGTGAGGGTCCACTGGGTGGTGCCGTCTCCGTGCACCACGACCGGCTTGCCGGCGCGCATCCGCGCGACGTCGGTCCAGTGCCCCATGGTCGGCAGCAGCGTCTCGTCGTAGGTGTGCGACGGTCGCACGATCGTGGCCGGGAACCCTGACTCGCGGTAGGCGGCGACCAGCAGGCCCTCGCACGCGATCTTGTCTCGTGAGTACTGCCAGAACGGGTTGCGCAGCGGTGTCGACTCCGTCACCGGCAACCGAGAGGGTGGCTTCTGGTACGCCGACGCCGAGCTGATGAAGACGTACTGCCCGACCCGACCGGAGAAGAGGTCGATGTCGGCGGCGACATGGTCAGGGGAGAAGGCCCGGAACTGGGCGACGCTGTCGAACTCCCGGTCGCCGAGGGCCGCCGACACGGCGGCATGGTCGCCGGCGTCGGCCACCAGGGTCTCGACCTGCTCGGGCAGGCTGCGGGCGCTGGACCTGCCTCGGTTCAGCACGGTGACCCGATGACCTTTCGCCACCGCCAGCCGAACGCTGGAGGTGCTGATCACGCCACTGCCGCCGATGAAGAGGACTCGATGGGATGTCATGGCGGCATCCTCGCATCCGGCCTCAACCGGCCGGTGGGCAGGAGAATCGACCGTACGAGTTGTCCGTCCAGGTGGCGACCGGTGCGCCGTCTCGGGTGAGCGTGTAGCGGCTGTAGCCGGTCTGCTTGCTGACCCGCAGCACATACCCGGCCTGCTGGGCCGCGCCCTGCCACGCCTTCTCGGTGCGGCCCGCGTCGTAGACGCCTCTGGCCTGGTCGCAGCGGTCGTCCTCGAGCGCCCAGGAGCGAATCGTGAACGTGCCGATCACCAGGATGGCTGCGATCACCAGGTAGACCGCCCGGACCATCCCCGGCGGGGAGTCGCCCAAGCGGCTGGACCCGCGGTAGGCACCGTCGGAGTCGCGTCGGATCACCTGGAAGTTCTTGAACCACTCCGGCTTCGCCGCCACCAGCAGGCAGTAGGCCGCCAGCCCGAGTCCTACCACCAACACCACGGTCGCCATCGGTCCACCTCCGTCCCAGTTCCGTCACTGCAAGGTCTGCATTTTGACCCGGAGCAAGGGCTACCCGGCGACGCGACGGGTCGCCGCACTGAGGAACTGCCACAAGAAGTTGCCGCGCCGCGTAGCCCGAGCGGGGACGAGAAATCTCGAGGCAGAGTTTCAGTGGTCGACGAACCGACTACAAGGTCACCGATGAACCGGCTACAACGTCACCCGCACGATCTTGTCGTCGTTCCTGCCGGGATCGATCCGGCCGTCGGTGTTGGACGTGGTGATCCACAACGAGCCGTCCGGAGCGACGACGGCGTTGCGGATCCGGCCGTACTCGTTGGCGAAGTACGCCTGAGGCTCGCCGGCTTTCGTGTCGTCCAGCGGCACGGCGAACAGGCACTGGCCCTGCAGGGCGCCGATGAAGGCGGTGGACCGGGTGATCGCGAGCCCGGCCGGGGAGCAGCTGCTGGTCGGCTCCCAGACCGTCTTCGGCGTGACGAAGTCGTCGTCGCTCGACGTCCCTTCCACCTCCGGCCAGCCGTAGTTCTTGCCCTTGCTGATCAGGTTGAGCTCGTCGGCCTCCTTCTCGCCGAACTCGGTCGCCCACAGCCGGCCGTCGGCGTCGAAGGCGAGGCCCTCGACGTTGCGATGGCCGTACGTCCAGGTGCGGTTGTCGAACGGGTTGCCGGGAGCGGCCCGGCCGTCGGGCCGGATCCGCAGGATCTTGCCGGCCAAAGAGTCCTTGTCCTGCGCGTTCGAGGACTGCTCGGCGTCGCCGGTCGAGACCAGCAACATGCCGTCGGCGTCGAACAGCAGCCGGCCGCCGTGGTGGTGGGTGCTGGTCGGGATGTCGGTCAGCACCGCCTTCGGCTTGCCGACCTTGCCGCCGGCCAGGCTGACCCGGGCCACCCTGTTGTCGGAGTCGCTCGTGTAGTAGACGAACAGGGTCTCCTCGTCGTCCGGCGCGGTGGCGATGCCGAGCAGCCCGCCCTCGCCGATACCGGTCGGCGGCGTCACCCCGGACACCTCGCCCAGGGTGGTCTTCTTGCCCTTCGGTGAGACGCGGATGATCTTGGCGCTGTTGCGTTCGGAGACCAGCGCGTCGCCTCCTCCCAAGAAGATCAGCGCCCAGGGGACGTCGAAGTCGTCGGCGATCGTGTCGGCCACCTCCGGCTTCGGCGAACCGGTCGGGGTGGGGGTGGCCGTCGAGGCGGGGGTTGGCGTCGCGGTCGGCGTCGGAGACGCGCTGCTGGGGCTGGGAGTCGCGCTGCTCGGCGACGGGGTCGATGAGCTCGCCGCCGGAGGCGTCTCTGGCGCGCTGCACCCGACCAACGCTCCCAGTGTGAGGCCGGAGGAGGCGGACAGGATCTGTCGTCGGGTCAGCACCCCCCGATTCTCTCTGCCGGATCTGTGCACCGGCTGTCAGACGGTACGCCCGCGGCGGAATCCGTCGAGGACCTACCGGCAGAATCACGCCGTGGCCACCGACGAGTCGACCGCGCAGCCGGACCCGCGCCGGTGGCGGATCCTCGGCGTCACCCTGCTGGTCGGCTTCATGGCGCTGCTGGACGTGACCGTGGTCAACGTCGCCATCCCGTCGATGCAGGCCGGTCTGCAGACGGACACACCGACGATCCAGTGGGTGGTCTCCGGGTACGCGCTGGCGTTCGGGCTGACCCTCGTCGCGGGCGGTCGACTCGGCGACGTGTACGGCCGACGCACCCTGATGATGGTCGGGCTGACCGGCTTCATCCTGGGTAGCGCAGCCTCCGGGTTGGCCTCGAGCGTGGAGCTGGTGATCGTCGCCCGACTCGTCCAGGGCGCCTCGGCCGGGCTCTTGACCCCGCAGAGCAGCGGCCTGATCCAGCAGCTGTTCGCCGGCCGAGAGCGCGGCATTGCCTTCGGCTACTTCGGCACCACGGTTGGAGTGGCCAGCGCGATCGGCCCGATCCTGGGTGGCGCGCTGATCGCGCTGTTCGGCGAGGTCGACGGCTGGCGCTACATCTTCGGCATCAACGTGCCGATCGGCCTGGTCGCGATGATCTTCATCTGGCGACTGGTGCCGGGCCGGATCGGCGCGCTCAGCGGCACCAAGGCGCAGCGGCACATCGACGTGGTCGGGGCAGTGCTGCTCGGCGCGACCGTATTCGCGCTGCTGCTGCCGGTGGTCGAGTCCGAGGACGGAGCAGGCCCGATCCTGTGGCTGCTGCTGGCGGTGCCGGTGCTCGCGGTCGCGTTCGTGCAGTGGGAGCGTCGGGAGGAGGCTCGCGGGGTGGCGCCACTGCTGGACCTCGGGCTGCTGCGCGGCACTCCCGGCTACACCTCGGGGGTGCTGATCGGCACGCTCTACTTCACCGGGTTCACCGGGGTCCTGCTGGTCATCTCGATCTTCCTGCAGACAGGTGCGGGGTTCACGCCGCTACAGGCCGGCCTGGTGGTGACCCCGTTCGCGGTGGGGACGGCGGTGATGTCGCCGATCGCCGGTCGGCTGGTGTCGCACTTGGGGCGCAAGATCACGGTGATCGCCATCGGCGTGATGATGTCCGGGCTGGTCGTTGTGCTGCTGGCCCTACCCGACTCTGTGGCCGAGTTCCGCTGGCCGATGGTGGCGTTGCCGCTGCTGCTGGCCGGGTTGGGCGGCGGCGCGGTCATCTCGCCCAACCAGGCGCTGTCGCTGAGCGATGTGCCGCCGCGGATGGGCGGGGCGGCCGGGGCGGCGCTGCAGACCGGCCAGCGGATCGGCAGCGCGCTCGGGGCCGCGATCATGGTGACGGCGTACGAGGTCGGGCTGGGTCGCGGTGGTGACCCGGTGGCGGGCGTGACGACCAGTCTGGTGTGCTCACTCGCGATCTTGGTGATCGCCCTGTCCGCGGCGGTCTGGGACTGGCGCCGGCACTGAGAGTCTCGTACGCGACGTCGGCCGCCTCGCTCGGCTGCCGGGTGTCGGGGGTACGGCATAGGGTGCGTTGCGTGGGTGAGGGCACGACGTGGACCGAGACGGCTGGGGCCGGGGGCTCGGACGCGCCCGACGATGGCGACGCGCTGCCCGATCTGCCCGAGTTCAGCCAGGAGGAGGCGCTGTTCGCGGGCGCCGACGGCCTCGACCCGACCGATGCGCGCGGCCCTTCGGGGACCCCGCGGGGCGCTTCCTCCGGCGCTGGTGATGTCCCGCAGGCCGCGCCGCTCGCCCTGTATCGGCGCTATCGACCGGACACCTTCGTCGATGTGATCGGTCAGGAGCACGTCACCGAGCCGCTGCAGCGGGCACTGGCCAACAACCGGGTGAACCATGCCTATCTGTTCTCCGGGCCGCGCGGTTGCGGCAAGACGACGTCGGCTCGGATCCTCGCTCGTGCGCTGAACTGCGAGCTGGGCCCGCGGCCCGAGCCGTGTGGCGAGTGCCAGTCCTGTCGCGACCTGGCACGCGGCGGACCCGGCAGCATCGACGTGATCGAGATCGACGCCGCCAGCCACGGCGGTGTCGACGACGCCCGTGACCTCCGCGAGCGGGCATTCTTTGCGCCGGTCGCCAGCCGCTACAAGATCTACATCGTCGACGAGGCCCACATGGTCACCACGCAGGGCTTCAACGCCCTGCTCAAGCTGGTCGAGGAGCCGCCGCCGCACGTCAAGTTCGTGTTCGCCACCACCGAGCCCGACAAGGTGATCGGCACCATCCGCTCGCGGACCCATCACTACCCGTTCCGGCTGGTGCCGCCGAAGGTGCTGGGCGACTATCTGGCCCAGCTGTGCGAGGCCGAGGGGATCAGGGTCGAGCCGGCGGTGCTCCCGCTGGTCGTCCGAGCCGGGGCCGGGTCCGTACGGGACTCGCTCTCGGTGCTCGACCAACTGCTCGGCGGCGCCGACGAGCACGGCGTCGGCTACCGGCAGGCGACCGCCCTGCTGGGTTACACACCGGACTCGCTGCTGGACGAGTTCGTCGACGCGTTCGCGGCCGGCGATGCAGGTGGGGTGTTCGCCTGCGTGGACAAGGTGATCGAGGTCGGTCAGGATCCCAAGCGGTTCGCGGAGGACCTGCTCCGCCGGCTCCGGGACCTGGTGATCGTCGCCGCCGTGCCGGACGCTCTCACCTCGGGACTCGTCGACGTCGCCGCCGATCAAGCGGAGCGACTGTCCTCCCAGGCTGCGGCGCTGGGCTCGGGTGAGCTGACCCGAGCGGCCGAGGTGATCGCCCGGGGCTTGACCGAGATGCGCGGGACGACCGCGCCGCGACTGCACCTGGAGCTGATGTGCGCTCGGGTGCTTTTGCCGGGGGCCGATGTCGACGACCGCGGGGTGCATGCTCGACTGGACCGGATCGAACGTCGACTGGACATGACCGGGGCGGGTGGGGGAGCAGCGCAGAATGCCGGGGTTGCGCCTGCACCCAGCCCTGCGCCGTACGCACCCAGCCCTGCGCCGTCGACGCCCACCGCGGCGCCCACTATCCCGGCGGCGTCAGCTCCGCACGATCAGATCTCGAGGACCGGGCCACCCCAGCAGGCCGACACGGCCCACGGGCCGGCCGGCGGAGAGTCCGATGACACCGCCCTGGGTCCGAGACGGGAGGCGCCGACAACTGCGGCTGAGCAGCCGCGGCAACGACTGACCGTCACCGACGTCAGACGGCTGTGGCCCGAGGTGCTGGAAGAGGTCAAGGGTCGGCGTCGCTTCGCCTGGATCCTGCTCAGCCAGAACGCGCACGTCGCCGACGTACGCGACGGTGTGCTGGTGCTGGCCCTGGCCGGGATCGGCCCTCGGGACAGCTTCGCCAAGGGCGGCAACGAGGACATCCTCCGCGAGGCCCTCAACGAGGTCCTCGGGGTGGACTTCCGGATCGAGGCGATCGTCGACCCGAGCGTGTCGACGAGCGGTGCCGGCCGGGGCGGATCGGGTGGTGGCGTCGGCGTCGACGTCGTCGGTGCGGGGAAGCCCGATGAGCCGCCTGGCACCGAGAGGGACCCGGGACTCGAACGTCCGATTCCGTCGAGTACGGCGGAGTCGAGGACGGCTCCCGACCGGGCTGCGCGATCAGTCGACAGCGGAGGTCCTCCAGTGAGGGAACCCGCCTCCGCGGCCCCGGCGGCCCAGGACGCCTTTGCTGTCCCGATCTCAGCCCCGCCCGCCGACTCCCGATGGCGTGAACAGGCCCGGCAGGGCATCCGGCCCACCCGACAGGGCGGCTCCGATCCGGGAACCACCGAGCAGCAGGACCTCAGGGACGAGGGCGTCTCCCTGCACGACTCCGACGTCGAGGAGCACGAGGAGTCGGACACCGACCTGCTGGCTCGCCAGCTCGGGGCGGAGATCATCGGCGAAGAGCAGCACGGCGGCTGACGGAACCTACCGTACGGTTTGGTATGTTCCGCGCGTGACAACTGCTCGAGATCGCTGGCTGGACGAGGGGCTACGCACGCTGGCCACCGAGGGCGCGGCCGGCGTGCGCATCGATCGGATCGCCGCCCGGCTCGGCCTGTCCAAGGGCTCGTTCCATCACCACTTCGCCGGCGCCGAGGGCTACAAGCGGGATCTGCTCGCTCGTTACGAGGCTCTGTCTGTCGACGCGGTGGAGTCGGCAGTCGCCGCGGCCGGTGTCGACGCCTCCACGCGTGACGTGCTCCAGGTGCTGACGGCTCGAGTCGGTGCCGACCATGCGGCTCTCTTCCGACCAGAGCTGGATGTGGCCGTCCGGGCTTGGTCGGCCACGGACGGCGAGGTTCGCGCCGTGCAGCAGCGCATCGACACCGCTCGCATCGACGCCCTCACGCGGGTCTGGCAACGCGTCGTTCCCGACCCGGTGGAGGCGCGGCGCGCGGCCACACTGCCGTATCTGGTTGCCGTCGGCGCCGCGATGGTCGTGCCGCCGACGGACGCGAACGAGCTCCGAGCGCTGTACGAGCTGCTGCTCGGGTTGGTGCCGGGGTCGAGCTGACCGCGGGTGTCGAGCGTCGCCGTTCCCGGAATGCAAACCATACGGTATGGTATGTCCCGAGGTGATGATGGTGCTCCCCGATCCGATCTGGCCGGTCCTGGTGCTGGCTCTCATTCAGGTGGCCGATGGGCTGATGTGCCTGAAACCTGTCGACTTCGTAGCCAGCTGCCTGACGAACGTACGATTCCCCCGGCGTTTCTGGGTGGTACTGAGCCCGCTCAAGTTCGCCGCGGCGCTGGGCCTGGTGGGCGGCATCTGGATCCCAGGGCTCGGGCTGGTGACCAGCGTTGCGCTGGTGCTCTACTTCGTGGTGGCGGTGAGCATGCACATCAGAGCCCGCGATCTGGGCCGGGACCTGTTCGTGAACGCCCTCGGCATGCTGGCGATCTGTGTCGCCACGCTGGTGGTCTGCTTTGCGCTCTGAGACCGGTGAGTTTGTGCTCTGCTACCGGTGGGGGCACATAGGCTGGGCAGGCGGTCATCCCCAGTCCGCCCTGATCACCACGAGAGAGCGGTGCCTCCATGCTTCCGTCCGATGGCGATATGTCCGGCTTCCTGGCCCAGGCTCAGGCGATGCAGCAGCAGCTGCTGCAGGCGCAGCAGGAGCTGGCCGAGACCGAGATGACGGGATCCGCGGGCGGTGACCTGGTGACGGCGACGGTCAAGGGGACCGGCGAGCTGATCGGTCTGGTGATCAAGCCCGAGGCCGTCGATCCCACGGACACCGAGACCCTGGCCGACCTGGTGCTGGCCGCCGTGCGCGACGCCAACACCAAGGTGCAGGCGGTGACGGCGGCCAAGCTCGGGCCGCTCGCCGGAGGGCTGGGTGGCGGCGGACTGCCGTTCTGACGTACACGGCACGGCGAGCGAGGAAGAGCACCTAGGTGTACGAAGGGCCGGTCCAGGACCTGATCGACGAGCTCGGGCGACTGCCCGGGATCGGTCCGAAGAGCGCCCAGCGGCTGGCGTTCCACATCCTCGCCGCTGATGCCGACGACGTGCTCCGGCTGGCCGACACGCTGCGACTGGTCAAGGACACGGTCAAGTTCTGCGAGATCTGCTTCAACGTCTCCGAGGAGGACCAGTGCCGGGTCTGCCGTGATCCGCGACGAGATCCAGCCCTGATCTGCGTGGTGGAGGAGTCCAAGGACGTCGTCGCCGTCGAGCGCACCCGGGAGTTCCGCGGCCGCTACCACGTGCTGGGCGGAGCGATCAGCCCCATCGACGGCATCGGTCCCGCTGACCTGAAGATCCGCGAGCTCTGCCAGCGGCTGGCCGACGGCGTGGTCACCGAGGTCATCCTGGCCACCGACCCCAATCTGGAAGGCGAGGCGACGGCGACCTACCTGAGCCGGTTGCTGCTTCCGATGGGCGTGAAGGTCAGCCGGCTCGCCAGCGGTCTCCCGGTGGGCGGCGACCTGGAGTACGCCGACGAGGTCACCCTCGGTCGCGCCTTCGAAGGCCGCCGCTACGTGGACGCCTGATCCACCTGCCCCGGCCCCCAGGCGGTCACACCTCGACCGAGTCGTCCTCCTGGTGAAACACGCCCAGCCGTTCCGCCGCGTCGTTGAGAGTGCGCTGCACGGCCAGCGTGTCGGCGAGCGGCATCACCGACGACTCCGTGCGGCCGGCGCGGACGCACTCGGCGACCTCGACCAGCTCATGGCAGTAGCCCGCGCCCTGCGGTGGCCGGACCAGCTCCTCCGGCTCGGCCCCGGGGCGGTGCAGCACGATCCGATCGGGATGGTGGAAGCGCGGCGGGATCTCGATCCAGCCCTTGGTGCCGAAGATGCGGCACGCTCCCGGCGTGTGGTGCCGCAGCGATCCCAGCAGGGTTGCCGCCCGGCCGTCCGCGTAGCCGAGCAACAGCCCGACCTCCCACTCCACACCGGTCGGGGCGAGCGACCCGGTGACCTCGAGCCGGTCGGGGACGCCCAGGAAGTAGTGCGCGATCGACACCACGTAGACCCCGAGGTCCAGCAGGGCGCCGCCGCCCTGGGCCGGGTCGAACAGTCGGTCGGTCTCGTCGTACGGGCGGTCCACCCCGAGGTCGGCCTGCAGCTGGCGCACCTCGCCGATGGCGCCGTCCTCGATCAGCGCGCGGGCCGCGACCACCGCGGGTTGGAAGCGGGTCCACATCGCCTCCATGGCGAACACGCCGTTGCCCTGCGCGGTGGTGACGATCTGCTCGGCGCCGGTCACGGTGGCGGCGAAGGTCTTCTCGACCAGCACGGCCTTGCCGGCCTGCAGGGCGGCGACGGCGATCTTCTTGTGCTGCGGGTGCGGGGTCGCGATGTAGAGGACGTCGATGTCCGGCGCCGCGATGATCTCGGCGTAGGAGCCGTAGGCCCGCTCCAACCCGTGCGCGTCGCCGAACGCTCGGGCACGATCGAGTGACCGGGAGGCGGCCGCCACGGCGACCGAGCCGGGCGCGTACGTGAAGTCCTCGACCACCTTGGCCGCGATCCGCCCAGGCCCGACGATGCCCCACCTGACGTCTGCATCCGGCTCCATGCGCCTCACCCTAGGGCCCGCCGATTTCGAACTCCGCGGTGGTTTGAACCCCCGCGGAGTTGACATGGGTGTCCGCCGGCGCACTCCGTCCGGGCTGCAGCACACGCGGAGTCGAGGTCAGCGGGTGGCGGAGGTCCAGCCAACCGCCTGGATCGAGTCCGAGCCGGTCGGGCGCTCCGTGTCGACCAGCACCCGACGGCCGTCGCGGACGAGGATGCCGTCCAGGTAGATCCCGCGGCCGGACAAGGCGGCGTCCTGGGTGTAGGTCCAGCGCACCGCGGTGCTACCAGCCGGGATCGTCGCCGAGGCCGACTGCCAGCGCCGGTGACCGGAGACCGCGTACGGACCGGTCACCATCTCGGCGCCCAGCCGGTACGGCAGGGTCGACCAGGTCTGGCCCCCATCGGCAGAGCTCTGCAGCAGCAGCGGGTCGGTCGACTCGGCGTCCACGAACTGCCGCCACGACATGCGGCCGACCCGGGACGTCACCGGCATCGGCACCGTCAGGGTCGCCGTCCGGGCGTTCGCGGTGCCGGAGAACCAGGCTGTCCGACCCACTTGCGGTCGTACCGCCAACGCCTCGGCCATGCCCTGGGCGGCAGCCACCCGAGCCGGGTTCACGCTGCCCCAGCTGCGGCTGGGATGCACGCGGTTGGTCAGCAATATCGCGAAGGACCGGGACGCGAAGTCGATCACCAGCGAGGTGCCGGTGTAGCCGGTGTGGCCGGCGGTGCGGGCCGAGGCCAGAGCGCCCATGTACCACCGCTGGTCGAGCTCGAAGCCCAGGCCGTGGGCGTCGTCGGGGAACTCGGGCGTCTCGTTGCTGATCATCTGCTGCACCGTTGCCGGTTCCAGGATCCGCCGGCCTTCGTAGGCGCCGCCGTTGATCATGGTCTGGGCCAGGATCGACAGATCCTGGGCAGTGGAGAAGATCCCGGCATGACCCGCGACACCGCCGAACGACCAGGCGTTCTCGTCGTGCACCTCGCGCCACACCAGACCGCGGTCGGGAACGGCCTGGTACTCCGTCGCCGCAACCCGCTCGCGCACCCGCAGCGACGGGTTGTAGCCGGTGTCACGCATCCGCAGCGGCTCGGTGATCCGCTCGGCGACCAAGCGATCGAGCGTCTGACCGCTCACCCGCGAGGCCAGCTCACCCAGAGCGATCAGGTTCAGGTCGCTGTAGAGATAGCGGGTCCCGGCCGCGGCTGTGAGGTCGGCGGTGATCGCCGCCCGCAGGCGGGCGGCCGGATCGGGATGGTCCCGCCACAACGGCAGAAAGGCGGGGAACCCGGAGGTGTGAGTGAGCAGCTGGCGTACGGTGACCCCGCGCTTCTCGTACGGCGACGCCGTGCTGTGCTGGGCGAACTCCGGCAGGTAGCGCGCCACCGGCGCGTCCAGGTCCACCCGTCCGGCTTCGACCTGCTGCATCACCACGATGGAGGTGAACAGCTTCGAGACCGACGCGAGGTCGTAGATGGTGTCGGTGCGGGTCTCGATCCGCTCGCTCGCCGGCAGCTCGACGCCATTGCCGTCGGCGTCGACCGCAGCGTAGAGCCGCGACCAGCCGGTGGCCCGGTTGAGTACGACCCGGCCGGCGTGGCCGTAGGTCAGCACGGCGCCGGGATAGAGGGGATGCCCGCCGGCCTGCGGTCGCGTGTAGCCCTCGATCGTCCGCCAGGCAGCGTCCAGCGGGGCCGGGTCGAGGCCGGCGCGGCGTGGGCTGGAGTCGCGCAGCCGGGTGCGCGGCGAGGCGAACCCGTCCTGTGGTCGGTCGAAGCGTCCCAGCGAGCCACCTCGGTCGTGATGATCACCAGAGGCGTCCCGGTCTGCCCTGACGGTCGTCGGTGCCGCGAGCAGCAGGATGGTCGCCAGCCCGGCGGTCAACCACCGCCGTCCCGGCATCAGCGGCTGCGCCGGTAGAGCAGGTACGGCCGCCGGCGCCGCTCGAACTCGGCCAGCTCGGTCTTCCATCCGGCCATGATCTCCGTCGCGGAGGCGCCGCCGTCGAACTGGGTACGGAAACGGCTCGAACCGGTCAGCAGGTCGATCCACCGGCCGGGCGGGTTGTCACCGGCTCGCCAGGCGAAGTCGTCGTAGCGGTCCCGCAGCGTGGTGAGCATGTGGGTTGCCACCCTGATCGCATCGAGTTTCGACGGCTCGAGCACATGCACCTGAACGCCGCCGCAGACCACCCCGACGTGTTTGGAGAAGGTCGGGGTGAAGTACGCCTCCCGGAACCGCACCCCCGGCAGGTCGAGATCGTTGAGATCGGCCGCCCAGCGGTGGTCGACGTAGGGTCCACCGATCAGCTCGAACGGCTTGGTGGTGCCGCGACCCTCGGACAGGTTGGTCGCCTCGAACAGACAGGTGCCCGGGTAGAGCAGTGCGGTAGTGGGAGTGGGCATGTTGGGTGACGGCAGGATCCAGGGGAGTCCGGTCTCGGCGAACAGCTCGTCGGCCCGCCAGCCCTCGACCTGGATCACGTCGAGGTCGCCCACGGGAGCCCTGCCGGCGGCCGGCAGCAGCACGCCGTTGACGTAGCGGGCCATCTCGCCGGCGGTCATCCCGTGCTGCTGGACGATCTTGTCCTTGCCGACCCCGGAGGTGAACCCGTCGGCCAACAACGGTCCGCGCGCGCGGCCGCCGACCGGGTTCGGTCGGTCCAAGATCACGAACCGGAGCCCGCGCTCTGCGGCGGCGATCATGGCGTCGTACATGGTCCAGATGTAGGTGTAGAACCGGGCACCGACGTCCTGGATGTCGAAGATCACGGTCTCGACTCGAGCGTCGGCGAAGAACTCGGCGAACTTGGCTGAGGTGGCTCCGTTCGCGTCGTAGACCGTCACCCCGGTGCGCTCGTCGACGTAGGTCTCCTCCGACTGCCCGGCCTGGGCAGCGCCACGGAAACCGTGCTCGGGCCCGAAGACACCGCCCACCGACATCCCGGCCGCCACCATGGCGTCGACGATGCTGGTCAGCGACTCGGTGATCACCCCCGTCGGGTTGGTGATCACTCCGACCTTCTGTCCGCGGAAGTCCCGCCAGCGGCGGGCGACGGCCACGTCGGCACCGGTGCCGAGCAGGCCGCGGTCGGAATCGCGGGCGGCGGCGACGCCGCCGAGCAGCGGCGTGGCGGCCAACGCCCCGCTCCCGATCAACAGGCCTCGCCGACCGATGGTCACGTCCATGATCATCGCCTCACTTCTTCCGTCCGGTGCCGAGGGGGTAGATCACGGTGTTCGGATGGTCCGGGTCGGTGATGTCGACCGGCAACCTGCCGCGGGCCTTGTTCTCTCCGGTGATCACCCGCAGCGCGGACTCCACCGCGACCGTGGTCGAGGAGTAGGTGGCGACGTAGCTCTGCACTCCGTCCAGGTGGGCGATGTCGTACGCGTCCCGCAGGGCGACGACCAGTACCGGCTTGCCGGTGGCCACCAGGGCCGCGACCAGATCCCGTTGACCCGCGTCGTTCCAGGCCGCCGAGGTGGTGATCACGATCTGCGAGGCGCCTGCCGAGGCGGCCACCGTCTGGGTGATCGTGGCGGCGGTGGGTTTGGATCCGGTGACCGTCGATGTCGTCGACCAGCCACGCTCGGTCATTCCGGCGGCGAGGTGCGCGACCTGGGTGCTGCCCCAGCCGGTCACGAACGTCTTTCCGGCCGGCAGCGGCACCAGCCCGGCGTCGTCGGTGACCAGCGTGGTGGTGCGGTCGGTGATCTCCTGAGCCGAGGACTTGTGCGCCGGCGTGCCGACGATCGAACCGACCTCGGCGACATCGACAAGTGGGTCATCCAACACCCCGCGGTTCTGCTTCATGATCAGGATCCGCCGGACGCTCTCGTCGATCCGCTCCTCGGTCAGCCGGCCGGAGCGGACGGCGTCGAGAACGGCCTGGATCTGCTGGGCGGGCAGCTCGGGATCGAGCAGCACATCCGCACCCGCCTCGATCGCCCGCACCGGGATCTCGGCGTCGCTGTACATCTTCCGGACCCCGGCCATCCGCAGCGAGTCAGTGGCGATCACGCCCTGGAACTCCAGCTCCTCGCGGAGCACGCCGGTCAGCACCCGGTGACTCAGGGTCGCCGGGTCCCCGGACGGCTCGAGGGCGCGGAACGAGATGTGCGCGGTCATGATCGCGTCGACGCCGACCTTGATCGCGGCCCGGAACGGCGGCGCGTCGATCCGCTCCCACTGCTCGCGGGTGTGGGTGATCGTCGGCAGGGCGTAGTGGGAGTCCTCGCCGGTGTCACCGTGACCGGGGAAGTGCTTGGCGGTGGCCGTGACCTGCTCATCCTGCAGCCCGCTGACCGCGGCGGACACGTTCTTGGCCACCAGCTTGGGATCGGAAGAGAAGGAACGGACGCCGATCACCGGGTTGGCCGGGTTCACGTTGACGTCGGCGTCCGGCGCGTAGTCGGTGTTGATGCCGATCGCCCGCAGCTCGCGGCCGGTGATCTGGTACGTGGCGTAGGTCAGCCGTGGGTCGCGGGCCGCCCCCAGCGCCATCGCGCCGGGGAAGACGGTCGCCGGCGGTCCGACGCGGGCGACCAGGCCGGTCTCCTGGTCTGTGGCGACGCTCAGCGGCACCGGGTTGCCGGCGGCGGTGTTGGCCTGCTGCAGTCCGTTGCTGAGCTCGGCGATCTGGGTCGGGTTGACGGTGTTGCCGGACCAGGCGAAGTAGATGACGCCACCCAGGTGGAACTTCGCCACCGCCTCGGCGGGAGTGTCGACGCCGAACCTCCGGCGGTTCTCGGCAGCTTCGGTCGCAGCGGTGGCGCCATCCACGTACGGGACGAACAGCTGGCCGACCTTCTGCTCCAGCGACATCCCGGCGATGGTCGCCTCGAGATCGTCAGTGGACTTTGGCGGGGCGGCGGTGGCGGCGGGCAGTGCGGAGGCGCACAAGGCGGTGGTCAGCAATGCGACGGACAGAGCCCGACGGGGGGTGAGGGGCATGGCTCGAACCTATGAAGGCCACGTCCGGCGTGTCAAGAGTTCACCTTCTCACGCCAATCTGGGAAAACTCTTGGCAACGCGATCACGGGACCGACGGCCCGCCCTCCGGGGGAGGGAGCTGCGGGTTCTGCTGCTTCTGCCACAGCCGTTCGCGCCGCTTCAGCTCGTCCTTCTGCTGGCCGGCGACGCTGGAGATGACGATCGGGATGAACACCAGCCACCAGAAGTCCCAGCTGACGGCGAAGCAGAACAGGATCCAGGCCGGCCAGGCGATGGCGGAGGCGACGGTCAAGGCGGTGGCCGTCTTGCTGCTCGGCATCGGTGTGAGGGCCGGGGACGGGGTCGGTGTCGGCCGTTGCGCGGGCTGGTAGACGGGCCAAGCGGCACCGCTGGTCGGAGCCGTGTCCTGACCGGGCTTCGGCGCCGGCAAGTCGGCGAACAACGGGTCGAGGTCGGCGGCGGTCCGAGCCTGGAGGGCCGCGGTGACCCGTTCGTCGAACTCCTCCTGGGTCAACCGGCCGACACTCATGTGCTCACGGAGGTACTCGGCGGCGCGGTCGCGTTCGGCGTCGCCGATCCGCTGCGGAACGGGCTCGCTCACGCGCGCCAGTATGTCACCGGGCGGTCCGCCGCCGGGCCGCTGTCGCTCAGGCCGGAACCGCCTTCTCCAGCTCGGGAACCAGGGTGTCCAGCACGTACGGCAGGCTCAGAACGGTGGAGAAGTAGATGGCGCCGGCCAGTACGCCACCGGTGTAGAGGGAGCGCCCAGCCCGAACGGCTTCCAGCTCGGTGAACAGCTTGTTCTTCTCCAGCTCGGCCTTCGCAGCGTCGTCCTCGGTGGCCCAGATGAGCACCTTTCCGGCGTTCAACACGTCCAGATTCTCGACCGGGATGTAGGCCTGCTCGCCCTCTCGCTCGTACGCGTCGAGCTCCTTCGGGATGACGAAGCCGAGGTCGGTGAGGAACTCGGTGCCCAGGCCGTCCTGGTAGGCGATCGCGTGGCCCTCGTAGAAGGGCGCCTGCAAGAAGATGGCCGGCACCTCGGCGAACTGAGGATGTCCGGCGGCGGTGTCGGCGAACCGCTTGGTCAGGTCGTCGACCAGCCGCTGGGCCTCTGCCTCCTTGCCGAGAGCCTTGCCGACCATCACCGTCTGGGTCGGCCAGGGCTCGAACCAGTCGCTGTCGTACTCGCCGCTGTTGGCGATGGTCGGAGCGATCTTGGTCAGCGATGCGTAGACCTCCTTGGTCAGACCGGCGTTGGTGCCGATGATCAGGTCAGGGGTCAGGGCGGCGATCTGCTCCATCGGGAGCTTGTCCGGCGCCTTGATCACCTCGGGCTTCGCCTCGCTGAGCTTCGGTGTCGCCCAGGGCCAGACCGCATACGGTTGCTCGCCGTACCACTCCGTCGTCGCCACCGGCGTGACGCCCAGGGCCAGCAGGATGTCCTGCTCGGTGAAGCCGACGACGACCACCCGCTGTGGCTCGGCCGGGACGATCGTCTCGCCGTACTTGTGCTTCACGGTGACCGGGAAGACGGACTGCGCGGGCTCGGACTGCTCGTCGGTCTGCTCGGCCGAGACCGATGAGTTGCAGGCGCTGAGAGCACCGGTGAGAGCGGCCGCGAGGGAGCCGGCCAGCAGCAGGCGACGGCTCAGGAGGACATCGGTTGTCATGAGGTGAGCCTAACCTAATTGCTCACCGAGGGTCAGGCGGGCAAGACCTGCTCCAGTTGCGGCACCAGCTCGTCCAGCACGTACGGCAGGCTCAGGATCGAGCTGAAGTAGATCGCCGAAGTCAGCGGCTCACCGACGTAGAGGGACCGGCCTTCCTTGACCGCGTCCAGCTTTCCCAGGATCTTGTCCTTCTGGATGTCGGCTCCGTCACCGGCGGTGTCGGTGCCCCAGACCAGCAGCTCGGCGTCGTTGAGCACCGACGCATCCGCGCCGGGGATCTCGGCCTGCGCCACCTCGTCGCCGACGTACTTGTTCAGCGACTCGGGGATGGTGAAGCCCAGGTCGGTGAGGAAGTCGGTGCCGAGCCCGTCGGGCCAGGCGATCACACTGCCGTCGTCGTACGGAGCCTGCACGAAGGCGGCGGTGACCCCGTCCCACTGCGGGTGCGCGGCCGCGGCGTCGGCGTAGCGCTGGGTGAGGTCGTTGACCAGCTTCTCCGCCTGATCCAGCTTGCCGACGGCCTGACCGACCAGCACGGTCTGGGTGGGCCACGGCTCGTAGTAGTCGTTGCCGAAGGCACCGCTGTTCGGGATGGTCGGGGCGATCTTGGTCAGCTCGTCGAAGTCCTCCTGGGTGAGCCCGGCGTTGGTCCCGATGATCAGGTCCGGCTTCAGCTCCTTGATCTGGTCGAACTGGAGGCCTTCGACCGATTCCAGCACGGTCGGCTTCGCGTCGCCCAGCTCGTCTCGCGCCCAAGGGAAGACGTTGTACGGCTCGTCGCCGATCCAGGCTGTGGTCGCGATCGGCTTGAAACCGAGGGCCAACAGCACGTCCTGCTCGTTGAACCCGACCACCACGATCCGCTGTGGCTCGGCCTTGACCGTCGTCTTCCCGTAGACGTGGTCGACCGTCGTCGGAAACGCGGGCGTGGGACTCTCGTCCGGTTCCGGCGCCGGGTCCGCGTCGCTGCAGGCCGCGACTCCGCCCAGCAGAGCGGCCGACAGGGAGCCGACGAGGAACAGACGTCGGCTCAGCGGTGGCATGGTCACCCCACGAGAGTAGCCAGCGCCTACGAGTGTCTCGGCCAGTCGCTGCAGCCAGGACACGCGGTGCGGAGGGCTTAGAGTGGCCTGCGGATTTCGGATCCAGATCGTCAGGGAGCGAGGGAGGCCGAGTGGGCCGCGTAGTCCAGAAGTACGGCGGTTCGTCGGTCGCCGATGCCGAGAGCATCAAGCGGGTGGCGAAGCGGATCGTGGCCACCAAGCAGCAGGGCCATGACGTGGTCGTGGTCATCTCGGCGATGGGCGACACCACCGACGAGCTGATGGACCTCGCCCTGAAGGTCTCGCCGATGCCGCCGCCGCGTGAGCTGGACATGCTGTTGACCGCGGGGGAGCGGATGAGCGCTGCCCTGCTGGCCATGGCGATCGCCGACCAGGGGATGCACGCCCGGTCGCTGACCGGGTCGCAGGCCGGCATCATCACCACCGGCACCCACGGCAACGCCCGGATCATCGACATCACCCCGGGCCGGATCACCTCGGCGCTGGACCTGGGCGACGTCGTCATCGTCGCCGGGTTCCAGGGCGTCGCGCAGGACACCAAGGACGTGACCACCTTGGGTCGGGGGGCATCCGACACCACCGCCGTCGCGCTCGCCGCCTCACTCGGAGCGGACCACTGCGAGATCTACACCGACGTCGACGGGGTGTTCACCGCCGACCCGCGGATCGTGCCGAGCGCCCGGCGGATCCCGCAGATCTCCTACGAGGAGATGCTCGAGATGGCGGCGTGCGGGGCGAAGATCCTGCACCTGCGGTGCGTGGAGTACGCACGGCGCGAGAACGTCAAGGTCCATGTCAGGTCGTCGTTCACCGACAGGGACGGCACCTGGGTCTCCGAGCTGGAGGAAGGGAACGAGATGGAGCAGGCGATCATCTCCGGGGTTGCGCACGACCGGGGCGAGGCCAAGATCACGATCGTCGGCGTGCCCGACCGAGTGGGCGAGGCGGCCCGGATCTTCGAGGCGGTGGCTGCCACCGAGATCAACATCGACATGATCGTGCAGAACGTGTCGGCGGTGGAGACTGGCAAGACCGACATCTCCTTCACCCTGCCGAAGGCCGACGGCCAGACCGCGATCGCGACGCTGCAGGCGCTGCAGTCATCCGTCGGGTTCGCCGACATCCTGTACGACGACCGGATCGGCAAGGTCTCCGTGGTCGGGGTCGGGATGCGCTCACACCCGGGCGTGACCGCCAAGTTCTTCACGGCGCTGGCCCAGGCGGGAGTCAACATCGAGATGATCTCCACCTCCGAGATCCGGATCTCCGTCGTCGTCGACACCGACGACGTCGACCGCGCCGTGGTCGCGGCGCACACCGCCTTCGGTCTGGACGCGGTCGAGCAGGCCGTTGTCTACGCCGGCACGGGCCGCTGATTCGGACCAGTTCGTCGCGGCCAGGGCGAGGAGCGCCGGCGTCGTGCGGTCATCCCCGGACGGATGACGAACGGGGGTCTCAACCGGCTCCAGCGGCCAGACACGCCCCTCAGGACGATTCCGGGTCACCCATCAGCTGAGCCACGTGGTCAGGCACGTAGTGGGACAGCTCCCGCGGTGGCCGCTGGTAGTTCTCGCTGGGTGGCAGCCTCTTGGGCAGCTTCACCTTCTCCACCGGCACATCGGTGTACGGGATGGTGGACAGCAGGTGGGAGATCATGTTCAGCCGGGCGTGCTTCTTGATGTCGGACTCGACGACGAACCACGGACTCAACGGGATGTCGGTGTGCACCATCATCTCGTCCTTGGCCCGGGAGTAGTCCTCCCACCGGTTGATCGACTCCAGATCCATCGGCGACAGCTTCCACTGCCGCACCGGGTCGTCCAGCCGCGATCGGAACCGCTTGAGCTGCTCGGCGTCCGATACCGAGAACCAGTACTTGCGGAGCAGTACCCCGTCGTCGATGAGCATCTGCTCGAACAGCGGCGCCTGTCGCATGAACAGCGCGTACTGCTGCGGCGTGCAGAAGTTCATCACCTTCTCCACCCCCGCCCGGTTGTACCAGGAGCGGTCGAACAGCACGATCTCGCCGGCGGCCGGAAGCTGGGCGATGTAGCGCTGGAAGTACCACTGGGTCTTCTCCCGCTCGGTCGGGGTGGGTAGGGCCGAGATCCGTGCGACGCGAGGGCTCAGGTACTCGGTGACCCGCTTGATCGTGCCGCCCTTGCCGGCCGCGTCGCGGCCCTCGAAGATCACCACGATCCGTGCGCCGGTTTGTCGCACCCACTCCTGCAGCTTCACCAGCTCCGACTGCAGGCGGAACAGCTCGGCTTCGTAGACGTCGTTGGGAATCTTGCGCGGCTTGGCCTTCTTCGCGCTGGCGGGGTTCTTGGTCACGGGTGGAGCCTCTCGGGAGTGAGGAGTGTTTCGTGTCGACACGTCTTTCCGTCGATACGAAACACGATCCAACGAGTGAGACTCCGCGGACCCCGTGAACACGGAGCGCGGAGCGCGACATCTGGCACGGTCACGGGCGGAGCCTCTCGGGATGGGTAGGTATGCGGAGGCTAGCGAAGTTCGATCAGCCGGGGGAAGGGACGTCGGTCGGTCGCACGCTGTATCAGGGGGCACGGACCCACCTCTATCTGAGGTCGAGGAGTCGGAGGAGACTGACATGCAGAGCAGAGCCCGAGGAGGTGTAGCGACGATGGGCACCACCGTGTGTGAGGCGTGCGGTGCGACCAACCCGGCCGACGCGTCCTTCTGTCAGGTGTGTCACGCCTTCGTCGGCTGGGACCGGACCACCGTGCTGCCGCAGGTAGCACCGCCGGAGGAGAGAGCCGAGGAGCACATCGAGACGCGAGTGCTGCCCAAGATCACCGACCACCGCGCACCCGCCGCTGCGCCCGAGAGCCAGGCCACTCCCGTGCTCGCTGTGCGGGTCGAGCAGCGCGAGGTGACCGTGCCTCTGACCGGCGCACGCGCCGAGTTGCCGGTGATCATCACCAACAGGTCCGACATCGTCGACGGGTACGAGGTGGACGCCGGCGGCGCCCCCGACTGGTTGGTGATCGACTCCCGCCCGATCCGATTGCTCCCCGGCGGCGAGGATCGCCTCGTCCTCGGCTTCCGACTGGAGTCGGACGCTCTCATCCCGGCGGGCCGTGGCACGCTACGGCTGCGCGTTCGGTCCCTGACCCAGCCGCCGGCTCACGAGATCGTCGAGATCGCCCTCATCGTTCCCGTCCTCGATGCGCCCGTGCAGGTGCGGACCGAGCCCAGCGTCGTCCGGGTGACCGATGCCGACGTCGGCCGGTTCGTCGTCGTGGTGGACAACAGCCACGCGAATCAGCCGGCCGAGGTGCGGCTGTCGGGCTCGGACCCGGAGCTCGCCGTCGACTTCCACTTCGATCCCGCCGTCGTCACGGTGGGTCCTGGCGAGTCGGTCCGGGTGAGGGCAGTGGCGAGCGCCGCACGTCCGCAACCCGGTGGCGAGCTGACCCGGACCCTCACCGTGTCCGCATCTGCTGGCCGGCGTCGGGCCGATGCGGTGGTCACCTTTCGGCAGGCCACCTCCGCGGTGGTCGAGGACCCCATGGTCGAGGTCGTCGCTGTGCCCGCACTGCTGCGGATCCGCGACGGGGAGGTGGCGACCGCACGGCTGCGGATCGACAACCGGGCCGGGCGACGTCGAGCCGACGTACGGCTGAGTGCCAGCGACCCCGAGCAGGTGGTGGTCGCGCAGTGGACCACGACCGAGGTGTGGGTGCCTGCGGGCGAGGTGACCGAGGTCGAGGTCCGGCTCTCCAGCCCGCTGCCCGAGCCCGGCACCGAGGTGACGCATCCGGTCACCCTCGCCGTCACCGACGGGCTGCGTGCCGCCCGCGCCCAGCTCACCGTCGTGCACAGCGCCAGCGCGTCTCCGATGACCACGCTCGGCGTCCAGCTCGATCCCAGCGTGCTGCGCCTGGGCAGCGGTAGACGCGGCAGCTCCACCGTGGTGGTGGACAACCGCGGCGGTCGGCAGCCGGTCCGGGTCCGGTTGCTCGGAGACGACCCTGAGAACGTCATCGCCTTCGCGTTCAACCCGGCCGAGCTCACCATCGGGCCAGGTCAGGCCCAGGCCAGCCGAGTCGTGGTGTCGACTCGGCGAGCCCCCACCGGACCGCAGCTCACCCGTCCGTTCACGGTGGCTGCCTCCGACGGCCGGACCTCGGTCAGCACCACCGGGTCCCTGCTGCAGGAGGTAGGCGACCGGCGGCCATGGGCTCGACTGGTGCTGACGCTGCTCGGTGGGCTGCTGATGATCGTCGGGACGATGCTGCCGTTGCGGGCTGCGAGCGGTCGTTCTCCGTTCGGGGTCAGCGTCGACACCGTCGCCGGGCTGTTCGGAGCGAACGTCGACCTGGGGGCGTTTGACCAGCTGATCACGTTCGGGCTGGTGATCATGGTGGTCGCCGGTCTGATGGTGTTCGGGCTGACCGGTCGGTCGGGTCGCCTGACGCGCTGGATGGCGGTGCTGGCGGCGCTGCTCACGGTGGCCCTGATGATCACGATCGCCTCGGTCGGCATCGACGCCACACCGGGCAGTGGCACCGTGTTGATCATCTTGGGTTGCGTGCTCGGCTACATCGGAGGTCTGCTGGCGCGACGCTGATCATACGGGTCAGGTCGCTGAGCAGATCAGGTCCTCGCGGTCGGCTCCGTCCGCACCTCGAAGTTCACCGAGCTCGCGATGAAGCACGTCTCGTGGGCGTCGTGGTGCAGGGCGTTGGCCCGGTCGATCATGGAGGCCTCGGCGACGGTGACCGCAGGACGCAGCACCACCTCGGTGAACCGACCGCCGTCGCCGACCTGCTCCATCGTCCCGACCGCCTGGTCACGGTAGCCCGTGACCACCACGCCGTTCACCGCGCACAGGTGCAGGTAAGCGAGCAGGTGGCAGTCCGACAGCGCGGCCACCAGAAGCAGCTCGGGGTTCCACCGCGCGGGATCTCCCCGGAAGGCCGGATCGGAGGACGCCGCCAGGGTGGGACGTCCCTCGGCGTCCAGATCGTGATCACGCCCGTACGCGCGGTAGGCCGCGGTGCCCTCGCCGCGGTTGCCCGTCCAGGTGGTGGTGATCGCGTACGTGTGCGTGTGCGGCATGGTGGGACGGTAACCTCCGGGGATGACCGTTGTGTTGGCCCTTCGCTGTCAGGACGGTGTCGTCCTCGCCGCCGACTCCCAGATCACCGACAGCGCGCGGGGACTGAGCTACCCCTCGCAGAAGCTGCACCCGCTCGGCGCGACGGCGGCCTGGGGCGGCAGCGGGTCGCGCGCCGTGCTGGTGGAGCTGGCGCCGATCTTCGAGGGCTGCGCAGACGTGGTGCTCGGGTCGCCGAACGTCGGGCGGGCGGTGCAGGAGCAGGTGCTGCCCTTGTTGAAGCACCACTACGAGGCGTTCATCGAGACGGTGCCGGGGGAGAAGAGCTCCGGGGCAACGCCGGCGACGTACGTGCTGACCGCCGGCTACACCAGCGACGGTCAGCCCTTCATCGTCGACATCGATCCGCACGGTCTGATCGGCCGGTACGAGGAGGTGGGCTTCCACGCCATCGGCAGCGGTTCGGCGATGGCGCAGCAGGCCGGCGCGTTGCTGGCCCACTTCGAGATGACCGGGCGCGATGTCGACCACGGGGTGCTGGCCGCAGTGCGGGTGCTGGACACCCTGAAGATCACCTCGCCCAGCATCGGCGGTCCGGTCGACATCTACCGGATGACGCCCGACGCCGCGACCGCACTCACCGAGAAGGAGATCGAGGCGGTCCGGGCGAAGGTGCAGAAGTGGGAGAAGCTGGAGGAGGAGGTGCTGGACCGGCTGCCCGAGGACTGAGCGACCGGGGGGCGGGCGCGCTGGGAATAGCGCAGACCGACGGCCCCTTGCATCTTCATGGATCTCGACATGGCGCTGCGCTACGCACGCGCGACCAACCAGTCCGTCCTGACGACCATCCGCAGCAACGGGCTGCCGCAGCTGTCCAACGTGTTGCACGCCGTCGATGACGACGGGGTCATCCGCATCTCCACCACTGCCGACCGAGCGAAGTACGCCAACCTGAGTCGGCGGCCGTGGGCGGCGCTGAAGGTGGACGGGGAGACCTTCTGGTCGTACGCGGTGCTGGAGGGCGACGTGGAGCTGTCCGACGTCGCGACCGCACCGGATGACGCCGCGACCGAGGAGCTGGTGGCCCTCTATCGCAGTCTGTCCGGTGAGCACGCGGACTGGGCCGACTACCGGCGGGCGATGGTCGCCGACCGCCGAGCGGTCATCAGGGTGCGCCCGACCAGGGCGTACGGGCTGGGTCGCTGACCGGCGCTCAGGAGTCGTGCGAGTACGCGCTCAGGAATCGGTCGCGGAACGCGTCCATCCGCCAGACCGGCGCGTCGGGCGCCGGTCGGAGACCAGGCGTCCACTGCCAGCCGTCTGTTCGGGCGAGAACCGTCTGATCGCCGGTGATGATGGTGATCGGCACGTCCCGGTTGGTGTCGGGTCCGGTGACGATGGGCGCCGGTTGGTGATCACCGACCATGATCAGCACGAGGTCCTCGTCGGCTTGCCGGGTGACGTAGGAGATGACGCAGTCCAGTGAGTACGCCATCGACCGTGCGTAGTCAGCGCGCACCCGGATCGGGTCCCGAGTCAAGATCGCCTCTGGC
This sequence comes from Microlunatus sp., assembly GCA_035630075.1. Classification (GTDB taxonomy): domain Bacteria; phylum Actinomycetota; class Actinomycetes; order Propionibacteriales; family Propionibacteriaceae; genus Microlunatus. The sequence goes on from DASQLI010000222.1 coordinate 27,299, forward strand.
GGCTCGGCGTCGCCCACGGACTGACCGTAGGCCTGGCCGTCGCCCAGCTCATCCCAGTCCACCACCGGCGGCACCGGCGTCCAGGGGGCGTGGCTCGTCACCAAGGGTGCGACGATCATGCGGGAGACCTGTGACGACGCGGTGCTCAGCCGGTCGACCTGAGCCAACGTGTACTGGTCCGGCAGCCGCGACCAGCCGTACGCCGGTCCGGTGTAGCCGAGCTGGTAGGAGTCGTGGATCTCGTCGTAGTGGTAGAACCCACCGTCCGGCCACGCACTCGTCACGCCCGGCATCACCCCGACGGTGTGCCAACCGGATCGCTGAAAGGCTTGAGTGAGCGTGAACCGGTCACTCGCCATCAGGGAGCGGTAGCGCCGCTGGTTGTCGATCCACAGCCCGGACAGCAACGTGGCGTGCGCCAGCCAGCTGCCGCCGCCCGTGGTGGAGGACGTCAGGTAGCCACTGCGAGCCTGCAGTCCGCGCGCCGCCAGCTGGTGATCACCCGAGTCGAGTGTGGCCGCGATCTCGTGAGCGATGGTCGGCTGCTCCAGCGCGACCCTTCCGTAGCTCTCGACGAACACGATCACCACCTGCTTACCGCGCAGCCCTCGAAGCAGCCGATCCGCCGGCACGCCTCGGAAGTCGTCGTGGGCCACCTCCGTGGCGAACAAGCGCTCGTCCTGGATGCCGGCACGCACACCGACGACCTCCCTGATGATCTTGGACGTGCTGGTGTGGGAGGCGAACGGATACGGAGGCGCCACGACCATCCCGGAGGTCGCGCAGGCCAGCCAGAACGCCGCCAGTCCCGCGACCACGGGTACGGCGGCCGAGGGGTGGCCATCCAGCAGTCGAGTGAGCCGCAGCACCGACCAGACGATCAGCAGCGCCAGCGCGGCGACGGCGAGCAAGGCGCCGGACGTGACGAGCAGCGCGATCCCGAACCCCAACGACGCCGACAGCAGCTGCCAGGCGCCGGCGGCCAGTCCCCAGTCCAGCACCAGGTCGAACGGGCGGGAGAGGGCGGCGTAGAAGCCGATGTCGACGATCTTGAGCACCGTCAGCGCGGCGAGTCCGGACCCCAGGACGACGGCCGCCGGTCGACGGGCACGAGAGGGCAGCACCAGCAGCAGGGCGGCGCCCAGGCCGATCTCGACGGGAAGGGCCACGAACGAGCCCAAGTCGGTCCGGGTCAGCCGGTCGGGGAGGAGTGCGGCCGCAACGACGACGATGCCGGCGATGATCGTCGCGGCCACGTCGGTCAGCCGGTGTGCTCCACGCATCGGCTGCCTCCACTCACGAGTCGTGATCCGCCGTCGACGGACGCCTCCGCCGTGGTCCGATCCCATTCTGTACCCGTGCCGATGAGGCCAGGTCAGGAAGACTGCGGACGTACGGCACGATGCACACTGCGTGAGCGGCTCGGCAGCGGGTAAACGGTCCAGCGATGTCTGAGGTCGCTGAGAAGCTGCAACAGGTCGCGCGGGACGCTTTCGGCTGGGCGGAGCTGCGGCCCGACCAGCTGGCGGCCATGGAGCACACCATGGCCGGCCGGGATGTGCTGGTCGTGCTGCCCACCGGTGCGGGCAAGTCGGCGATCTACCAGGTTCCTGCCCTGGTGGTCCCAGGTCCCACGCTGGTGGTCTCCCCGCTGCTGGCCCTCCAGCAGGACCAGCTGGAGGGCATCGACGACGCCAACGCGCCCGCGGCGGTTGCCGTCAACTCGGCTCAGCGCAGCAGCGAACGACGGCGCGCGTGGGAGGCGGTCGGCACGGGAGCGGCGGAGTACATCTTCCTGTCGCCCGAGCAGCTGGCCAAGGACGAGGTGGTGAACCGGCTGGTGCAGGCCGAGGTCGGGCTGTTCGTGATCGACGAGGCGCACTGCGTGTCGGCCTGGGGTCACGACTTCCGCCCGGACTACCTGCGCCTGGGCCAGGTGATCGAGCGGTTGGGGCATCCACCGGTGATAGCCCTCACCGCTACCGCGGCGCTTCCGGTCCGCCGCGACATCGTGGACCGCCTCGGACTCCGCGATCACGGCGAGGTGATCGCCAGCTTCGACCGGCCCGAGCTGCGGCTGAGCGTCGAGCACCACAGCGACGATCAGCGCAAGCGCGAGGCCGTGGTGCTGCACGTCCGGGCGCTGCTGGCCGAGCCCGGCTCCAGGCTGGGACTGGTTTACACCGCCAGCCGTAAGGACGCCGAGTCCTTTGCCGACCAGCTCGGGTTGGCGGGCGTGCGCGCGGCCGCGTACCACGCCGGGATGCGACGCGCTGATCGCGAGCAGGTCCACGAAGACTTCCTCGAAGATCGGCTCGACGTCGTGGTGGCCACCTCGGCGTTCGGCATGGGCATCGACAAGCCGGACGTACGGTTCGTGGTGCACGCGTCGGCGCCGGAGTCGCTCGACTCGTACTGCCAGCAGATCGGGCGGGCCGGGCGCGACGGGGATCCGGCGCAGATCACCTTGTTCTACCGACCCGAGGACCTGAACCTGCAGCGCTTCCTGACCGCCCGAGGCGCCCCGGAGCGGGCGCTGGTGGAGGTGTCGAAGGTCCTGGCCGAGACGGACGAGCCCGTCCGGCCCACCGACCTGTGGCAGCGGACGAGGGCCTCCGCCGCGCAACGGACCCGGGCGGTGAACCTGCTGGAGCAGGCCGGGACGGTGATCACCGACGCCCGCGGACGCCTGGCCTGGGTCGACGACAGCGTCTCGCCCCGGCGGGCGGTGCGTCGTGCCCTGGACGTCGCCGCCACCCATGAGCAGCTGACTCGTTCCCGGATCGAGATGAT
>DASQLI010000223.1:0-5441 GCA_035630075.1 Microlunatus sp.
CACCGTCCTCGGGTCATTCCGTCATCGTCGAGCCCCGGCAGGTGTCGCCGCAAGAAGTCGGTGAGGTCCTCGATCTCCTGCGGCGCGACATTGTGCCCGAGACCGGGGTAGACCTTGTGCTCCAGGCGAGTGTGACCACGAAGCCACGTGTCGGTGAGCGTGGTCAGCACCCCAGGTACCAGGCGGTCGGCGTCACCGCGGCCGGAGAAGACCGGTGGGCGCATGCTGGCCAGGCCCGGATCGCCGGGCCGGGGAAGCGGGTTGAGAAAGCCCGACAGAAGCACCGCGCACGCGAACAGCTCCGGTCGCAGTCGCAAGCACTCCACGGCGATCGCCGATCCTTGCGAGAAGCCGAGTATGCCGAGTGAGCGGTAACCGGTTTGTCGACCGAGCCAGCTCAGCACGTCCTCCACCGCGGCGTCGACCTGTGCCAGGTCGAAGGACTGAGGGTCGAGGGAGAACCAGCCGTAGCCGGCTCGGACGCGCAACGGACCTCGGAGCGAGGCCAGGACGAGCGACGGCGGCAGCCGGTGGCGCAGATCGAATCCGATGCTCTCGTCCATGCCGTGTCCGTGCAGCAGAACCAGCCAGGGCCGGCCATGCCGTTCGCCTGCGGGTGCAGACCAGCGCACCTGCTCCTCACCGATGACCATGGACCACCTCTGTCGATCTCGGCAGGTGCAGAACGGTCTGGCGCGGGACCGAATGTCAAGCCGTCGCGGGTGGGGCGGCTCCGGGCTGGTTCCGGTGCCGCGGACCTGCAACCGATCACGCACCGCCAGGCGAACCCTTCCCGCCCGTTTCGTACCCATAAGGGTGGTGACTACACAGATGACACTCCGGCAAGATCTGACTGTGCTCGACACCGACAACGTCTTCGAGGCCGACGAACAGCTGGTGGCTCCGTTCAGCGGTCGCTTGGATCATCGGCTTGGTCGGTTTCTCGGCCGTCCCCATGCTGACCGGTGGGTGTGGGACCGGGAGGTGCTCGGAATCCTCGGCTGTCCCGCGGCCGAGACGTCGACGTCGCTGCAGACGCTGCTGCAGCACGTGGCACCGGATGAGCGTGAGCTGGCTGCTGAGGCGTTCCTCGCGGCGGTCGAGCAGAGCCGACCCGTCGTGCTGTCCTGCCGGCTCTACTCCGGCGACGGGCGCTTCCGGTCGGTGCTCATAGCGGCGGAGGTCACCCGGACCGAACCCGCGGGACTGGCGATGGCTGACCTGCTGGAGGTAGACGGTCTGTCCGCTGCCGACGGACCGTGGCTCGTCGGTCACCTCATCGATCTGACGGCGTTTCACCTGAGCGCCACCCGAGCCGTGACCGACCACGCCGTCGCCGAGGCCACCCGACATCGGGCGGTCATCGAGCAGGCCAAGGGGATCGTCATGCTGGCCTACCAGGTCGACGCTGACGTGGCCTTCCAGGTGCTCCGTCGGCACAGCCAGAACACCAACACGAAGCTGCGCGATCTGGCAGCGCGACTCGTCGACGCCGTCCAGGGCATGGATCTCGATGCTGCGCCAGCTCGAATAGACGCCCTGCTCAGCCGTCGCACCTTACCGGAGTGAGGTAGCGGCGCGCTGCGGTGTGTGACCAGGATCAGCGCCTGGCTCAGCGTACGCATAGCTGCGTATCTGGGTCACGATGCCGTCGACCGGTCGCAGCGATCCGGTGCCGATTGCGGCGCACCGGCGCGGATGTTGGCGGCTGCGCCGGCATTCCGGCTCTGCCCTCCAGGAGTGCGAGGATCGACGCCGTGATGCCCGAGATGCTCTGGGAGAGCACCGATGCCGTTGTCGAGCTGCCTCGCAGGTTCGGCTTCGGCTCGGCTGATGCTGCCAGTGCTTGGGCGGAGCAGCTGCTGGCCGAGGACTACGACCTCGAGGTGGTGAGCCTCGATCGGATGGTGATCAGCTCCCACAACCTCATGGTCTGGGTGACGGCCGGAAGTGCCGGTCGCGTGATGATCAAGATCTGTCGGCGCAGCGAGGCGCACGGATGGTTGAACGTCCGCGGCGCTCTGGTGCGTTGGCTGGCCGAGCGAGGTCTGCCGGTGGCTGCACCGCGGCTGAGCCGCGGCGGTGATCATCAGCTGCTGCGCGACGGCCGGTCTGTCGGCGTCCAGCCGGTCCTCCCCGGTGAGCTGCTGGACGCCGAAGATCCTGATCAGGTCCGGTCCGCAGGGTCGACCCTGGCTGCCCTGCACATCCAGCTGGCCGTCTGGCCGGACGCCGAGCTGCTCGAGCACGTCCAGCCCGTAGCCGGCGGCGACCAGGTCTGGGGCTACCCGAACGGACAGGCCGGCCTCGTGCCGTCCGAGCTGCAGCGGCGGCTCGACCAGCTGATCGTCGACCTGCCGGAGCTTCCGCGTCAGCCGGTGCACGCCGACTTCCGCGGCGCCAACGTGCTGTCCCGAGACGGACAGATCACCGGGGTCATCGACTTCGAGGAGGCTCGGGTCGACGCGGCCGTGGTCGACCTGGCCCACGCGGTCTGCCTGCTGGGAACCTGGTACCGGAACTGGAGGCCCATCACGCCCGAGGCGCAGCTGCTGTTCCTCGACAGCTACACCAATCTGCGCCCACTGACCGAGGTGGAGCAGATCTGGTTGTCGCCCCTCATCGCGTGGCGCATGCTCGGCCAGGGATGGTGGGAGGACGCCGACCGCTGGCTCTCGTAGGCGGCCACGGGTCGAGGGCTCGTCCCCCGCACAGTGTCGCGCTGGAGTAAGCGAGTTCGTCCGTTCCGACCCTCGGGATCCGCTGTCCGAGAGGCGTAGCGCCGCGGCGTTCACGTGGGACGCTTCGGTGCGTGCGTGTGCTGGTGTCGACGACGGCCAACGACGGTCACTTCGGACCGCTGGTGCCCCTGGCCAGGGCCGCTGCGCTCGCGGGCCACGACGTGCGGGTCGCGGCACCCGCGTCCTACGCTCCGGCAGTTCAGCGCACCGGACTTCTCCACATTCCGTTCGCCGACCCGCCGACCGAGCTGATCGGACCTGTGATGGCCCGACTGCCCACGATGTCGTTCGCCGAAGCGGACGCGACGGTCGTACGCGAGGTGTTCGGCCGCATCGACGCGCAGTCCGCCCTGCCCGCGCTCTCGGTCGCCCTCCAGGCGTGGCGTCCTGATGTGGTGGTGAGGGAGCCCGCAGAGCTCGGTTCGCTCGCCGTAGCCGAACGAGCCGGCGTGCCGCACGTGCAGGTGGCGATCGGGATGACCGAGCTGATCCGCATCCTCACCGTGCAGCTCGTCGGGCCGGTGACCGAGCTCGCTCAGCTGGCCGGGCTGCCCGACGACTCGCTCGTCGACGCCCTCGCGGGAGAACCCATCATCAGCCCGGTGCCGGAGCTGCTGGATCGCGCCGGCGATGGCGCCTTCCACCCAGGAGCCGTAGCGTTCCGGTTTCAGGGCGAGGCTCCAGCCGGATCGAGGGCACCACTGCCGGTATGGGGTGATGCTGAGCTCCCTCTGGTCTACGTCACGTTCGGCTCGGTGACCGGGTCGCTACCGCCGTTCGCCGGCGTGTTCCAGCAGGCTCTGGACGGTCTGGCAGAGCTGCCGGTGCGGGTGTTCATGACCGTCGGCCGTCACGTCGACCCAGCGGGGATCGGCACGGTGCCGGCCAACGCCAGGGTCGAATCGTGGTGGCCGCAGGCGGATGTGATGCCCGAGGCGGCGCTCGTTCTGGGGCACGGTGGGTTCGGGACAACGATGGGCGCCATCGCCGTCGGTGTCCCGCAGGTCGTGGCCCCGATCTTCACCTCCGACCAGGTGGTGAACGCGCGCCACGTGGAAGCGGTCGGCGCCGGCCGAGCCGTCGCCCCTGGCTCTGATGTCGTCGCCCGGGCTTGCCGGGAGGTGCCTGCTGTCCTTGCCGATCCGGCCTACCGTACGGGTGCGCAGGCTGTTGCCACGGCAATCGAGGAGCTGCCGCCCGTCGCCGACGTCGTGTCCGCGATCGAGCGCCTCGCCCGCTGACCTGACGGCCGGATCTGCCCGACCCGTGCGGCGAGGATCTCTGGCGCGTGAGCCCTGCCGTTCTCAGCGTGAGCTGGTGTCGCAGCACTAGCATTCCCGTATGTCGGATTCGAAGCGTCGGGCCGTGCGCTGGCTGGCGGGTCTGGCCTGCGCCCTGGTGGCGCTGTCCCTGGCAGCAGGTGCGCTGTTGACGATCCGGATGGATCGGGTGGGGGACCCCGCGTTCGCCTTCTTGACCTGGAACCTCTTCCTGGCCTGGATTCCTTTCCTGCTCGCGATCTGCGTGGCAGCGGTCCACGCCCGAGGCGGTCCGCGGGTGCTGCTGTGGGTGCTCGGCGCGGGCTGGCTGCTGTTCCTGCCCAACGCTCCGTACATCCTCACCGACTTCATCCACCTGGGACGGATGGGCGGGGCGCCGCTGTGGTTCGACGCCGCGCTCATCGGCACCTTCGCCGCCGTCGGCCTCGCGCTCGGACTGGCCTCGCTGCTCGTCGTGCACCACGTCGTCGAGGCGCGGGCCGGACGCGTCGTCGGTTGGGCGGTCGCGGTGGGGTCGCTCGTGCTCAGTGCGATCGGGATCTACCTCGGGCGCTTCCCACGCTTCAACTCCTGGGACGTCATCGCCGACCCGGCCGGACTCGGCCTGGTCGTGCTGCAGCGGCTCGCCGATCCGTTCGGCAACCCCTTCCTGCTGCGCTTCGGCCTGGTGATGTCGGTGCTCCTGCTCGGCTCGTACCTCGTCACCTGGGTGGTCGGCCGAGGCATCCTCGGCCCGGTCCGTGGTCCCGAGGAGGTCGCCCGTCCCTGAGCTGTTGGAAGTACGTGCCCTGAGCCCTGTTTGAAGTCAGCGCCCTGAGCTTGTTTGAGTTCCGCGCCCTGAGCTTGTCGAAGGGTGCTCGACAGGCTCAGCACACGGATGCCCAACCCATTCGGGCACACGGATGCGCAACCCATTCGCGCACACGGATGCCCAACCGATTTGCGCCGGCTTCGGCTACTGGACCGCCGACGTCAACCGCATGACGTTGTCGAACCACCGTTGGGACAGCGACCGCTTCTTCCACTCGTCGAGCGTGAGCTCACGCGACAGCGATCGGTACATGTCTTCGACCTTGCGCATCTCGGCGACGAAGGACGGACCCGTGCACATCATCGACACCTCGAAGTCGAGATTGAACGACCTGATGTCCATGTTGCTCGAGCCGATCACAGCGGTGTGGTCGTCGACGCTGAAGTGCTTGGCGTGCAGCACGTACGGATAGGGGTACAGGTAGATCCGGACGCCCGCGTCGAGCAGGAACCGGTAGTAGGAGGACTGGGCGTGAGACACCATGAACTGCTCGCCCTGCTCGCTGACGAAGAGCTCGACCGCCACGCCACGTTGGGCCGCGGTGGTGATGGCGTAGAGCAGGGAGTCGTCCGGCACGAAGTACGGGCTGGTGATCGACAGCCGCTGCTG
>DASQLI010000224.1:0-5868 GCA_035630075.1 Microlunatus sp.
CCTGACTGCTCGGAGAACTTCGGCGGCCCAGCGGGCATCGGCGAGTGCGTGGTGAGCATCGGTGGGCTGCGTCGGCAGGCTGCGGTCGAGGGGGTCGATCGCCAGTCCGGCTCGATCCACCAACATCATGATGTCGTACGCGGTGTAGAGCCAGCCGTCAGGCATCCGGTCCGCTACCGGGAAAAGCTGGGCGATGACCATCCAGTCATAGGGCGCGCCACCCCATGACCAGAATCGCGGCACTGTCTCGCCGACGAAGTTGCAGAGCGCGTCCTTGATCTGGTCCCTCGACATCCAGACCGGGTTGTCGCGAGGTTCCAGCTGCGGCAGCACCGTCGTCCGGACGAAGTCGTTGGCGCGGGTCGCGTCGAACTCGGTCGAGACCGCGTAGAACTCGCGCCCGTCCTCGCAGACCAGCGCGAGACTGACCAGGTCGATCTCCCGCTCGAGCTCGATGAACTCAGCGTCGACCACGTAATCGGTCACGATCGGTCCCGCAGGTGGATCAACCCAGCAGACGTCGGCCTGAAGCCGCACGCCTCGAGGTAGAAGGGCGTCAACGCCGGCTCGAAGTCCACGTGAAGCCATTCACAGCCGGCAGCACGTGCCTCGGCGACCGCGCGACCGACCACCGCGGTTCCCAGCCCTCGTCCCTGGTGGGTGGGCCGAGACTTCGTGTCGATGAGAAAGGCATGATCACCACCGTCCCAGGCAACGTTGACGAACCCGACGAGCTCGCCGGCCTCCGTTCGAGCCGTCACCCAGCCCAGCGAGTGCTCTCGCACGCGATCCCACCAGCCCACCTCAGGCGTGCCACCGTGAGACTGAGTGAGCTCGACCAGCTCGCCGTCCGACACTGGTGCGCGCCACTCGATCCGTACGTCTGGGAGCTGACCCTCAGCTGTCATCGGACCGACTCCAGCTGGTTGGAGAGCTGCCGGCGGACCCAACCGATCAGCTCCAACGCGGCCTCGGCTCGTGCCGTCGGTGATCCCACGAACAGAAGCTCGAACTTCTCCTCGAGGTGCTTCGGACCGCGAAGATCAGCGAGGTGATGGCGCACAGAACTGTTCGGTGGAAGGGGAAGGTCGTTGGCCGCCCACAGCCCCTCGATCAGCTGCCACGACGTCGTCGCCAGGCAGAACGTCGCCTTGAACAGATCACCAGCCGCCAACGCAACCCGGACCTTGTCCTCGGGATGACGCAGCGCCTCAGCGATGTCGTATTTGGTCTCCTCGGGTGTCTGATGACTCCGATACACCCTCAGTGCCCGAGATCGCAGCCTCGCGAGCGCGCCGTCGGGATCGTACAGCGGCACACCGTCGAGGTAGGCGTAGACGTGCATCGCGTTGTCCTCGACCTGCACCTGAGCGGCACTCTCCGTGGTGAAGGTCTGTTCCAGCAGGATGCCGTCGTGGATCCTCCGATGGAAGGATCGCTCAGCCGCCAGGTCGAGGATGTAACGCACATCGATGTCGGTGCCCGGCAAAGCGTCACACCGTGCCATCGACCCGGTGAGCAACAGAGCGCGCACTCGGCCGTCGTGAGCGGCGTCCTCGATCATGGTCTCGAGCACCGACGCGTACGCCGGCGGCATGGCTCGATGTGCCCAGTCGAGGACACTCCCGGGGTCGAGAGCCGCCTCGGGGACGGTGCGCGCATCGGAATCAGTCACAGCTCCTACATCACCAGCCGGAACATCGGGCTGGTGGCGTCGATCTGTTCGCACTTGACCGGTGAGGCCGCCATCCGCTCCAGCAGCCCGGAGAGGTCGGCGGCCCGGGCGAGCTCCACCCCCACGATCGCCGGACCGGTCTCCCGGTTGCTGCGCTTGACGTACTCGAACAGCGAGATGTCGTCCTCCGGGCCGAGCACCTCGTCCAGGAACCGGCGTAGCGCGCCCGGCTCTTGCGGGAACTCGACCAGGAAGTAGTGCTTGCGGCCTTCGTGCACCAGGGCCCGTTCCACCACCTCGGCGTACCGGCTGACGTCGTTGTTGCCGCCGGACAGGATGCACACCACCGTCGACCCCTGCACCAGGGACCCTCGTCGGCCGAGCTCGACCAGACCGGCGGTCGACAGCGCCCCGGCCGGCTCCAGCACGATGCCGTCGGCGGCGTAGTAGTCGAGCATCTCCACGCACACCTGACCTTCGGGCGCAGTGATCATCTCGACCTCGGCACCGGCGATCACCGGCAGAGTCAGCGCGCCGGCCCGTCGGACGGCAGCACCGTCGACGAAGGTGTCCAGATCCGGCAGGTCGACCGGTCGTCCGGCGGCCAGTCCGGCCGCCACATCCGCGGCGCCCGCCGGCTCGACGCCGATCAGCCGCACCGACGGGTGCCGTTCGCGCAGCCACGCCGCGCACCCGGCGATCAGTCCACCGCCACCTACCGGGACGATGACCGCGTCCGGCACCCGGCCGAGCTGGTCGACGATCTCGATGGCCACGGTTCCCTGGCCGGCGATCGTGTACGGGTCGTCGAACGCCGGCACGATGGTGGCCCCGGTCCGAGCGGCGTCGGCCAGGGCGGCCGCGTTCGCGTCGTCGTAGGTGTCGCCGCCCACGATCAGCTCGATGTTCTCCCCACCGATGGAGGCGATCCGGTCCCGCTTCTGGCGAGGGGTGTTGCGAGGTAGGTAGACCCGGCCGTGGACCCCGAGTGCGGCGCAGGCGTACGCCAGGCCCTGGCCGTGGTTCCCGGCGCTCGCGCACACCACCCCCCGACCCCGGGCCTCGGCGTCGAGCCGGTCGATCACGGTGTAGGCGCCACGCACCTTGTAGGACCGGACGACCTGCAGATCCTCCCGCTTGAGATGGACCTCGACCCCGAACCGATCCGACAACCGGATGCTGTGGTCCAGCGCGGTCCGCGTGACGACTCCGTCCAGGGCCGTCGCGGCCGCCTCCACCAGAGCCGCGTCGATCCTGATCCCCGATCCACCCACGGCCCGATCATCCCGTACGTCCACTGTGACCAGGTCGACTGTCCGCGGCTTTGTGCCAGTTGCGCGGACCCAGCAAGATTGACGGGTGCCACAACCGAGCTCGATTCGTCTCAGCCGGATCGCCGGCGGGGTCGCCGGACTGGTCGGCCTCGCGGTGGCCGAGCTCGGGGCTGGGTTGATCGCCCGGGACGGCTCCCCGGTCTCCGACGTCGCCCAGGTGCTCATCGAGCTCCTGCCCGCCGCCTGGGTCGCCGAGGTCGCCGGCGCCGTCGGTCTGTCCCTCCGCATCGTGCTGATGGCCGGGATCGTCGCGGTCGCCCTGGTGCTGGCCGTGATCGCCGGGCAGCTGGAGCTGAAGCGCAAGCAGCTCAGCCTGGCCGTCTACCTGCCGGTCGGCGTGGTCACGCTGCTGGCCGTCAGCACCCAGGTCGGGCCCGGGGCCCTCGGCTACGTGCCGGCCGTCCTGGGCCTGGCGACCGGCTACCTCACGCTGCGGCTGCTGATCGCCGAGATCCGTCGGCCACCCGGCGCACTCGAGCCCGTCGCCGCCGAACGCCGCAACTTCTTGAAGACGGCCGGCCTGGTCACCCTCGGAGGCATCGTCGTGGCCGGTGCCGGCCGGATGCTGGTCCAGGCGTCCAACAAGGTTGCCGAGGTGCGGACCAAGATCCTGCTGCCTGCACCGGCCACGCCGGCACCGACCGTGCCGCCGGGAGCGGATCTCGACGTTGCCGGCCTGACGCAGTACATCACCCCCACCGACTCCTTCTACCGGATCGACACCGCGCTCCAGCTGCCGACGATCGACCCGGAGACCTGGACCTTGAAGATCACCGGTCTCGTCGACAACGAGCTGACCGTCACGTACGCCGAGCTCCTCGCCCGGCCGCTGACCGAGCACCTCATGACGTTGACCTGCATGTCCAACCAGGTCGGCGGTGACCTCGCCGGCAACGCGGTCTGGCTCGGGGTCCCCGTCCGCGAGCTGCTGGCCGAGGCGAAGCCGCGCAGCGGGGCGACCATGGTGCTGTCGGTCAGCCAGGACGGCTGGTCGGCGGCGACGCCGTTGAGCGTCCTGACCGACAGCGACACCGCCGCGCTGCTCGCGGTGGGAATGAACGGTGAGCCGCTGTCAGCCGAGCACGGCTTCCCCGTCCGGATGGTCGTCCCGGGTCTCTACGGCGACGTGTCAGCCACCAAGTGGCTCACCGAGCTCAAGCTGACGACCTTCGACGACGACCAGGGCTACTGGGCGCAGAAGGGCTGGGCCGAGCGCGGACCGATCAAGATCGCCTCCCGGATCGACATCCCCCGCCGCTCGGTCGTGGAGCCCAGCACGGTGATCGTGGCCGGGGTTGCGTGGGCGCAGACCCTGGGCATCTCCAAGGTCGAGCTGCAGATCGACGACGGTCCGTGGCAGGACGCCGAGCTGGCCGAGACGGTCGGGGCCGACACCTGGCGGCAGTGGGCGTACGAGTGGAAGGCCACCGAGCCCGGCGACTACCTGCTGACCGTCCGGGCCACCGATGACGACGGCCGGGTGCAGACCGACACGGAGGTGCCGCCGTTCCCGAACGGATCCAGCGGGCTGCACTCCGTGCCCGTGAAGGTGCGTCCGGAGTAGTGTCGCGGGGCGGGCCGGCTCTGGCTCTGCACTAGGTTCGATCCGTGCGGATTGCGGTCGCTCGGGAGACCGAGCCGGGAGAGACCAGGGTCGCCCTCGTCCCGGAGCTGGTGCCTCGGTTGACCGGTGCCGGCTACGAGGTGGCCGTGGAGCCGGGCGCCGGTCGTGGAGCCTTGATCGACGACCGGGCCTACGCCGCCGCCGGCGCCACCGTGAGCGAGAACGCCCTGCACGGCGCCGGCCTGGTGCTCAGCGTGCTGCCGGTCGGCACCGAAGCCCTGCGGTTCTGCGCGCCGCGGGCCGCGACCATCTCGTTCCTGTTCGCCGGGCAGCGCCCCGACGAGGTGGCCGCCCGCCGAACTGCCGGCATCACCACGTTCGCGATGGAGCAGGTGCCGCGGATCTCCCGCGCGCAGTCGATGGACGCGCTCAGCTCGCAGGCACTGGTGTCCGGCTACCGCGGCGCGATCGTGGCCGCCGGCCGGCTGCGGGAGTTCTTCCCGTTGAGCATGACCGCGGCCGGCACCATCCGGCCCGCCGAGGTGATCGTGCTCGGTGCGGGCGTCGCCGGCCTGCAGGCGATCGCCACCTGCCGCCGGTTGGGAGCACTGGTGAAGGGGTACGACGTCCGGTCCGCGGCGGCGGAGGAGATCGCCTCGCTCGGCGCGACCCCGATCGACCTCGACCTGCCGACGCTGGAGGGGGCCGGCGGGTACGCCCGCGAGATGAGCGAGGAGCGGGCCCAGCTGCAGCGGGAGCGGCTCGCACCGCACGTGGCCGGCGCCCACGCCGTGATCACCACCGCCGCCGTGCCCGGCCGGACGGCGCCGCTGCTGGTGACCAGCCAGATGGTGGCCGCCATGCGCTCCGGGTCGGTGGTCGTCGACCTCGCCGCGGACTCCGGCGGCAACGTCGAGGGAGTGGTCGCCGGCAGCGTGATCAACGTGCCGACCGCCGACGGAGAGGGAAGCGTGCAGCTGTGGGGCGGGGCCAACGTGCCGAGCCAGATGCCTGGGCCGGCCAGCCGGCTCTACGCTCAGAACCTGGTCAACATCGTGCTGTTGATGACCCGGGAGGGGATGTTCGACCCGGACTTCAACGACGAGATCGTGGCCGGGATGTGCGTGACCCACCCGAGCGGACCGGAGAGCGCCCATGAGTGAGGCGATCACCTGGCTGACCATCTTCGTGCTGGCGGCGTTCGTCGGCGTCGAGGTCATCTCCAAGGTGTCCTCGACCCTGCACACGCCGTTGATGTCCGGCGCGAACGCCATCCACGGCATCATCCTGGTCGG
>DASQLI010000225.1:0-27100 GCA_035630075.1 Microlunatus sp.
GGCCATGTGGGGAGCAGAAATCGTCTCCTCCCCGGCCGCCGGCGGCTCGAACGAAGCCGTCGCCGTGGCCAAGACGCTCGCCGCCGAGCATCCCGACTGGGTGATGCTCTACCAGTACGGCAACCCGGCCAACGCCGAGGCACACTACCTGACCACCGGCCCCGAGATCGCCGCCGACCTGCCCGAGGTGACGCACGTGGTAGCCGGACTCGGCACCACCGGCACCCTGATGGGCATCGGACGCTACTTCCGGGAGAGCAAGCCCGACGTGAAGATCATCGCCGCCGAGCCCCGCTACGGGGAGCTGGTCTACGGGCTGCGCAACATCGACGAGGGCTTCGTGCCCGAGCTGTACGACCCGCAGTACGTCGACTCCCGCTTCTCCGTGGGGTCGCGTGACGCCGTCCGCCGGGTCCGCGAGCTGCTCGACCGGGAGGGCATCTTCGCCGGCCTGTCCAGCGGCGCCATCGTGCACGCCGCCCTGGCTCAGGGCGTACGCGCAGCCAAAGCCGGCCAGAGCGCCGACATCGTGCTGATCATCTGCGACGGCGGCTGGAAGTACCTGTCCACCGGCGCCTACACCACCGACCTCGACGCCGCCGAAGGCTACCTGGACAGCCAGGTCTGGGCCTAGTCGCCCCGGGTTTTGCACCGCTATCCACACGTCACGTGGGTTTCGCTCCAAAACCTCGTCGGCGCTGTCGCCTGCTCGCCCTCACGCGACGCCGTCGACTCTTCAGGTTTAGGAGCAAAACCCACGTCAGATGTGGATAGCGGTGCAAAAGGCGAGGAATCAGGACTCCGGTGACCAGTACGGGTCGCGTCCGGCGCCGGCCAGCACCCGGTCCATCAGCGAGGCACCGTCGGACACCGGCAGCCGTGGACCGAAAAGGCCCTGCCGGGCGTCGGGGTCGTCGGGGGTGTTGAACACCATCACCCAGGACGCGTCCAGATTCGGCTCGGCGACCTCGAACGGCTGATCCGTGGCCACCGAGAGGTCCCAACCGTGCAGCACCAGCTCGTTGTTCGCCACGTAGCCCAAGTCCTCCGCCGGCATCGTGACGCCGCCCGCGGTCGCCTCACCCTCCCAGGCCGCCGGGTCCTGCCAGGCGGCCACCAAAGCCGTCAGCCGCTCGGGGATCACGGTCCGCCAGTCGTCCGGCAGCACGGGCTCGCTCGCATCCGGCGGCGTGGTCGTCGTCGGTCCCACCACCTTGGCCGCAGCATGGGTGAACGCCTGGGCCAATCCGGCCACATGCGCCAGCAGCACCCGCACGCTCCGTCCCTCACACGGGGTCGGCCCGTCCAGCTGGTCCTCGCGTACGCCGGTGACCATGATCGTCAGCTGCTCGGCGGGATGGGTCAGGTCCAGGGTCATCGATGGTCCTCCTCGTCATTGCGGCGGGCGCCAGCCTAGGCTGAGCGGCCGTGAGTCAGCATCCCAGCCGTCGTGCCGAGGCGCCGATCGGCATCTTCGACTCCGGCTTCGGCGGCCTGACGGTCGCCCGCGCGGTCATCGACCAGCTCCCGTACGAGGATGTGGTCTACCTGGGTGACACCGCCCGCGCCCCCTACGGGGACCAGCCGATCGCCGACGTCCGCGAGTTCGCGCTGGAGTGTCTGGACCACCTGGTCGAACAGGGGGTGAAGATGCTGGTGATCGCCTGCAACTCCGCCAGCGCGGCGGTCCTCCGGGACGCCCGGGAGCGTTATGCCGTCCCAGTCGTCGAGGTGATCATGCCCGCCGTCCGTCGCGCCGTGGCCGCCACCCGCTCCGGTCAGGTAGGCGTCATCTGCACGACCGCCACCGCCACCTCGCAGGCGTACGACGACGCCTTCACCGCCGCTCCGCATCTCGACGTGCTCACCGTCGCGTGTCCCCGCTTCGTCGGCTTCGTCGAGGCCGGCATCACGGGCGGCCCGGAGCTGCTGGCCTGTGCCGAGGACTATCTCAGCGCGCTACGGACCGACCGGATCGACACCTTGATCCTGGGCTGCACCCACTACCCCCTGCTGACCGGCGTCATCTCCTACGTCCTCGGCGACAACGTCACCTTGGTGTCGAGCGCCGACGAGTGCGCCAAGGACGTCTACGGCGCGCTGACCCGCCGCGGACTCGCCCACGACCGACCTCGGACGAGCGACCACCGGTTCTGGACCACCGGGCACCCGGAGGCCTTCGCCGGCATCGGCCGCCGGCTGATGGGAGCCGATCTGATCGCGGGGGTGGAGCAGTTCGCAGCCACCCCGCGACCCTGACCACTCCACCCCTAGAGTCATCTGCGTGCAGCTAACGATCGTCGGCGCGAGCGGCTCGGTGTCGGGGCCGGAGTCTCCGGCCTCCTGCTATCTGGTGCAGGCGCCCTTCGAGGGTCGGACCTTCTCGCTGCTGCTCGACCTCGGGCCGGGCTCGTTCGGCGCCCTCTACCGCTACCTGGATCCCGCCGAGCTGGACGCGGTGGCGCTCAGCCACCTGCATCCCGATCACTGCGTCGACATGTGTGGTCTCTACGTCGCCGGTCGGTACGCCGCCACCGCCCCGTGGCGGCGGATCGCGGTCTACGGACCGCTCGGCACGCCGGCCCGGCTGGCTCGGGCGTACGAGGTGAACGGGGCTGACGAACCGGGTCTGAGCATCGCGGAGTGGTTCGACCACCGGGTCTGGCAAGCGGAGCAGATGATCGGCCCGTTCATGGTGCACACCCGCCGCGTCGCGCACCCGGTCGAGGCGTACGCGATCCGGCTCAGCGAGAACAGCGACGCCGGCGGCAGCCTCGTGTTCACCGGCGACACCGGCCCGACCCCGGTGCTGTCCGAGCTGGCGCACGGCGTCGACCTGCTCCTCTCCGAGGCCGCGTTCCTGACCGGCGCAGAGAACCCACCCGATCTGCACCTGACCGGCGCCGACGCAGCGGCGATCGCCGACGAGGCGGGCGTCGGGCTGCTGGTGCTCACTCACATTCCCCCGTGGCACGATCCTGAGCAGGTGCTGGCCGAGGCTCGCAGGGTGACGCACCGTCCGGTCGAGCTCGCCGTGGCCGGCGCTCGGTGGACGATCGGCTGACCAGCTGGGCCCTGTCAGGGGCAGCGCCTATCGTTCTCTCCCGTGACGACCAGCGCTGAGCAAGCCACGGAGACGACCACCCGCGCCGACGGCCGCACCCACGACCAGCTGAGAGCGGTGCGGTTCAGCCGCGGCTGGCTCGACTCCGCCGAAGGCTCGGTGCTGGTCGAGTTCGGCGCCACCCGGGTGCTGGTGGCCGCCAGCGTCACCGAGGGGGTGCCGCGCTGGCGGAAGGGATCCGGGTTGGGCTGGGTGACCAGTGAGTACGCGATGCTGCCCCGGGCGACCAACACGCGGTCCGATCGGGAGTCGGTCAAGGGCCGGATCGGAGGCCGGACCCATGAGATCAGTCGGCTGATCGGCCGCAGCCTGCGCGCGGTCATCGACTACCGAGCGCTGGGGGAGAACACGATCGTCCTCGACTGCGACGTGCTGCAAGCCGACGGAGGCACCAGGACGGCGTCCATCACCGGCGCGTACGTGGCGCTGCACGATGCCGTCGACTGGCTGCGACAGCGCAACCTGCTGGCCGGTGATCCGCTGGTCGGCTCGGTGGCGGCGGTGTCGGTCGGGGTCGTCGGCGGCACACCCATGCTCGACCTGTGCTACACCGAGGACGCCGGTGCCGACACCGACATGAACGTGGTGATGAGTGGTAGCGGGGAGTTCATCGAGGTGCAGGGCACTGCGGAGGGTCGGCCCTTCGACCGGGCCACCCTGGACCGGCTGCTCGACCTGGGCGCCGCCGGCTGCGCGGAGCTGACCCGGCTGCAGCAGGCCGCGCTTGCCTCGTGAGTCACACCGAGGTGGTGCTGGCCACGCACAACGGCAAGAAGCTCGCCGAGCTGCGTCGGCTGGTCGAGGCCGCCGGGCTCCCGGTCGTGGTCCTGGGACTGGGCGACCTGCCGCCGTACCCGGAGCCGGCCGAGACCGAGACCACCTTCGAGGGCAACGCCCTCATCAAGGCGCGCGCCGCGGTCGCCGAGACGGGTCGGATCACACTCGCCGACGACTCCGGCCTGGCCGTGGATCGGTTGAACGGGATGCCCGGCGTCCGTTCGGCCCGCTGGGCGGGATCCGGCTCCGGCGACGTCGCCAACAACGACCTGCTGCTGCGCCAGCTCGACGATGTGCCCGATCCCCACCGCACCGCCCACTTCATCTGCGCGATGGCCCTGGTCAGCCCCGACGGCCGCGAGGTGGTGCGACACGGTGTCGTGGACGGGCGGCTGCTGACGGCACCCAGGGGCGAGAATGGCTTCGGCTACGACCCGCTCTTCGTGCCCGACGGCTACGAGCAGACCACCGCTGAGCTCGACCCGTCGGTCAAGGACGCGATCAGCCACCGGGGGCGCGCGGTGCGAGCGATCCTGGTCGACCTGCAGGACTGGCTGGATGCCACCGGAGGAACCGGCGCATGAGGAGGACTCAGTCGTGAAGACCTATCTCGACCTGCTGCAGCACGTTCTCGACCACGGGGTGGAGAAGTCCGACCGCACCGGAACCGGGACACTCAGCGTCTTCGGGTACCAGATGCGCTTCGACCTGCAGGCCGGCTTCCCGCTGCTCACCACCAAGAAGGTGCACGTCCGATCGGTGGTGGCCGAGCTGTTGTGGTTCCTGCAGGGATCGACCAACGTCAAGTGGCTGCACGAGCAAGGGGTGACCATCTGGGACGAGTGGGCCGACGAGTCCGGCGAGCTGGGCCCGATCTACGGCTACCAGTGGCGGTCTTGGCCGACCCCGGACGAGCGCCACGTGGACCAGATCGCCGCGGTCATCGATGGTCTCAAGTCCAGTCCCGACTCCCGGCGGCACCTGGTCAGCGCCTGGAACGTGTCCGATCTGGAGCAGATGGCGCTGCCCCCCTGTCACACCATGTTCCAGTTCTACGTCGCGCCGGCTCCCGCTGACAGCGACGATCCTCGGGGCCGACTGTCCTGCCAGCTCTACCAGCGGTCGGCCGACATCTTCCTCGGCGTCCCGTTCAACATCGCCTCGTACGCGCTGCTCACCCACCTCGTCGCCCAGGTCTGCGACCTCGCGGTGGGCGACTTCGTGCACACCCTCGGCGATGCGCACCTCTACACCAACCACCTCGAGCAGGCTCGGCTGCAGCTGACACGACAACCGCGGACACTGCCGACGCTCCGGCTGGACCGGAGCATCACGGCCATCGACGACTTCGCCATGGAGCACATCAGCATCGAGGGCTACGACCCACAGCCCGGGATCAAGGCCCCGATCGCGGTCTGAGTGGTGATGGAGGCAGCAGGAGCCCGGCCAGAGGTGATCGGGATCGCCGCGGTAGCCCGCAATGGGGTGATCGGGTCGGGAAACGACATCCCTTGGCGGATTCCGGAGGACTGGGCCCGGTTCAAGGCGATCACCATGGGCCATGTGCTGATCATGGGTCGCAAGACGTACGACTCCATCGGTCGCCCGCTGCCGGGTCGGACCACGGTGGTGGTGTCCCGTGATCCGGGTTGGCACGTCGACGGGGTGATCGTGGCCGCCGATCTCGACGAGGCGTTCGCCCGGGCACACGAGTTGTCGCCCACTCAGGTGTTCGTCGCCGGTGGAGGCCAGATCTACGCCGCGGCGTGGAACCGGCTGGACCGGCTGGAGATCACCGCGGTCGACGCGGAGCCGGCCGGTGACGTGCGGTTCCCGGTCATCGGCCCGGAGTGGTCCGAGACGAATCGCGAGTCACGAAACGGTTTCGCTTTTATTACCTTCAAGAAAAGATAGAAAATCGTTGCGGATTCCTGCGGTGTCGATACTGCCGTGACTCGGGGCTGAGGCCGTAAGGTCCTGGCGAACGGTCCGCGGTGGGCGGACCTGCGCAAGGAGAGCGTTCCATGAAAGAGACCCCGCTGAGCGCCAAGCTCGGCGCCGAGGCTCTCGGCACCTTCTGGCTGGTCTTCGGCGGCTGCGGATCCGCCGTGATCGCCGCTCAGGTCCTCAGCGGCGAGGGCAACACCATCAACATGGGCATCGGGTTCCTCGGCGTCTCCCTGGCCTTCGGTCTGACCGTGCTGACCGGGGTGTACGCCTTCGGCCACATCTCCGGCGGTCACTTCAACCCGGCCGTCACCCTCGGTCTGGCGATCGCCAAGCGGATCGAGTGGAAGTTCGTCGGCCTGTACATGATCACCCAGGTGGTTGCCGCGACCCTCGCCGGTGCCGTCCTGCTGCTGATCGCCTACGGCAAGGCCGGCTTCAACCCGGTCGAGAGCGGCTTCGCCACCAACGGCTACGGCGACCGGTCACCCGATGGGTACGGCCTGCTGGCCTGCTTGGTGATCGAGGTCCTGCTGACCGCGGTCTTCGTGTACGTGATCCTCGGCGCCACCGACACCCGGGCGCCGAAGGGCTTCGCCGGCATCGCCATCGGTCTGGCCCTGACGCTGATCCACCTGATCTCGATCCCGGTGACCAACACCTCGGTCAACCCGGCCCGCTCGCTCGGCGTCGCCTGGTTCGCCGGAGGTGCGGCGCTCGCCCAGGTCTGGCTGTTCATCGTCGCCCCACTGATCGGCGCGGCCATCGCCGGTGCCACCTACGCGGCCATCACCGCCTCCAGGAACGCCGTCGACGAGGGCGTGGCCAACAACCCGGACGTCGGCACCGCCAGGCCCGCAAGCTGACCCTGGTCAGGACGAGTTCGCAGTGGGCCCGGCGGCAGACGCTCCCGGGCCCCTGTAGCTCGTGTCGTGCTGCCTGCGTCTTGTCGGGTGACGGCAGTCGAATCTGACCGGCGGTTGGTGTTGGTGAGGACGTGGTCGCGCGAACTGGCCGCAGTCGAAGGCGCCGAGGCGGCCCTCGGTCGGATTGGCGTCACGGAGCCGCCCGGGACGCGACGATCGCGTCGATCTCCTCTTGTTGCTCAGACGTGAGCGGCCGCAGCACGCAGAACTCGTTCCCCTCCGGGTCGGCCATCACCACCCATCCGACATCGTCTGCCTGGCCGACATCGGCCCGCCGAGCCCCGAGCGCCTCCAGGCGGCCGACCTCGACGGCTTGGTCATCGGGGCGTAGGTCGAAGTGCAGGCGGTTCTTGACGGACTTCCGGTCCGGCACCCGCAGGAACAGCAGGTCGGGAGCGACGCCGTCCCACACTGAACGCTCTGGCGGCTCCAGAGCGACCTCGTCCGGCGAGTCGTACGTACGCCGCCAGCCCAGCGCCTCAGCCCAGAACGTGGCTAGTCGGTCCGGGTCGGCGGCGTCGATGTCGACGCATTGGATGTGCAGTGACATCCCCCAAGGCTTCCTCGTCACGGTCGGATGCGCCAGGGCCAGCAGTGAGTAGCGCTCGGGCGACGGCCGGTCAGGCAGCTCGGTGGTGGTGACGAAGGTGGACGCGCTCGTTGGACCAGACGATGTCCAGGAGCGTTCGGCCTGGATCGTGACGGCGTGTCATTGTTGGCCGGCTGGCGACAGGACGGGTTCCCGTCGACGCGGAGAGCACGATTCCGGCGACACCCGTCGGGGTCGCTAGGGTGGGCGCCATGAGTGATCGACTCGCCGCCGGCGACACCGCGCCGCCCTTCACCCTGACCGATGCCGACGGAAATCAGGTGTCGCTGGCCGACTACGCCGGCGGCAAGGTGATCGTCTACTTCTATCCGGCCGCGATGACCCCGGGCTGCACAACCCAGGCGGTCGACTTCACGGCCGCCGTCGACGCCCTGGACTCCGCCGGACTGGCTGTCGTCGGCATCTCACCGGACACTCCCGAGAAGCTCGCCCAGTTCAAGGCCGCGTCATCGGTGGCCTTTCCGCTGCTGGCCGACCCGGACAAGGAGGCGCTGGCGGCGTACGGGGCGTACGGAAGCAAGATGTTGTACGGCAAGCTGGTCGAGGGAGTGATCCGTTCCACGTTCGTGGTCGACGTCGACGCCGACGGTGCGGGGAAGATCGCGGTGGCGCAGTACAACGTGAAGGCGACCGGGCACGTGGACAAGCTCAGGCGCGACCTGAGGATCTGACGGCGAGCACTCCGGGGCTGCTTGGGGCGGGATCCTGGATCGCCACGGCCGAAGTGGTGGAATTGGCAGACACGCAGGATTTAGGTTCCTGTGCCTTCGGGCATGAGGGTTCGAGTCCCTCCTTCGGCACTGCACTAGGCTGACGCGAGTTTCGAGATGAGGAGTGACGTGGCCGCGAACGACAAGACCCAGCCCACCCGGACGCCGGAGCAGATCGAGGCCGACCTGGCCGCGGCGCGGCTGCGGTTGGCCAACTCCGCCGAGGAGTTCGTCGACCAGGTTCATCCGACCCGGATCAAGCAGCGCGAGATCGACAGCGTGAAACAGTTCGTCGGCAACGAGATCGATGCCGCGAAGGCGCTGGTGTTCAACGCGCGTGGTGACCTGCGGACCAACCGGGTGCTGGCCATCGCCGGCGCTGTCCTGGGCGGCCTGGTGTTCCTGACCGTCGTCCGTGGGCTGGTCCGCCGAGGGCGGAGCAGCTGACCGTGCCGAGCAGCGGCGCGAGCGAGCCGGGCGCCCCGCTGCCGATCCGGATGCTGCACGACCGGGTGCTGGTCTCGACCGAGGGCGAAACCGGAGAGCGCCGCAGCGGCGGTGGCATCGTCATCCCGGCCACGGTGGCGATCGGCAAGCGCCTGGCCTGGGCTTCGGTCGTCGCGACCGGAGCGAACGTCCGCAGTGTCAAGGTCGGTGACCGGGTGCTCTTCGATCCCGATGACAAGGCCGAGGTCGAGGTCCGGGGCAAGGACTACGTGCTGTTGCGGGAGCGCGATCTGCATGCAGTGGCCACCGAGGGTGTGTCCGACGGACAGACGGGTCTCTATCTCTGAACGCGACGACGGCCCCGGCGCGCCAGGGCCGTCGGCAACGCGCTGGTCAGCCCTTGACCGCGCCTGAGGTCATGCCGCGGACCATGAACTGCTGAAGGCTGATGAACACGAGCAGCGGCACGATCATGGAGATGATGGCACCCGCCGTGAGCAGCTCCTGGCCCTGACCCTGAGTGCCGAGCAGCTGCTGCAGCTGGACGATCACGGTGGTGTTCTCCTGCTTCAGGAACAGCTTGGCGATCAGCAGGTCGTTCCACACCCAGAGGAACTGCAGGGTGGCGAAGGCGGCGATGGCCGGCATCGACATCGGCGCCACCAGCCGCCAGAACGTCTGGTAGTGCGAGCAGCCGTCGACCTTGGCCGACTCGACCACGCTGTGCGGCAGCGTGGTCATGTAGTTGCGCAGGGTGTAGATGCACAGCGGCATGCCGAAGCCGGTGTGCAGCAGCCAGACCGCGATGTACTGCCCCGAGATCCCGAGGCCGTTGGGCCCCAGGAGATTCAGCATCGGCTGGAAGGCCACCTGGATGGGCACCACCATCACGGCGATGATCAGGAGGAAGAAGAACTCCTTGAACTTGAAGTCGATGAAGGTGAACGCGTAGGCGGCGAAAGCCGCGAACATGATCGGGATGAGGGTGCCCGGCACCGACACCACGATCGTGTTGAGAAACGCCGCGCCCATGTTGGCCCCGACCCAGGCGCCGCCGTAGTTGGCGGTGGTCCAATCCGCGGCCACGGGATTGAACAGGGCGGTCCACCAGCCCGATGTGATCGCGTCGTCCCGGGTGCGGAAGGAAGTGGTCAGCACGCCGATGGTGGGGATGCACCACAGCAAGGTCAACAGGAGCATGGTGACGATCGCCACGTAGCTGCGCGGGCGACCGTCGCGCATCAAGGACTGGCTCATCGTGCGGCCTCCGCGTCTCGGAAGGTCTTGATCTGGAAGATGATCAGCGGGGTGACCGCGATCAGCAGCGTGACCACGATCGCTGCGGCTTGACCGGCCTCGCTGGCGGCGAACAGCCGGTTGAAGAACAGGTTAGCGATCACGTTGGTGTCGTAGGAGCCGTTCGTCGAGACGTAGACGATGTCGAACACCTTCAACACGATGATGAAGACGGTCACGTAGACCGTGATGATCGTGCTGCTGATCTGAGGTATCACCACCAAGCGGAAGATCTGGAACTCCGTCGCCCCGTCGATGCGGGCCGCCTCCAACGTGTCTTCCGGCACGCCCTTGATCGCCGAGCTGAGCAGCACCATGGCGAACCCGGCCTGCATCCAGATCAAGATCACCATCAGGAGCAGCGAGTTGAGCTTCGCGGTCTCGATGGCCAGCCAGGTCTGCGGCTCGCCGCCGAGACCGACCACGATGGCGTTCAGCAGACCGGTCTGGGCCTGACCGGGGTTGTTGTAGGCGTAGATCAGACCCCAGACGGCTGTCGCGCTGACGAACGAGATGGCCATCGGCAGGAAGATCAGGCCCTTGGAGGCTCGCTCGCCGGTGGCCGACAGCTTGTCGGCCAGCACCGCGACGACGATGCCTAGGCCCACCGTGAACGCCGGCACGATCAACAGCCACAACACGTTGTTGATCCACGAGGCCCAGAACTCGCTGTCCTGGAAAATCGTCGCGTAGTTCTGAAGCCCGACGTAGGCGGTGCTGTCGGAGTTGGCGAAGGAGTAGTTGACGGTTTGGATGGTCGGGTAGAGCAGCACCAGCGCCACCAGCCCGAAGGCCGGCAGCAAGAAGGCGTACGGGATCACCGCCAAGGAGAAGCGCTGCGGCAGCGACTCGACGAACATGTTGAGGAACCAGAACAGCAGGGCTGCCCCGCCGACGCCGGCGATCAGGGCCAGGACTGCGATGACGATCTTGTGTCCGAACCACTGCGGGTAGTAGCCGAAGGCCAGGAAGAGGTTGGCCAGGAACCAGACCACGATCAGCATGCCCAGCAGACCGAGCAGGCCGCGGCCTGGCTGGAACTTGGTGAGCTTCTGCGCGTCGTCCGTCTTCTGCTGCGGTGCGGTGACCGTTTCCGTGTCAGTGCTCATCACTGCGACCTCGTCACTTCGGCCACGTGGCTTCGATGGCATCCGCGGTCGCCTGGGACGACTGGCCGTTCTGCCACTTGACCATCTCTTTCCAGAACGAGTCCGATCCGACGGACTTCGGCATCAGGTCCGACCCGTCGAAGCGGAAGATGTCGGCATCGGCGACGATCTTGGCCATCTCCCGGGTGGTCTCGTTCGGGTAGTTGCTGGCGTCGAACGTGGTGTGCGGCGACAGCCAGCCGCCGACCTCGGCCCACTCCGCGCCGAACTTGTCCGAGGTGAGGAACTGGGCGACCGCCTGCGCGTCGGGGTCGTTGCCGTTGAACAGGGAAGCCAGATCACCGCCGCCCAGGATGGGCTGTCCCTGGTACCCGCCGTCGTAGGGCGGGAACACGTAGATCCCGACCCGGTCGTCCAGGTTCTCCTGCACGGGCGCAGGGAAGAAGCCGCTGATGAAGTTGCCCTGTCGCATGATCATGCACTTCGGCGGGTCGTCGAAGGCGGGCGTCATCGCGTCACCGAACGCGGTGTTGAGGATGCCCTTGGTGTCACCCAGGACCTGCCCCTGGGTCTTGGTGATCTTGGCCACCTCGTCCAGCGCCTTGACCACCTGCTCGTCGTTGAACGGGATCCGGTGCGTCACCCAGTCGTCGTAGATGTCCGGGCCGTACATGCGCAGCATGTACTCCTCGAGCCAGTCGGTGCCCACCCAGCCGGTGGCCTGGTCGGACTCCCAGCCCATGCACCAGGGCGGGGTGCCCTCGGCCTCGATCTTGTCGGCGACGTCGGACTGCAGCGCCTGGATCGAGGCCGGACTGGTGGTGTACTGGCCCTCCGTGTAGGCCGGTTTCGGATACCAGACGATGCTCTTGACGGCCATCCGCATCGGCGCGCCGTAGACCCGGCCCTTGTAGCGTGCCGCGTCCAGGAACCCGGGCACGAGACTTCGGTCGATGGCGTCGTAGTCGAGATAGGTGTCGATCGGTTGGATCCTGCTCTCGGCGGCGAGCTCCAGGATGCCGCCGGGCTGTGGGAACAGGCCGATGTCGGGCGCGTCGCCGGCGTTGACCTTCTGCTTGATCGTGGTGGTGAAGTCGGTGTCGGAGACGTACTGCACGTCGATCCCGCTGCTCTGCTCGAACGGGGCCAACGAAGCCTCGAAAGCCTCTTGCTCAGCACCGCCGAAGGCGCCCAGGATCGTGACGATCTTGTCACCGTCCGCCGACCCGCCGTCGGCGAAGGCCTCGCCGCCACCACCTCCACCGCCGCCGGTCTGGTTCGGGTTCTGCAGGCATCCGCTCAACACCATGATCGAAAGCAGGCTCGTTGCTGCTGCCAGACCCCGAAGGGTCCTTGATCGGTGTCCACTGCGCGTAGGCATCGGCATCTCACTCCTGGGATCGCGTGCTTGTGGTGCGATTTGCGTCACACTACCCAGTGCGAGCCTCTGTGAACACGCCGGATATCCATCAGGGCCCGCGAAGCGTGACGCTGATCCTGCCGCGCGCCACGCCCCTGCCGTCGCTCACGCTCGCCCGCCTCGCGCTCACGCCCTCCTTGCTGCGCTCACGCTCCCCTTGCAAGGGGAGCGTGAACAGTGTGCAGGGAGCGTCGGCGGTGAGAGTCAGGCCTCGCGGGTCTTGGGCGAGCTTTCCTGCGTCTTGGCCGGGTCGCGCTCGATCACCGGGTCGAGCACCTCGTCGATCCGCGCCATCACGTCGTCCGGGAGCTTGACCCCGGCGGCAGCGACGTTGTCGGCGACCTGCTCCGGACGCGATGCGCCGATGATCGCGGTGGCGACGTTGTCGTTCTGCAGCACCCACGCCACGGCGAGCGCGGCCATCGACAGACCGGCATCGGCAGCCAGCGGTTTCAGCTGCTGCACGCGCTCGAGGACGTCGTCGCGCATCCACCGGGCGATCATGTTCGCCCCGCCCTTGTCATCGGTGGCTCGTGACCCGGCCGGCGGCTGCTCGCCGGGCACGTACTTGCCGGTCAGCACGCCCTGGGCGATCGGAGACCAGACCACCTGGGAGATACCGAGCTCACGGCTGGTGGGAACCACCTCGCCCTCGATGACCCGCCACAGCGCCGAGTACTGCGGCTGGTTGGAGATCAGCTGGAACCCGAGCTCCTTGGCCAGCGCGGCGCCGTCACGCAGCTGGCCTGCGGTCCACTCGCTGACCCCGACGTAGAGCACCTTCCCCTGCCGGACGAGGTCGGCGAAGGCCTGCATCGTCTCCTCGAGCGGCGTCTCGTAGTCGTACCGGTGCGCCTGGTAGAGGTCGATGTAGTCGGTCTGCAGACGTCGCAGCGAGGCTACCGCCGACTCCATGATGTGCTTGCGGGAGAGCCCGACGTCGTTGTGCCCCTTCGGCCCGGTGGGACCGAACACCTTGGTGAAGATCTCCAACGACTCGCGCCGCTCGCCCTTCAGCGCCTCGCCGAGCACTGTCTCCGCCTTGGTGTTGGCGTAGACGTCGGCGGTGTCGAAGGTGCTGATGCCCGCGTCGAGGGATGCACGCACGCAAGCCGTAGCCTGCTCGTTCTCCAGCTGGGAGCCGTGAGTGAGCCAGTTGCCGTACGTGATCTCCGAGATCTTGAGTCCGGAGCTGCCGAGGTAACGGAAATGCATCGTTTCAATCTACCCTCCGGCCTGTCCGAGACGATGGCCCACCCCGGGCGCACCGTGCCGTGATCGTCGTGCGACCTGCGGGAGAGGGCTCGGACTAGTCTGCGTTCGGTGACGGTTCTGATCCACCTGAACGGTCCGCCGGGGATCGGGAAGTCCACACTGTCGGCTCGGTATGTGGAGCAACATCCGGGGACCCTCAACCTGGACATCGACCAGCTGCACCGGCTGGTCGGCGGCTGGCGAAGCGAGGACGGTCGCACCCACGACGTGCTGCGCCCGATCGCGCTGGCCATGGCGGCCGCTCATCTGGCCGGTGGGCGGGATGTCATCGTCCCGCAAGATCTGGCTACGTCGGTGGAGGTCGACGCCTTCGCGCAGGTCGCCGACGAGCAGGGCGCCGACTTCCGCGAGATCGTTCTGCTCGCCGACAAGCGGGAGTCCCTCGACCGGTTCGAGCGTCATGAGGACGGAAGCGAATGGGCGGAGCACAACCGGCGCGTGGTGGCCAGGCACGGCGGCCCGGTCTTTC
This sequence comes from Microlunatus sp., assembly GCA_035630075.1. Classification (GTDB taxonomy): domain Bacteria; phylum Actinomycetota; class Actinomycetes; order Propionibacteriales; family Propionibacteriaceae; genus Microlunatus. The sequence continues at coordinate 14,111 of DASQLI010000225.1, forward strand.
TCGGTGAGCTCCACGACCGGTTGCTGGAGCTCCTGCGCCAACGACCTTCGGCAGTGGTGATCACGAGTGAGCCGGATGCCGTCGAGGAGACGTACGCCGTGCTCGAGCAGGCGCTGCGCGGCCGACCTGCTGGTCGCCTCGGTCCCCAGGATTAGGCAGCTGAGACCACCAGTGCCGGAGAAGCAGCGGGAACCCGTCTGCCTGGACCAGTTTGGTGCGCCGCGAAGGAATCGAGGCCTGACCAGGACGTTCGTGCCGGGGAGGCTGTCGACGTCAACGCAGACCTAGCGGAGAGTCACAGGGAACCTAGGGGCGGAAAGGTTCATGGTCGAGCTGGCCGCCGCTGCGGACGATCACGGCGGACGACTCGTCGATCTCGTGCCACACCCCTGGTAGGTCCGAAAACGGCTCGGATGCGATGAGCCGGTCGCCGAACCTCGCGGTCGAGAACCACATCTTCTTCTCGGGATACAGCTGGTGCAGCGAGTCGACGTCGGCCGACGCGAACAGTGACCGCGCCCGGCCCTCAGTCGCATACCGCACCGCCCACAGAGTGCTGCCGTCCGAGACCCCGAAGGTCCCTTGCACCAGCGGCGCGACGCCGCGCTTGGTGGCGGTCGACTCGATCATCCTGACGGTGCGCTCGAGCGCTCGGATCGGATCCTCCTCGAGCCCGAACGTCAGCGCGAGCCTGAACACGACTTCCGTGTCGGTCGATCCGACGATGTCGGCGAACAGCTCGGGATCGATCGCCCACATGAGGTCGCGCCGGATGGTATGGAAGTCACCGACGTAGCCGTTGTGCACGAACAGCCAACGTCCGTGGCGGAAGGGATGACAGTTGGTCTGTTGAACCGGTGACCCGATCGCTGCACGCACGTGGACCAGGAACAGCGGCGACTCGACGTGTGCGGCGAGCTCCCGCAGGTTTGCGTCGCCCCAGGCTGGAGCGACGCTGTGGTAGACCGCCGGGCCGTCGCCAGCGCCGTACCAGCCGAGCCCGAAGCCGTCACCGTTGGTCGGCTCGGCGCCCATGCGCGAGCTCAGGCTCTGGTCGACGATTCCGTGCTGAGTCTTGAACAGCAGCTCATCGATGAGAACGGGCTGACCGTGCCAGGCCATCCAGCGACACATCGCATCTCCTCTGCTTGTCGGCGCATCCTCGAACTCGCCCCGCCGCCCGACGTCATGGCGGACAGGTGATCAGGTTAGTCCGATCGGGCCGGTCCTTCGCCGGCGAATCGCGTGTACCCGGCTCTGAGCGGCAGCCATCCCAGGCTCGTTCAGGGCCGTATCTCACCCGATTAGGGGGACGCGCGGGTCGTTTCAGCGCCCTAGCCTGGCCAGGGTCGAGGACGCCCGCGATCGCCATCCAGGAGGGTCACCCGGCGCAGCATCGAAGGAGCACCATGCCCAGAATGTTGAGACGAGCAGCGGTCCTAGGAGCAACGGCTCACGTCGCCTCCAAACACGGTCAAGCCAAGGCCGAGGCCGCCGCCCAACAAGAGGCCGCGGCCCCCCCACCGCCTGCCGCCGTGCCGGAAGTTCCGCCCGCGCCTGAGGCTCCTGCGACGCACTCTCCGGCGGACAGCTATGACGAGCTGATGAAACTGAAGGGGCTTCTGGACGCCGGTGTGTTGACCCAAGCGGAGTTCGACGCCCAGAAGCAGAGAATCTTGAGCTCCTGACAGCACACGATCAAGATTCCAAGCAGCCGCACCCATCCAGGAGTTGAGAATGTCCATCGGTCCAGTGCAATTGCTCGTCGTCAGTTTCGATGAGCCGAACTTCACCGGCGAGGTCATCGAGGAGTTGACGCGCCTTCGGGAGAGCAACGTGATCCGCCTCATCGATGCGCTTGCTGTGCAGAAGAGTCTCGACGGGGATCTCATCGCCGTGCAGTGGAGTGATCTGTCCGTCGATGAGGCGGAGGGCCTCGGCGCAACGATCGGCGCGCTCATCGGACTCGGGATCTCTGGTGAGGAAGGCATGGAGGCCGGTGCGCTCGTCGGCGCACAGGCTGGGGCCGATGGTCACCTCATCGACGAAGCGGAGGTGTGGGACGTTGCCGACTCGATCGAGCCCGGTAGCGCTGCTGCTCTTGCCTTGATCGAGCACGTTTGGGCTGTTCCCCTTCGTGACGCGATCGGGCGAGCCGGCGGCGTTCCGGTCAGTGACGCCTGGGTGCATCCTCTCGACCTGGTGGAGATCGGACTGGCAGAACGCGACGAACTCTCGCCGGTGTAGTTCGATCCCTATCTGCTGGTGGGGACCTTCGACGTGAGTCGTCGTGAGCCATTGGTCCCTCGAGCACACTCCGGGCCGTTCTTGGACGAAGGGAATACAGCGAACAACGTCTCAGCCGCGACTGATGCTTGTCGGTGAGCAGGGCGATGCCGGTGTGCAGGGTGCGGCGGGCCTGGTAGAGCGGATCGTTCGCGCGTGCGAGGCAGCGAGCGCCGTCGTTGTTGTTCGCGACGATTACTGAGGGACAGGCAACCGTTTACGTCGGGGAGTAGGCTGTACCTACTTGATCCCAGAGCTTCCGCCGGACTCGTCAGAGACCAGGTGGAACGGGGGACTTCATGGCCGGGTTGAGCAGCTCAGCTCATCGGGCGGCGCCCCACCTGCGCTCCTCGCTCTTGGCGGCACCTCTTCAGCGCGTACTGCGACTCCAGCTCAGCACGGAGACCGGGCGCGGATTCGTGGACGGCGCTTGGTGGCCGTATGGCCACGACCTTGCCGTCGAGGTCCTCGATCTGGTGAAGCAGTTTCCGCCGAGGCTCGGACGGCTCGCCTGGGTCGTCTACTCGGCCTCTGACTGGGGATCGAATCGTCGTCGTGGGATCCAAGCCGATGATGCGCTCGTCAATATCGGATCGTTCCCCCGCAACGACCCCCATATGGTGATGCTGCGTAGCGTGTCGCCTCGGGTGAGTCGGGTCGTCCGGCTGTTGGTGGTGCCGCCGGAGTGGGAGGAGCAGGCCGCCGTGTATGCGATGCGGACCGCAGCCAGCCCGAGCAACACCGCCACTGGATCGGCGATTCTCGACGAGTCGCTGGACCTGCTGCTCGCTGGCCACTTGTCGTACGGGGATGGCAGCGGAGTTGGTTCGCGTATGTCAGCTGACGGCCCGATGCGCTGATGCGGGTGCAATGGTGATGACGACGTGCGCCGTGTTGCGGTGCGAACGCCCCGGCTACCGGACCTTCGTCATTCCCGCTGGCGACGGCGAGAATGACGAGAAGGCCATCTGCGCGACCCACCACGCCGCCATGCTCGACGGTGCGCGGTGGGTCTCGGGCGTGGAGGCGTCAGAGGTCTTGATGGGCTCCGACGCGCCACCGGTGCTCACCGATGTCGCTCTTCGACGGGAAGGCTCTAGCAGCATGTCAGGCTCGCCTGTCTTCCTGCGGATGAGGACCGAGTACAGCGACGGTGCCGAACGCGACACCGATATCGAAATCACCGACCAAGTGGAGTTCCTGCGGTCCCTGCTCACCTGGTAGCGGGCCTCGTTGCGGTGCCGCTGAAAGATGGACGGGGGAGCGACGTACAGTGGGGTTCACCACGGCAAATGTCCCGGCATCCAGCTGGCATTGCCTGGCGGTAGTGCCCAGCCAGGCGAGGGCACAAGGGACCAGAGCATGACCAATCTCTCCACCAATTCCCCCGTCGACCAGGATCTGACCCTGGATCTTTGTCCGATCTGCCAGCACCCGTTGTCCGCCCACGACCGCATCGGCGTCCGCTGGTGCGCCGCCACCCAGCTGGGAGTGGGACAACGCGAGTGCATGTGCATCGTCGCGGTGGGCAGCACATCGAGCACCGGCGCGTCCTGGGCTCAGATCAGACACGGCGCAGCCGCGCGCTGACTTCCACGAGTCGATACGGCGTCGATGACTTGCTTGTAGAAATTCGAATCGACCCTGCTCCAAGATCATCGGAGATGGGCAGCGACGACAAGGGCCACCACACCCCCTCACCACAGGCATTCGGAGAGACCGTCGACCTTCTCACCACACTCCCTCCATAGCATCCAGGAATCAGGTCACCGTCGTGTCACCCGCAGACCGATCGGCGCTTCGGTCGTCACCGACCAGTCGTCGACTCTCCTCCGCTGAATGCCGTGCGTGGCTCAGGAAACGCAGCCAAGGACGGTTAGGTCACCTCACGGGTCGCGGGCCTCGATCCACGGTCGTCGGCTACGCAGCCACCGATGATCAGGTCGTCTTCCGGGTGCCCGAGTACAACGAGATCTGCCAGTATGCACCGGGACGCACGATCACGTTGAGCGTCGACTGCGGAGGCGCCGGCACCCACTCGCGCACCGAGGTTGTCGTCACCGGCGTCGGCCATGCTCCAGAACGCCAGGAGGACCTCGCGGACGCTGTCGATCTCCTCGAGGAGTGGCCGTCAAGCGTCTCCACTCACCTCATCTGCCTCGATCTCGCCGTCATCGAGGGAGATACCGTGTTCGACGATGAGTCGTAGGCTCCAGTCGGCGCGGAGCCACCATGTGTTCGCTCGGCGCATCGTGATCAACTACCTGAACCGGGTCGGACTCGACATACGGGACACATTCCGGTGCTCGACTCCGGACAATTCCGGAGGCTCGTCAAGTTCGGCCCGACCAACTCAACCAGCAGGCGTGACCTGGTAGCGCCGCGCTCGGTGGCCCAGGTCGGATCGGCCAGTTCTCGCGTGATGCCGCGCCACAGGTCTGGAGCGAGGGGATTGTCCACGCTGCGGTGCCTCGCGTGCGGGAAGCGGACGTAGGCTTGGAGCATCCGGACGAACGCTCCGTCAAGCCGCGGAGCGCGACCCGGGACCCGGGAAGGAGCCAGCGATGGCCGCCCAAGAACCTGTTCAGCCGTCCACAAGTCAGCGCCCAGCAGACACCTCGGCGGCCCGGGAATCTGGGGTACCCCGTCAGATCAAAAAGACACCACGCTCCCGCGCCGGCGCGGCATGGGTCGGGATCTGCATCGCTGCGGTCGTTGTGATGGCGCTGATCATCTTCCTGCTGCAGAACCGACAACCGGTTCTCGTGACGTTCCTGTCCATGGAAGCCACCGTGCCGCTGGCCATTGCGCTGCTCATCGCCGGTATCGGCGTCGGCATCGTTGCGCTCGTCATCGGCACCATCCGCATCGGCCAGCTTCGTCGACGTCTGTCCCACGAACGGCAAAGCTCAGGGGCCTGATCCTTATCCGGCTCGCCTGGCTCCATGCGGCGGGGTGCCGGCGTTGCAACTCACGCACGCTCTCAGTGCAGTGGGTGCGGGTTGGCATAGCCGCCTTCCTCGACGACTCGGCTTCGATGTCGAACTTCAAGATCGCCTCGAAGGCGAACGCGCAGCCTATGGCGCCCAAGGCCGGCCAGAGCAGAAGCGTGGTGACGTTCTCGCCAAACAGCGGGGATCAGCGTGGACAGCACGTACCAGGCCGCCCGAGGTAGGAGATCGGCATCCGCGCCTTGGTGTCGCCCCTCTGCGTTTGCTGTGGAGACTCGGACGATCTCCGCGGCCGAGCAGATCTGGAAGCGCTCGCTGTGGCCGAGCAGCTACCTGCGATAGCTGTCGTGATCGATAACACAACGGACGGCGGTGGAAGCGACCCTGGGAAGCCGCTGGGAAGCTATTGCCAGCTCCCGATTCGGTCGGTCGAGAAGCGGTCGGCGATCTGACGCCGGCAACCTCGAAGTCGAGGCTGGCCTCCTCACCGCTGCTCGATCCGGCGAGGGCCATGGTGAGCCGAATCGTCCCGGTCGGTCTGAGCTCCACATCGTCGGCGAGATGGACCTGGCGGCGGCCGCTGATGATCCTCGCGCATCTGGCTGCTAGCCGAGCGGATCAGGTATGCCCAAAGAGTTCGACGAAGCGTGCGAGCAGGTCAGGCGTCTGGGTCACGCCGCTCGCTCGCGCGGCAGCCAACACTGCGTCGGCTTGGTCTGGTGGGAAGTAGCCGGCGTGCCGATAGATCTGGATGCGGGTGGCCAATCCGGCCAGGTCGAGTTCGGGGTGGAACTGGGTCGCATAGGCCCGGCTGCCGATCCGGAAGGCCTGGACCGGACAGGCCGGCGAGGTTGCCAGCGCCACCGCGTGCTGCGGCAGCACCCTGATTGCCTCCTTGTGGCCGCAGTACGCGCCGAACGGCGATCCGGCCACCTGGAACAGCGGATCGCGCCAGCCGGCAGGCGTGAGCTCGATGAAGGTGCCGCCGAGCGGTTCACCGTACGTCCGGTCGACGACCGCACCTTGGTGGCGGCCCAGGGTCCCGATGCCGTAGCAAGCGCCCAGGAAGGGGAAGTCGAGCCGCACCACCTGGTCGAGCAATGCCGCTAAGTCGGCCTCGACTCGGTGCTGGGTCGCTGACTTCACCTTGGCCGGGTCACTGACCTGGAACGGGCCGCCGCCCAGAATGATGCCGGACCAGTCGTCGAGATCGACTGGAGCGAGCGATTCCTGCTCCAACCGGACGCGACGCAGCTGCGGCTCCGTAAGACCGGAAAAGCGGAGCATGGCGGCGTACTCCTCGTCGGCTGCGACGTCCTCAGCCCTGATCGCCAGGAACAGAAACGGCCTCACGGTCGCGACTTTAGTGTGTTCCGCGAGCCGAGCACCGACCATCAGCGGCTACTTGTGACCCCGGGACCAAGGTCAACCGTCGGCGGACGATCGCCACAGTCGCCCGCGCGGAGCCTGGACCATTGCTCTATCGGACCTGTGTTCCAGTGCATTGGTTGTGCCGAGTCAACCCGAGCCTGACCACATCCTCTCGGCCGCCCTCGGGGCCGCCAGCGATCATGACCAGGCGCCGCTACGGAATGCAACGCCCCGGCCTCGGTCAGTGGGTCGACCGCGACACCTACGCGGCCGGATCGTTGGCAGCAGCGCCGGGACTTCCTCCAGGTGACCTCGCTGGCCGCGCTCGGCCTCTGCGCCATCTGTGTCGGGCCGCTGACCGAGGAGGAACGAACGGGCCGGAGAGTTCACCCACACGGCGTGCGATCCGACCGGGTCTCGAAACTTGCTGCCACTAGGCCATATGGTGCGCCGCGAGGGAATCGAACCCCCAACCCGCTGATTAAGAGTCAGCTGCTCTGCCAATTGAGCTAGCGGCGCGCGAGGAGAAACATTATCAAGACGATCCTTCGATCGCGAATCGGATCTGACGACTTCGCTGGGTGGTGATCAGGACACGATGGCGTTCAGCTGCACCATCACCGGCGCGTCGAGGACCAGGTCGACGTCGCCCAACTTCCACCCGGGGTGGCGCAGATGCCACCGAGTCGAGCGCCCTCTCCGCTCTCCTCGCCGAGCTCACCGACTGACGACTGGCGACAGACCGCGCTCCTCGAGCAGCGCCATGGCCGCGTTGTGACCACCGAGCCCGCTGACGGCACCGCCGCGCCGAGCCCCCGATCCGCACAACAGGATCGCCGGGTGATCGGTCGCCACCCCCCAACGCTGCGGCGCCGTGACCGGCTCCTCGTCGTCGGCCAGCCAGGGCCAGGCCAGGTCGCCCTGGAAGATGTGACCGCCGGGCAGCCGCACTTCCCGCTCGACGTCCTGCGGGCTCATCACCTCGATGCACAGATCGCCGCGGGCATCTCGGGCGATGCAGTCGGTCAGGGGCTCGGCCAGCACCGACTGCACCGAGGCCAGCGCCGCCTGCAGCGCCTGCTCCCGAACCAGGTCGTGATCATGGTCGAAGAGCCGAGCCGGTGTGTGCAGCCCGAAGATCGTCAACGTGTGGAAACCCTGGTCCAGCAGGGCCGGATCCACGATGGACGGATCGGTCAGCGAGTGGCAGTAGCTCTCGCAGGGCAGCGGATCCGGCATTCTCCCGGCGGTCGCCTCCGCGTACGCGCGCTCGAGCTGGTGATAACCCTGGTTCAGATGCAGCGTCCCGGCGAAGCCGGTTCGCGGGTCGATCCCCGAGCGGAACGCCGGTAGCCGACGCAGCACGAGATTGATCTTGACCTGGGCGCCCTCCGGCCTGCCGGCGGGTGCCCCGCGCAGGGCAGCCAGGGTGGCGGGCGCGCAGTTGGCCAGCACCGTCCGGGCGGAGATCGCGAATCCATCGGCCAGTTGAACCTCGACAACGTCCTTAGCCGGAGCGAGTCCTACCACCTCCGCGTCGGTGAGCAGCGTGGCACCGGCTGCCCGAGCCGCCTGCTCGAGCGCCGCGGCCACGGTGCCCATGCCGCCGACCGGCACCCTCCACTCGCCGGTGCCGTTGCCCACCACGTGGTAGAGGAAACAGCGGTTCTGGGTCAGGTCGGGGGAGTGGGCACTGGCGAAGGTGCCGATCAACGCGTCGGTCAGCACGACGCCGCGGACGGTTTCGTCGGTGATCCGTCGCTCGATCAGCTCGCCGATGGGCCGTTCGACCAGGTCTTCCCACAGCTGGTCGCCGACAGCGGCCCGAAGATCATCGGCGCGGGGCAGCGGTGCGATCAGGGTCGGTGCGACGATGGCGGCGAGCCGGTGAAGGTCGGTTTCCAGATCCTGCAGCTGCTGGTACGCCGCCAGACCCGGCCCAGTCTCGAAGGAGTCCAGGGTCGCCCCGCCCGGTTGCCGCTCCACCAACAGGCCGCCGTCGCCGACCGGGGCGTAGGAGGCCACCCGACGCGACCGCAGCTCCAGCTCCAACCCGAGGTCGCGGACGATCTGCTCGGGCAGCAGCGACACCAGGTAGGAGAACCGAGAGAGCTTGATCGGCACCCCGGCGAAGATCTGCGCGCTGGCCACGGCGCCACCGAAGCGGGATCCGGCCTCCAGCACCGTCACGGCCATTCCGGCCCGGGCCAGGTAGGCGGCGGCGACGAGACCGTTGTGGCCGCCGCCGATGATCACCACGTCGTGATCGCGCGTCCCGGGCATGCTCAGTGCACGCCGGGCGTGGCCGAGCAGCGCTCGAGCTCCTCGGCGCTGAGGCGCAGGTCGGGGGCCTTCGCGGAGTCGGTGATCGACGCCGGCCGCCGGGCACCGGGGATGGGGAGAACGTGGTCACCCAGCGACAGCTCCCAGGCCAGTACTACCTGCTGCGGGCTCACCTCATGGGCGGCGGCGATCTCTCCGAAGGCCGCGAACCGAGAACCGACCTCTCGACCGCCGCCGCCGGTGCCACCGAGTGGACTCCACGGCAGGAAGGCGACGCCCTGCTCGCCGCACAGCTCGAGGGTGTCGGTGCTGCAGCGGAACTTCGGCGAGAACTCGTTCTGCACGCTGGCCAAGCCGCCCTCGCCGAGCACGTCGAGCGCGATCTGGATCTCCTCGACGTTGGCGTTGGAGATGCCGACGGCCTTGATCTTGCCCTCGTCCTGGAGGGTCTTGAAGTGGCCGATCACGTCGCCGTAGACCAGCGAGCGGTCCGGCCGGTGCCACTGGTAGAGGTCGATCTGGTCGACGCCCAGGTTGTGCAGCGATTTCTCCACCGCCGAACGCAGGTAGGCCAATGACCCGTCGCGACCCCAGCTCTCGCCCTCGCCGCGGGTGATGCCGCCCTTGGTGCCGATCACCACGTTCTCGGTGCTGCTGCCGTACGACGCGATCGCCTTGCCGATCAGCTTCTCGTTGTGGCCCATGGTGTGCCACGAGGGCGCGTAGATGTCGGCGGTGTCGATGAAGGTGATGCCGGCGTCCAGCGCGGCGTGGATGGTGGCGATCGCCTCGTCCTGGCTGGGGTAGACGCGGTCGTTGTTCATCGACATCGGCATGCCGCCGAGGCCGATGGCCGAGACGGTGAAAGGTCCGAGGGTGCGGGTCTGCATGCGCGTCACGCTATCGGGTCGACGACCTCGTCCCCGATCTCGGCCGTGACCTCCTGCAGCACCCCGAGGGTGATCATCAGCTGGGCCGGCAGGTAGAGCGCCATGTTCACAAAGGCCGCGTACGGGATCGCCCCCGGCGCGACGAAGAAGTCCACCGCCAGCACGATGTCGGAGAGCAGGAACAGCGTCCCGCCGACGCCGGTCAACCGACTGACCCCGGTAGCCAGCACGGCCATCACAGCCAGGCTGGCGCCGTAGACGGCCACCGGCAACGCAAGCGACCCGGAGCTCGCCGCCACCAGACCGACCACGGCGATGAGCGGGATCACGTACGCGATCAGCACGCGTGGACGATCGACCAGGCTGCGTCGCCAGTACGGCTGGAACGCCACGATGTAGACGACCTGGGCGATCAGGAAGAAGCCGATCTTGAGCAGCACGGTCGTGCCGGCGAAATCGCCGAGCCAGCAGAAGCCGAGGGCGATCACGACCAAGATCACCAGACGATTGCGTCGGGCCGCGCCCGTCCAGCACAGCCAGATCAGCGACGGCATCAGCAGCACCCGGCAGATCAGGGCCAGGACTTGCCAGCCGGCGAACTCGGCCACCAGGTCCACGACCGCGACCGCGGCGAAGCAGCTCAGGGCGATCGTGCTGCTGCGCCGCGGCATCCTCCCAGCGTAGGTCGGGGTCGGCTATCGCCGATGGGCTGCCGCCAGCCGCTGGCGGCGCAGCTCGGTGATCTCGGGCCGAGGAAGGGGAGCCAGCTCCTCACCCAGCGCCAGCTGGAGCAGGTGGTCGGCCAACGCCGGGTTGCGGGCCAGCACCGGTCCGTGTGGATAGGTGCCGATCACCGTGCCGCTGACGGCGCCCTCGGTGCCGTCGCCGGCGTTGCCGATGCCGACCTCGACGTCGGCCAACGGGGTCGCCGATGAGCCGAGCGTGGTGTAGCCGCCGTGGTTCTCGAAGCCGGTGAGCAGGGCGTCGTCGCCGTCGCGACCACGCCAGCGGGTGAGGATCTCGCCGACCGCACGCACCGGTCCCCGGGTGGTGGTCACGTCCAGCAACCCGAGGCCCTCGGTCACCTCGTCGTGCTCGCCGACCGTGAACGAGCTGCCGATGATCTGGTAGCCGGCACAGACCGCGAACACGGCCGCGCCCCGGCCGACCGCGCGCTCCAGACCGCCGTCCCTCCGCAGCGCCTTGACGGCGGAGATCTGGGCCGCGTCCTCGCCGCCGCCGAGCAGGTAGACCTGGCCGGTGTCGGGAAGTGGATCACCGGGCTCCACCGCGGTCAGCCTCGCCTCGTAGCCGCGCCACTGCAGCCGCTTGGTCAGCACGGTCGCGTTGCCGCGATCGCCGTAGATGCCCAGCAGCGACTGGTAGACCAGCACGACCTCGATCGGTGCTCGGCTCGGCGCCGCCATCACACGCCTCCCATCTTGCGCAGCCGCTGGAACGGCGTGTACGTCGCGATCACGTCCACCGGCTCGGCGTGCCCGGCCAAGGCGTCGGCCAGATCCGGTACGCAGCGGTGCTCCACCCCCGCGTACGCCAGCCGTACGGCCAGGTCCTGTGCCCGCGGACCCGTGGCGATCACGGTCCGGCCGGCCAGCTGCTCGTACTCGACATCCCACAGCCAGGACACGTCGCGGCCGTCGGCGGCGGCGGAGTCGATGGCCAGCACCACCTCCCGCGTCTGGGCCAGCGGCAGCGCCTCGGCCCACCCGGCGGGGTTCTTGGCCAGCAGCAACCGAGCAGTGGTGTCGCCGAACCGCATGGTGGCGAACCGGCCCGCGGGCGAGGTGACGGTCCGCATCCCGAGGAGCGCGGTCTCACTGCTGATCCCGAGCTGGGCGGCGGCAGCCATCGCACAGGCCGCGTTGCTGACGTTGAACGCCCCCGGAACTTGCAGGTGCGGCTCGAGGACCTGACCGTCGGGGTCGACGATCCGCCCGTCCACCACCCGGTAGCTCGCCGGCGGCTGGGCGAGCTCACAGCCCGAGCAGCGCCAGTGCCCACCGTGACCGCCGGTCTCGTCGGGCTGGGTTCGGAGCAGCAGCGCCCCGCACTGCGGGCACAACGACGCATCCTGCGTCCAGGTGGTGGCGGTGTCGACCCAGACCACCTGTCGGGCGGTCTGCGCCGCCCACACCACGAGCGGCTCGTCGGCGTTGGCCACCACTATCGGCCCGTCCGCGCCGGCGGCCGCCAGGGCGTTGCGCCAGGAACGACCGAGCGCCTTGATCTCGTGGTGACGGTCCAGCTGGTCCCGGGAGAAGTTGAGCAGCACCAGCACCTCGGGGCGGCCCACCCTGATCAGGTCCGCGACGACTCGCTCGTCGGTCTCGATGATCGCCCAGGTCGCCCCGCGGCGGTCGGAGAGCGCGGCGGTGATGCCGCCGTGCAGGTTCGCTCCGTCGGCGTTGTGCACGACCCGCTTCCCACCCGGATCGAGCCCGGCCCGGACCGCCGCAGCCAGGAAGTGCGTGGTCGTGGTCTTGCCGTTGGTCCCGGACACCATGGCGAGGTGCTTGTCCGCCAGCAGGTGGGGCAGGGCTCGAGGGTCGACTCTCAGCATCACGGCACCCTTGATCGCCGTACCGGAGCCCCGGCCCAGCAGCCGGGAAGCGGTCGCGGCAAGCCGCCCGGAGGCGACGGCGACAGCGAAGCGAGCGCGTTCGGTCGCGGACCGGCTCCTGGTCGTCAGGTCGGTGGTGATGGTCGGCACTCTCTGGTCGGCAGCAGGCTGGAGCCGGTGTACATGGTCACGCCGGCGCGACCGAGTGTACGGAGACGAGTCGGCAACGTGGCGGAACGGGGCGCCCCGGATCAGCCCTGGGCGAGCTGGATCCGATTGCCACTGGGGTCGTCGACGACCGAGCACCGCGGCTTCCACGCGTAGTCGGCCGGAGCGTCGACCTCCGTGGCTCCGGCAGCCAGAGCCTTGGCGTGTGCGTCGTCGACATCGGACACCAGGACCCCGAAGCAGGCCGGCGCCCCGTCCATCCAGTTCTCCACCGTGATCAGGAAGAAGGACGGGGTGTGGAAGGCACCGACGGAGAAGGAGTCGATCTCGGGCAGGAACGTCCAACCGAAGACCGCGGTGTAGAACGCCACCATGGCGTCGCGCTCACGGCAGGCCAGCATGATCTGCACCGGGCGGGGTTCGGCTGCTGGGAGCGGAGGCAGGCCCCGTTCCAGGAAGG
>DASQLI010000226.1:0-10272 GCA_035630075.1 Microlunatus sp.
CGCAGGAGGAGTGTCCGGGAATGGAATGTCCGCCGCCGCGGACGGCAACGATCAGGTCGTGCTCGCCCGCATAGGTGAGAGCGATCTGCACGTCGGCTGGACTGGTGCAGCGCGCGATCAGCGCCGGCCGCTTGTCGAAGACGCCGTTGAAGACCTGGCGCGCGGCGTCGTAGCCCGGGTGGTCGGGGTCGATCAGCTCACCGGCGAACGTGGCGTCGAGCTTCGTCTGGACAACGGCGCTCATGACGCACGTGCTCCCAGCGCCACCGAGGCTGGTCGCAGCGCCGCCGCTACGGCGTCGTGAAGACTGGTTGGAGGTCGGTCGAGGACGCGTTCGAGATCTCCGGTTCGACGCTCGAAGAGGCCGGCGCGGATGAGCGGGCCGATCATCTGCATCATGCCCTCGTCCACGGCGGTCTCCCGGTAGGTGATGGTCTGACCGGACACCTCGCGCAGCACATCGGTGAGCTGTCGGTAGGTCCACAGCCGGCCGGTGAAGTCGTACCCGCGGTCGGCGTGACCGTCGCTGCTGAGAATGACCGCGGCGGCGTCCGCGAGGTCAGCTCGGGTCGCGGTGTTCAAGCCACGACCACCGGTGCTGCTGGTCAGCTCACCGGTCTCGACCGCGCTCTGCAGTCCGGGATGGATGAAGAACTCGGAGTAGATCGGGTGTCGCAGCATCGTGTACGGGACGCCGCTCTCGATGATGGCCTGCTCCGTGGCGTGGTGGTCGGCCAGGCCGCCCTCTGAGGAGACGTCGGCTCCCAGCGCACTGGTGTAGGCGAGGACTCCCACTCCAGCGGCCCGCGCAGCCGCGACGACGTTGTGGTGCTGAGGCATCCGTTGGCTCGAGTCGAAGGTGGGGGAGGAGATGAACAGCAGCCGGTCGGCCCCGTCGAAGGACCGGCGCAGACTGTCGGGATCGTCGTAGTCCGCCCGGCGAACTTCCACGCCACGGTCGGCGAAGTCGTGGGCCTTGCCGGGTTCGCGGACCGCCACTGCGACCTCGGCGGCGCTGACGCGGTCCAGCAGACGATGAACGACAAGGCGCCCGTACTCTCCGGTGGCAGCGGACACGATGATCATGCGATCACCGCCTCGATGATGCTCATCGGTCCGGTCGTCTCGATGATCTTGTTCAACCGGAGGTCAGCACTGTCCAAGAGCTTCTCCAGCTGGTCGGGCGAGCGTTCACGACCTCCGGTGAAGGCCAGCATGACGACATCCAGGGTCTGCACGCGAGGGTCGGGCTGCTGCTCGTCGATCACGCCTTCGATGATCAGCACGACGGCAGCGGGCTGCGCGGCTCGACGGATCGCGCGCAGGATGGCAGCTGCCTCCGCGTCGGACCAGTCGTGGATGACTTCCATCAAGGTGTAAGCGTCGGCCGATGGGAGGGGGTCGACGAAAAAGTCGCCGGCTCGTGCGGTCAGCCGCTCCTTGTCGAGATCCACGGTCGTGATCACCTCAGGCAGGTCGAACAGGACACCCTCGGCCGTCGGCGCGGCGTCCAGCACCCCGCGCAGGAGATGCCCGCGGCCGCCGCCGATGTCGGCGATCGTGCCGAATCGGCTGAAGTCGTACGCGTCGAGCACGGCGGCGATGTCGGCGCCGGCCTTCGCCGTCATCGCTTGGCCGAAGACCTCGGCTTCGGCCGGGTGGGCCTGGAGGTACGGCCAGAGCCCCTCGGGCGCCACCTGTTCCAGCGCTGGGGAGCCGGTGCGCAGCGAGTGCTGCAGCTGGCCGAGCGTCGCCGTGAACATCGGCAGGCGCATCATCCGGGAGAAGGCCCGCATCGACCGCGGATGATCGCTGCGCAGTAGCCGGGACGGCTCGGTGTGCTCGTAGGCTCCACCGACTCCCGCGAAGACGCCGTGGGCGGCCAACAGCCGCAGGACGCGATCAAGCGCGTCCTGGTCGGCGCCGCATCGCGATGCCAGCTCGCTGACGCCGACCGGGTCGTCTCCGATGTGATCGGCCACGCCCAGCTCGGCCACGACGTGAATGCTGCTGGAGACGACCACGGCGTTGGTCAGGTTCCAGATGATCTCGTGCGGTTGTTGCGTCATTGTTGGTCCCTTGTTCGTCAGTTCGCACGTTGTGCGCTGCAAACGTAGGACGCGGCGGGCGGTCGGCGGATCCGCCGAACTACTCAGCCGACCTACTCAGTTCTCGCCGGCGATCATCACCGCGATCTGGCTTCGGTTGGGCAGGTTCAGCTTGTCCAGGATGTGTTGGACATGGTTCTGTGCGGTGCGCTCGGAGAGGTAGAGCCGGGCCGCGATCTGCCGATTGGTCAGCCCTTCGCCGACCAGTGCGGCCACCTCCCACTCCCGGCGGGTCAACGACTGGGAGGGATGAACGGCCTTGAGCTGCTCGATCAGCCGGCCGGCTTTCGCGGCGATCGGGGGCATCCCCAGGGCCACCGCCTGCCGAGCCGACTCTGCAGCGAGGGCGCGGGCTCGGGTCGCATCACCTGGTCGAGCGCGGCGAGCCAGCACGCTGGCGAGCTCGTACTGTGCTTCGGCGTGGAACCCGGCGGCGCCGGCCACGGCGCAGGCCTTGGCGGCGTGCTCGAGCTCCGCCACGGCGTCGTCGAGCAGATCGAGGTGGGCGGCCGCCACCCCCAGCCAGAGCTCCACCGGACCGAAGTAGGCGACCGAACACACTCCACTGACCACGTGGTGGCCGCGGTAGGCACTGAGGCGCTGCCGCAGCACAGCAACGTCCTCGTACGCCTCCAGCTTGGCGGCGAGCAGGATGCCGAGCGCCAGGGTGAACAGAGTCGCATGCGGTGTGGGCCGCCACTCCCCGACGGCCCCCAGGGAGCGGTAGATCGAGGCTGCCTCACGAAGCCGACCGACCTCGGCCAGGACCTGAGCGGGCGCCAGTGCCTGGATCACCCCCGCGGTGGGAAATTCCACCCTGTCAAGGGTGTCGTCCGCCAACCCGTTCGACGCCAGCGTCTCGGCGTCATACCCGACGTGGTGTCCGGTGGTGGACAAGAAGCCGGCCCAGACGATCGGCGCGGACGGATCGCCGATCGGGGCGATGGTGTCGAACGCCTTCACCGCCAGCCGGCGGGCATCGTCGAAGCGAGCTTGAGCCTGAGCCAGCACAGCCTGGCTCCTCAGCATCAGCCAGCGGGCCATCGGCCCGCGGACCTCCTGGGCGCATCTAGCCGCTGCGTCGTTCTCCCTGATGACGGCCCCGAGGTCGCCGCGTTCGTAGGCGGCGTCGATCCGCGACAGGTGCCCCCAGAGTGCCACTCCCGGACTCTCCATCTCGCGGCCCAGGGTCAGCATCCGCTCGGCCAGCGCACCCCGTTCGGCCATGGCATCAGGCCCGAAGCACGCTTCCTGCCGGGCATGCACCGCAGCCACAATGGCCGAAGCTTGACCGCACTCCTCGGCCAGCGCGAGTGCCTCCAGGCTCGCCCGTTGGGCAGTGTCGTCGTCGAGGAGGTACACGCAGGTCTCGGCGAGCCTCGCCAGCACGCGGGCCCTCAACGCCGTGCGAACTGAACCCAGCGCGGCGAGCGCCTGCTCGCAGAGCTGTCTGATGAGCTGGTCGGTCTCGGGCTGGAAGGTGGGTTCGGTCACGAGCGCTGCCTCGCCCATGACGTCCGCGAGCCCGATCTGGTGAGCAATGGCGGCCGCCTCCCGACACGCCTCGAGTCCGCCCAGGAAGTCGGCGCACAGGTGCAACGCCGAACCGAGCCTCAGCAGCAGCCGACACCGTGCGGCCTGGTCGAGCTCGATGTCGCCGATGTCGAGGGCGAGGCGGAAGAGCCGGGCTGACTCCTCGTACGCCTGACGGCGCATCGCCTCCTCCGCCGCGCGCTCGATCCAGCCCGTGGCCCGAGCTCGGTCGTCGCCGTACGCGGCCGCGACCGCCCAATGACGGGCCAGGTCGAACACGTGGGGGTCGAGCCGCCGGCGGTAGACCTGCTCGATCACCTCGGCCGCCAGACGATGCAGGCGCAGCCGCTCGACCGTGCTGAACGAGGCTTCGATGGCATCCCGGACCGCGGGGTGGCTGAAGCGGTGGTTTCCGGCCGTGGTGGAGGCCTCCACCAGTGCCGCTCCGGTGGCCTCGTCCAGTGCGTCCAGGCAGCTCCCGATCGTCAGGTCGACCATCTTGCCGACGACGGGAACCGAGAAGTCGTAGCCGACGACCGCGGCCGCCCGGAGCACCCGCACACCGTCAGCCGACAGTCGACCCAACCGCGCGCCGATCACCTCGCTCAGGGTGGTGGTCATCGGAACGGCCGGGCCGCTGTGGGGCTCGGCCATCGCGTTGGCGACCTCCTGGACGAGGAACGGATTACCGCCAGTCAGGGCACCCGCCTGCTGGACCTCCGCGTCGGAGACCTCGCGGCCCAGCCTGGACGCCAGTTGCCGGGCCACGGCTGCAACGGGCAGACCACTCAGGGACAGCTGCCTCGTCACCGGCTCCCGTGCCAACGTGGCCAGTGTGCCTGCAAGGGGTTCGGTGTCCCCGCTGTTCACCACCACTAGCAGTCGCTCGTTACGCAGGCACCGTGCCACCTGGAGCAGCAGCACCAGCGACGGCTCATCAGCACGATGCATGTCATCGAACACCACCGCCAGCGGGAGCCGACGCGTCACGTGCTGCAACAGCATCACCACGGCGTCGAAGTGGCGAAACCGATCTTCGGCCGACTCGTGCTCGCTCTCCGGTCGTACGGCTGAGTCGAACAGGTCTGGGTCGAGCCAGGCGAGGTCGGCGGTCAAGCCGTGCTGGGCGGCGACGGCGGGTAGGTCGGTGACGTCGGCAAGGTTGCGCACCAGCTGCCGCCACGGCCGATACGGCGGAGCGCCCAGAGTCGCGGCCGCAACGCCCCAGGCTCCGCGCACGCCCATCGGGAGCACCGAGCCAAGGAACTCCTCCACCAGTCGGGACTTGCCCACCCCCGGCTCGCCCTGGCAGAGGACAAGGCGAGGGGATCCCTCGAGTGCGGCTGCCAGGGACTCACCCAGCGCCGCTAACTCCGGCCCCCGGCCGACGAACTCCGTTCGCGTCAGCGTCGTCACACCTGCCTCCCGCCCTAGTTGAGCACAGACAGGTGGCCGCGTCGACACGATTGGCCCGAGGGCTGGCGCAGGGGGCTGCTCGACCACAGACCAGGTCGCCGACTTGGCGCGAACCTACTTGCGTGCGACTGCCGCGGTGGCGGTTCCGGCAAGGGAAAGCACGTCGACGTGCTGGAAGCCGACTTGCTCACACCAGGAGGTGAAGTCGCGCCCGGTGTAGCCGAACGCGTCTCCGAACTCGATCAGCATGTTGAGTGACATGAGAAGCCCGAACGCGTCGGTCCGTCGGGCGTCGTCGATGAGGGGGTCGACGGTGATCAAGACCCCGCCGGCGGGAAGCGCGTCGTAGGCGGCTTGGATGAGGTGCAGCTTCCGCTCGAGGTTCCAGTCGTGGA
The DNA here is from genome assembly GCA_035630075.1 of Microlunatus sp. GTDB lineage: Bacteria > Actinomycetota > Actinomycetes > Propionibacteriales > Propionibacteriaceae > Microlunatus. The sequence goes on from DASQLI010000226.1 coordinate 5,453, forward strand.
GGATCATGCTCATCGTGATGACGTCGGCTTCCGGTAGCCGATCGGTGAGGAAGTCCCCGCTGGCGGTGGTCACCCGGTCGGTGGCGCCGGCCGCCTCGATGGTCGCCTTGGCAATCGGTTCGACGACAGGCAGATCGAAGGTCGTACAGCGCATATGGGCGTGACGGTCGGCGACGACAAGGGCGAGTTGGCCGGTTGCACCGCCTACGTCGCACAGGGTTTGGTACGGGCTGAAGTCGAACTTCTCGGCGAGCGCGAGGAAGCCGGCTCTGGAGACGTCGCTCATCGCCTGCATGAACTCCTCCAACCGGACTGGGTCGCTGTACAGCGCTTCGAACATCGACTGTCCAGTGCGCTTCACTTCGTTCTGCGGTTCACCCGTGCGTAGGCCTTCTGTGAGATCGCCCCAGAACTGGTAGAGCCGTGTGTTGCACATGTCCAACACCCCGCCCAGGTAGTGCGGGCTGGCCTTGTCCAGAAAGGCCGCCGTCTCAGCGGTGTTGCTGTACCGCGCCTCGGGTCCGTCGCCTGCGCGGTCGAGGAGCCCCAACGCCACCAGGGTGTCGGGGAAGTCGGGTATGGCGCGAGGGTGGAGTGACAGCTGGGTGGCGAGTTCGGCGCCGGTCAGGGAGTGGTTGCTCAATGTGGTGAAGAGCTCGAGCTCAACGGCTGACAGCAGCGTCTTGGAGGCCATGAAGCCTTCACCGAGCTGCAGGATGCGGGATGGGTCGACGGCCGCGGACATGATGGGTTCCTCTCGATCGGTGTTCCACCATGCTGTGAGGTGCGATGCTGCCCTTACTCAGTGGTTCCACGTAGTTTGGCCGCTCAATCCGGCCCTCAGCGCCCAGGCGGCGACCTGCGTCCGGTTCTGCAGCCCGAGCTTGGGCAGCAGATTGTGCACGTGGGTCTCGATCGTCCGTTCCGAGAGGACCAGCTCCTCAGCGATCTCGCGGTTGGACTTGCCGGACGCGAGGAAGGCGGCGATCTCCCGCTCACGGGCGGTCAGTCCGGCTGGACCCGCCCCCAGACCGTTGATCTCGGCGGCCAGGTTCGCCGCGGCCTCGACGGTCGGCACCATGTTCAGGCGACGGGCGGTGACGCGGCATCGCTCAACCAGACCCAGCGCCTGGGTTCGGTCACCGGATCCGCCACGACGAATCAGGCTGCGGGCCAACGCCAGCTCGGCCAGGGCAACGAAGGGCTGGGCGCCGACCCGACTCTCCATCTCGATCGCGTTGGCTCCATGGGCAGCGGCTGCTGTGTGATCACCCACCATGCTCGCCACGCTGCCGAGGACGCGTGGGATCGCGCCAAGATAGGCGGCCGACTGCCCCCCGAAGTACTGCCGGTGCGGGAAGAGCAGCCGGTACGTCAGCTCGGCGGTCTGAACGTCGTCGAAGGCAACGGCCAGCTCAGCGGAGCGCATCACCGTGGCCATCCACCGAGCGTTCACGGGCAGCGTCGCCAACATGGGACAGACCCGCTCGAACATCGTCCTTGCCCGGTCGACGTTCCCCGCCTGCAGGTCGTGCCAGCCGTACGTGGCCAGCGAGACCGGCATCCACTGTGCGCCTGACTCGGCCCACGGTAAGGACCGGGCTACGTGGTCGTCGTAACGGCCGGTCAATGTCTGCAGCTCGGCGAAGATCAAATCGGACTGTACCTGCGCCGCCCAGTCTTGGGTGTGCGCCGCTACCTTGCCGCAGGCCAGTGCGAGCTGGGCGGCTTCGTCGAACCGGCCGGTCTGCAAGGCCCGGGTCGCACGCGCCCGCAACAGGTGCCAGCGAGCCAACGGCCACCCGATCCGCTGGACCAGGCCGGCCAGATCGAACAACTCCGCGAGCAGGTCACTGACCGCACCGAGCTGCAACTCGGCGTCCACCCGCCACACGTGCCCCCACAGCGCGGACTCGGGTCGGCCGGCGGCCGCGGCAAGCTGTAGCAGCTCCGCTCCGAGGGCCATCCGCTCGTCCACCCCATCCAAGCCACCGATGACTTCGTGCCGCGCATGCAGTGCCTCCATCAGGGCATCGCGATCGCCGCATCGGTTGGCCATGATCATCGCGCGCTCCGACAGTGGCGCTGCCGCAGCAACGTTCAGCGCATCGGCCAGCACCCGCGCCTGTTGGGCAAGGACTCGCGCGTGTCGCGCCGACTCCTCCTCGCCGAGGGCTGATCGAGCGCGCTGGCAGAGGGCTAGAACAGACTCCAGGGCCACGCCACCGATGCCCTTGACGACAAGCGCAGCCTCAACGAGGAGGTCGGCGCGACCAAGCCGCTCCGCGTGATCCGCCGCGATCTGGGCATGCTCCAGCGCCGCGGTGACCTGACCATCCTGGTAGGCGAGCCGAGCCGCCGCGAGGTGGACCTCCGCCCGCGCGGCGTCGTCGGCCAGCATCGGCAGCGTCTGGAGATACCAGTGGACCGCGGTGGCGAAATCCAAGCGCTGCGCCGCCTCTTCGGCTGCGGTCACACAGGCAGCCACGGCGGAAACCCGGCTGGGCTCGTCCGCGGCCGCACCCAGCCGATGGCGGGCCAGCGCGCTCGCCTTCGCGTTTCCCCGGGATTCCAGCATCGCCGCCAAGCGGCGATGCCAGGCTGTCCGTTCGTCACGACCGAGTTGGCTGTACCAGGCCTCACGTACCACCGCATGTGACCACCGCAGCCGGCGCATCTCACCGGGAACATCGATCAGCACACCGGCCTCGACGGCTTCGGCGACCCGATCCGGGCTCGGCAGGAGATCTGGATCGAGCTCGTCGCCAACTACCGACGCGCAGTCGAGCAACCGGCGACAGCTGGGTGAGAGCTGGTTCAACCGGTGAGCGATCAGCCGCACGAGATCAACGGGGAGCTGCCACAGCCCGCCGCAGGCTGCGCGCAGTTCCGACCGGTCCAGTACGCGGGTGAGCTCTGCGACATACAACGGATTGCCACCGCTTCGTTCACGCACGGCCTTGACCCATGACGGGTGGACTCCCGCGCCCAGGAACTGCCCCACCTCGCGCTGCGTCATCGGCCCGAGCCGCAGGATGGAGGATCCTGCCAGCCCGGTCAGCGCATCTGGCAGCGGATCGCGCGAGGTGGCCAGCACCATGAGCTGCGAAGATGACAGGTTCGCTGACAGGTAACGCACCAGCTGAAGGCTGGCGTCATCAGCCCAATGCAGATCTTCCAAGACGATCACCAGGCCTGCCACCTCGGCCGCAGCCACGAACAAGGCGTCTGCAGCACGGGTGATGGTGGCGAAACGAACGGCGGCCGCGGACTCGTACTGGGATCTGCTGAGTGAGAGCAGATCAGCGGACAGACCCATTCCCTGGGCCGTCGGCCCGGTCAAGGCTCGGATGAAGGGCCAGAACGCTGGGGCGCCCGCGTCGGCCACCGCATCTCCCCGCAGCACCGGCAATCCTTGGGCGAGGGCGTGCCGGTCGAACGCCTGAACCAGGGCAGTCTTTCCGATGCCAGCCTCGCCGACCACGAACACGTCAACGCCCTGACCCGACTCCAGCCGGGTTGACGAACGGCGCAAGGCATCCATCTCACGCTCTCGCCCGACAAACCGCAGGTCCACCTCCTCATTGTGTCGCCCGCTTATCCCAGGTGTCGGCAATCATCGGCCAGCTGTCCGTCCCAGAACCTGCTTCGGGCCACCGTCGCGGGCGGCCGCGCGGCGGATGCGAGCGGGCTCACGGTCGACTACCGCCTGAGCGGCGAGGGCCCAGCCCCACATCAACGGAAGCAGCGCACTGCCGAGCGAGGTCACCGATGTGATGGCGAACAGGAACGGGATGAAGATCGTCAACAGCACCGGGGTGACGCGCGGCCGGAAGCCGTTGCGCAACATCACGATCCCGAGCCCGACTCCGCCGAACCCGATGACCAGCATGGCGGCGATGCCGAAGACGAAAAACTGTTCCATCCACCACGGTGTGAAGTAGTCCCCGACGACCGAGACGGTCATCGCCGCGTAGGCGCCGAGCTGGACCTGCCACAGTCGTCGCTCGGCCCCGGCCGGACGTCGCTGCCGGTAGACGAGGTACGCCGCAGCGAGGAACGCGACGCACACCGGAGTCCAGATCTTGCCGTACGTCACGTAGACCGTCCACGGATCGCTCCAGTCGAGGAGCGGCTGCAGCGCTTGCGTCGCAGGCACCGCCCATAGCCGGGTCACCGGTGACTCCACCAGGTCGTTCGGATGCTCCACGAACCGAGCGAGGGCGTGCACCTGGCCGACCACGGTGCCGACCGCGGCCATCACCCAGGCGAACACGCTGATGCCGCTGGCTACGCGTGGTGAGATCTTCATGAGTGCTCCTTTCGGCCGAGAGCCGGCCGATGGACGTTGCTTCGACGGTAGGGATTCGGCAGGTACGCCGTCGTCCTGCGGCAGCACGAGGCCGGGTAGCCCTCAGCAGGATGCGTTCGTCCTCCGCACGGAGGACGTCCGGGCGGTCGTTCGGCAGTACGGTCGAGTCGTGAGCCGCAGGAACTGGGCCTTCGACATCACCTTGGCGGCGGTGGTCGGTGTGCTCGGTCAGCTCGAGGCGTGGTGGGGAATCGGGTCGACCCACCGCCAAGGTCCCCTGTGGGCGCAGTCGGCGATGTACGCGATGACCGCCCTGCTGCTGGTGGGTCGACGCGTTGCTCCGCTCGGTTGCCTGGCCGGCATCGTGGTCGTATCGATCGTGGAGTTTGCGGCTGTCGGCGCGCCGGAGGGGTTCGCGGTGGCGATTCCGTGGTGCATCGCGGTCTACACCGTCGGCAACCGGCTCGAGCTGCGGCGATCGTGGTGGGGCCCTGTGCTGTCCGCCGTT
>DASQLI010000227.1:0-27171 GCA_035630075.1 Microlunatus sp.
TCGCCCTTCCAGTCCACGACGTCCTCGCGCCACAGCCGGTGCAGCAGGTGGTAGTTCTCGACGGCCAGCTCGATTCCGTTGCGGATGTCCTGGCCGAACCATGGGTAGACCGGACCGGTGTTGCCACGACCCATCATCAGGTCGACCCGGCCGTCCGCCAGGTGCTGCAGCATCGCGTAGTCCTCGGCGATCTTCACCGGGTCGTTGGTGGTGATCAGCGTGGTCGCGGTGGACAGCACGATCCGCTCGGTCTGGGCGGCGATGTAGCCGAGCATCGTGGTGGGGGAGGAGGGCACGAACGGCGGGTTGTGGTGCTCACCGGTCGCGAACACGTCCAGGCCCACCTCCTCGACCTTCTGGGCGATCGTCACCATCGCCTTGATCCGCTCGCGTTCGCTGGGCGTACGACCGGTGGTGGGGTCGGTGGTGACGTCGCCGACGGTGAAGACTCCGAACTGCATGGGGACACCCTCCTCGGGTGAAAGTTTAGGATTCAACTACCTGTTGCGTACAACGACATTGGCCTTCAGTTATTCCCGAGCGCCCAACCCCGCTCACGCTTCCAATGCTGCCCTCACGCTCCCTCTGCAGAGGGAGCGCCGACGAAGTAGGCGGAGCGTCAACGGTGTCGTGGATGGCGCGGCTATGCTGCCCGAGAACGGGCCGGTCGGAAGGAGCGCACCTGTGGTCAAGTACCGCGACAACGCGCAGCTCGACCCCTCGCAGATCGGCGGCTCGCGGGGCGGCAGCGGCGGGAAGATCGCGCTCGGCGGCGGCGCCGGCCTGATCGTCGTGGTGCTGGCGCTGCTCTTCGGACTCAACCCCAACGACATCCTCGGTGGGCAAGGCACCCCGGCCGGATCGGAGCAGTCCGCTGGAGCGCCCTACCAGCAGTGCACCACCGGGGCCGACATCGAGCGCGACCGCGAGTGCCGGTTCGTCGCGTACACCAACTCCATCCAGGCCTACTGGACCGACGCGTACGACAAGTACGAAGAGATCCAGGTCGTGCCCTTCACCGGGCAGGTCTCGACGGCCTGCGGGACGGCGAGCTCGGCTGTCGGGCCGTTCTACTGCCCCGGCGACAGCACCGTCTACCTGGACACCGGGTTCTTCGACCAGCTGACCAGCCAGCTCGGCGCCCAGGGTGGAGACGCCGCGGAGGCGTACGTGTTCGCGCACGAGTTCGGTCACCACATCCAGAACCTCACCGGCGTGATGGCCAAGGTCCAGTCGCAGGGTTCCGGTGCGACCGGGCCCAAGTCCGGTGGCGTACGGCTGGAGCTGCAGGCCGACTGCTACGCCGGCGTGTGGCTCAAGCACGCCACGTCCGACCCGAACTCGCCGATCCAGGAGATCAGCCGCGAGGACCTGGAGCGCGCCGTCGATGCCGCTGCTGCGGTGGGTGACGACCGGATCCAGGAGCGGACCCAAGGTCAGGTCAGCCCCGAGAGCTGGACGCACGGCTCGGCCGAGCAGCGTCAGAAGTGGCTGCTGCGAGGATTCAGCACCGGCGACCCGAACAAGTGCGACACGTTCGCGTCCGGGGCCCTGTAAGAGCTGGTTACCGGTACTCCTGGTCTGCAAGCGCCAACCGCTCCACCGGCTGGCCTGTGACCGACGCGATGAGGTCGAAGTCCTTGTCGAGGTGCAAGACGATCAGACCTGAGGTCTCCGCGACAGCGGCGATCAACAGGTCAGGTACCGAGGGGGCCCGATGATGGCCGCGGTCCGCGAGCATTCCCTGGACATCGAGCCCGACTCTCCGCCGCCGGTGTCATCGTCGCTACGGGCATCAAAGAGACGGGAGGGGTGCGACACGGCCATGCCAGTCCGCCGCAAATCCGGGCGGAGTAGCCGATCTCCAGAGCCGTGGGCGTCGTGACGAGAACGAGCCCCCGCCGTGTCCGCGTCGTCCACTCCTCCGCGTCGGGGCTGAGTGTGAGCCTGGCCAGCGCCGACTTGTCCACCAACCAGCGGCTCGACGTCACGCCCAGGAACCCCGCATGATCTCGTCATCGGCGAGATCAGCGAACTTGGCGAAGTCCCCAGACCGCAGACTGCCGGAGTCTCGGCCCGCTACCTGGGTGATCTCTCGTCGCAGAAACTCGTTCCGCGACAGCCCGAGCCTCGCTGCGCGGACATCGATGCGCTCGAGAACATCGTCCGGCAGATTCCGGATCAGGACGTCAGTCACCTCGACCACCTCCGATATCAGATGCTAGTACTCCAGCCCGGGCATGCCGACATCTCGAGTGTCACGACAGGGTTCGTGCAGCCTGGGTCACAGGTGGTGAGACAGTTGCCTCGTCAGCGTCGTCCCGACGACTCCGGGCGAGGAGGGGCATGAACCTCGAGAAGGTCATCTTCGGCTTCTTCGTGCTGCTGGCCGCCACGCTGAACTTCGGCTTCTTCATCGGCGACATCGGCGACCCGGACCTGCACAACGTGTTCGAGCTGTTCGCCGCGCTCGTGGTCAGCCTGATCGCCACGGTGCTGAAGTTCGGCGACCGAACCCAAATCGGGGCCGTGCACCTTGCCACCAGCCTGGTGGCGGACCTGCAGCTGGTAGCGGCCTTCGTGGTCTACATCTGGGCGACGCAGATCACCGTCGAGGGCCTCACCACCGCGCATATGGCCAGCGTGGTCTCACTGTCCGGCGGTGCGCTGCTGGCCAACCTGGTGTCGGTGGTGCTGCTGGTCACCGAGACCGTCACCTTCCACCGGGGCTGACAGGCTCGCGCGTGGCGGGACAGGATCACTCGTGAGCAACCCGCTACTGATCTTCTGGCAGCAGCTGTTCGGGCCCCGGCGGTCGGCTGACGGGGCCGTGTCCCGAGCTCATCTGGAGTTCGCCGACCAGGCGTCGGCCACCATCTTCTTGATCATGCGGCGGATGCGCACCCCGCTGATCGTGCTGATCTTGGTCTTCTCCATCAGCGTGGTCGGGCTGGCGATCATCCCCGGCCTCGGTCCCGACGGCGAGCCGGCCCGGATGAGCTTGTTCGACGCGTTCTACTTCATGAGCTACACAGCGACCACCATCGGCTTCGGCGAGCTCCCTCAGCCGTTCACCACCGCCCAGCGCCTGTGGGTGACGTTCTCGATCTACCTGTCGGTGATCGGCTGGGCGTACGCGATCGGGTCGATGCTGACGCTGCTGCAGGATCGGGCCTTCCGGCACGCCGTCGCCCTGCAGCGCTTCACCACCAAGGTGGCCCGGCTGCGGGAGCCGTTTCTGCTGCTGGCCGGCTACGGCCGGGCCGGTGAGCTGCTGGTGAAGGCGTTCGACGCCCTCGGCCAGCAGGTCGTGGTGATCGACGAGTCGGCCGAGAGGGTGGATGCTCTCGACCTCCACTCGTACCACGCCGATATCCCCGGGCTGGCCGCCGATGCCGCCAACCCGCATCATCTCCGGATCGCCGGACTCAGCCACCCGAACTGCGCGGGCGTGCTGGCGATGACCAACGACGACCGCACCAACCTGTCGATCACCATGGCTGCCGCACTGCTGCGGCCGGAGCTGCCGGTCGTGGCCCGCACCATCTCGACCTCGATCGGTGAGCGGATGCGCACCTTCGGATCGCCGTCGGTGGTGAATCCGTTCGACCGCTTCGGTGATCACCTGCGGCTGGCGCTGAACGCGCCCGCGGCCTACCAGCTGCTCACCTGGCTGGAGGCCGGGCCGGGCGCGCTGCTGCCGGAGCGAGGCAATCCGCCGCCGAACGGCCGCTGGGTGATGTGCGGCTACGGCCGCTTCGGTCACGAGCTGACTGCCGACCTGCGGGCGGCGGGGCTGGACGTCACCGTCATCGACGCCACGGCCCCGGCCGGCGCGGAGCAGGGCGTCATCGTCGGCGACGCCTCGGAGGAGAGCGTCCTGGCGCGCGCGCACCTGACGGATGCCGTCGGGCTGGTGGCCGGCACCGATGATGACACGACCAACCTCTCCATGCTGGCCAACGCCCGCCGGATGAACCCGGCCCTGTTTCTCGCGGCCCGGCAGAACCGGCCGACGAGCGCTGCGTTGTTCGAGACGATGCGAGTCGACGCCCTGCTGGTGCCCACCGAGGTTGTGGCCCACGAGGTCTACGCCCAGATCAGCACCCCACTGCTCTGGCGCTTCATCCGGGGCATCGGAGCCGAGGGCGACGCCTGGGCGGCGGAGCTGGTCCAGCGGCTGCGGCACAACTGCGGGGTCGAGCTGCCGGCCCTGTGGAAGGTGAAGCTGGACGGCACCCAGGCGCCGGCGCTGGGCCGTCCCCTCACCGACGGGTCGGTGCGGCTGGGTGAGCTGCTGCGCAGTCCGGAGGACCGGGACCGTCGACTCGAGGTCGTGCCGCTGCTCCTGCTGCGCTCCGACGAAGCCGTCCTGACGCCGGCCGACGACACCGTGCTCGAGCCCGACGACGAGCTGCTGTTCGCCGGCGCCGGCTCGCAGCGTCGCGAGCTGGAGAGCACCCTGATCGTGGACGCCACGGCCGCGTACGTGCTCTTCGACCGGCGGGTGCCGGCCAGCTGGGTCTGGCGGCAGCTGTCGCGGAGGAGCGAGGTCAGCCGCAGGTGACGCCGGTGGCGTGCACCGGGCAATAGCCGAACGGGTTCTTGTCCAGGTACTGCTGGTGGTAGTCCTCGGCGTAGAAGAAGTCGCCGACCGGTGCGATCTCCGTGGTGATCTGTCGGAAGCCAGCCCGGCTGAACTCGGTCTGGAAGGCGTCCCGTGCTGCGGTCGCGGCGGCCAGCTGCTCGGGTGTGGTGGTGTAGATCGCCGAGCGGTACTGGGTGCCGATGTCGTTGCCCTGCCGCATGCCCTGGGTCGGGTCGTGGTTCTCGAAGAACACCTTGAGCAGCTTCGCGACGTCGGTCTTGGCTGGGTCGTAGCTGACCTTGACGATCTCGGTGTGGCCGGTCCGAGCGCTGCAGACCTCTTCGTACGTGGGATTCGGTGTGAAGCCGCCGGCGTAGCCGACGGCCGTGTTCGTCACCCCCGGCGTGTTCCAGTACAGCTTCTCCGCGCCCCAGAAGCAGCCGAGGGCGAGGTAGATGACCTCAGAACCGGCCGGCACCGACTGGACCGGGATGCCGAAGATCTCGTGGAAGGTGGGCTCCGCCAGCACGGAGCGGTCCCGACCGCGCAGCGCGCGCTGAGGATCGATCAACGTGACCTTTTGCTGGGAGAACAACATCGCTAGCTCCTTCTTCGGTGTGCGCTGTCTCAACAGTGCCACCGGCGTGCGTGTTCCCGAGTCTCGAAGGTGCTGAGGTTGTCGACGTATCCGCGTGCTGAGCGTGTCGGCCTACATGTGTTGAGCCTGTCGAAGCACCGTTCGATGCACCCTCAGAAGTACCCTTCGACGGGCTCAGGGGGCGTGCCCCGCGTACGCTCACGCTCATGGTTGATCGCCCAGGCTTCTCGACCCGCGCCATCCATGCCGGCCAGGATCCGGATCCGACCACGGGGGCGGTGATCCCGCCGATCGTGGCTTCTTCGACCTTCGCCCAGGACGGGGTCGGTGGACTGCGGAACGGGTACGAGTACTCCCGCTCGGCCAACCCCACCCGCACCGCGCTGGAGGAGTGCCTCGCCGCCCTGGAGGGTGGCTCTCGGGGATTTGCCTTCGCCAGCGGGCTGGCCGCGGAGGACACCTTGATCCGCTCGATCGCGAAGCCCGGCGCGCACCTGGTGCTGCCGCACGACGCGTACGGCGGCTCCTTCCGGCTGTTCGCGCGCGCGTACGAGCCATGGGGGTTGATCACGGATCCGGTGGATCTGACTGACCTGGCCGCTGTCGAGGCGGCGATCCGGCCGGGGGAGACCGTCGCGGTCTGGGTGGAGACGCCCACCAACCCGCTGATGTCTGTCGCCGACATCGCCCCGATCGCCGAGCTCGCACACTCCCTCGGCGCCCTGGTGATCGTGGACAATACGTTTGCCTCGCCCTACTTGCAGCAGCCGCTGGCCCTCGGCGCCGATGTCGCCGTGCACTCCACCACCAAATACTGCGGCGGCCACTCCGACGTGGTCGGCGGTGCGCTCGTGGTGGCCGACCCGGAACTGGCCGAAAAGGTCCAGTTCCACCAGAACGCCCTCGGTGCCGTGGCCGGACCGTTCGACGCCTGGCTGGTACTGCGCGGGCTGAAGACGCTGGCCGTCCGGATGGAACAGCACAGTTCCAACGCCGAGCAGGTGGCTGGGTTCCTGGCCGAGCATGCGGCCGTGAGTGAGGTCTTCTACCCGGGTCTGGAGTCGCACGCCCAGTACGACGTGGCCAAGCGACAGATGCGCCGCTTCGGCGGGATGGTGTCGTTCCGGGTCCGGGCGGGCGAGCAGGCGGCCGTCGACGCCTGCGGCCGGACCCAGGTGTTCATCCTGGCCGAGTCGCTGGGCGGGGTGGAGTCGCTGATCGAGCACCCGGGCCGGATGACCCACGCCTCGGTGGCCGGCACCGCGTTGGAGGTCCCCGCCGACCTGATCCGGCTCAGCGTGGGTCTGGAGGACGTGGCCGACCTACTGGTCGACCTGGATCAGGCCTTGCGCGGCTGACTCAGCTCTGTGAAGCCCTTCGACAGGCTCAGGGCGCGTTCTGAGGTGCGAGCAGATCCGACGATCCCGAGCAGATCTGAGGCTCGGGACCTTGGTCCTGGCCAGTCGGGACCGCTGGACGTGCCGGCGCGGCGCTGGGCACAGTGAGTATGTTCCGCGACCCCCACGCGACCTCTGGGTCGCCCCGATCCCAGCCTGAGCGACCCAACTCTCCGCTGACGCTCCCACTACTGCGCTCACGCTCCCAGTGCACTGGGAGCGTGAGCGCAGCAAGAGGAGCGTCAGCGGAGAGGGCCCTGCGGTCAGGAGGGCAGCCGCCAGTCGATCGGCTCGCCGCCCTGCCGAACCAGCAGGTCGTTGGCCCGGCTGAACGGCCGTGACCCGAAGAAGCCCGCCCGTGCCGACAGCGGAGACGGGTGCGCACTGGCCAGGTACGGCACCTCGCCGAGCATCGGCACCAGGCTCTGGGCGTCGCGGCCCCACAGGATCGCGACCAGCGGCCCGCCGCGGGAAACCAGCGCCTCGATGGCGCGCTGGGTGACCTGCTCCCAACCCTTGCCGCGGTGCGAGCCCGACCGTCCGGGGGCCACCGTGAGCACCCGGTTCAGCAGCAGCACGCCCTGCTCGAACCAGGCGGTCAGATCCCCGTGCTCAGCGGGCGCGACCCCGAGGTCGGTCTGCAGCTCGGCGTAGATGTTGACCAGGCTGCGGGGAATCGGTCGGACGTTCTGCTCCACCGAGAAGGACAAACCGACCGGGTGCCCGGGTGTCGGGTACGGGTCCTGACCCACGATCAAGATCCGTACGTCGGCGAGCGGCCGGCTGAACGCGCGCAGCACCCGATCGCCGGTCGGCAGGTAGCCACGACCGGCCGCCATCTCAGCCCGGAGGAAGTCGCCGACTCCGGCGACGACCGGCGCGACCGGCTCCAGCGCCACCGCCCAGTCGGGCGCCACCAGCTCGGCCAGTGGTCGCCGGGTCCGGCTGCCTGATCCCGACTCCGCGCGGGATGCAGCCCCCGCGGAGTCGGGTTCGAGATCGTTCATCGCAGCTCCTTGGTGGTCGGTTCGTCGGACTCGGGACCGCCGACCTGCGGCTGCTCACCGACCGGCAGCCGGTCGGAGCCGTCGGTGTCCGCGGCCTGCTGAGCGACGGGGACACCGCCGGGCATCCGGATCGAGTTGAGCGCCGCCATGATCAACAAGGCAGCGCCCAACCCGAAGGCCCACCCGTACGAGAAGCGGTCGGCCAGCACCCCCGCGACGATCGGCCCGACGATCGCGCCGGCGTCGGAGAACATCGAGAACACCGCCACCGGGGTGCCGCGCGACCCACCTGTCGCATCACCCACCGAGGCTGCCGGAGCTGTGCCCAGAAAGGCCGCCGCGATCCCGTACGCGCACAAGGCGATGATCAACACGACCAGGTTGGGCGCGAACGGCACCACCATGATCGCGCACCCGGCCAGCAGACCGCCGCCGATCATGGCCGGCCGCCGCCCCACGGTGTCGACGAACTTGCCGGCCGGGGCCAGGGCGATGGTCTGGGCGATGGCCGCGCAGGCGAACGCGATGCCGGTCCAGGTGGTGCTGTGGTGCAGCACCTCGACGACCAACACCGGGATGAGCGCCGACCGCACCCCGAAGGAGGTCCAGCCCTGGGCCAGGTTGGTCAGACAGGCCGCCTGGAACCGCGGGTCGGCGGCGACGGTCCGGAAGGGCACCGTCTTGTCGTCGGTCGGGCCGGATCCGCTCGCCACGCTGGTCCGCGACAGCAGCAGCAGCCCCACCGTGCCGGCGACGGCCAGCGTGCCGGCGTAGAAGAAGAAGGGTGCTCGGATCGACACCAGGGCCAGCAGACCGCCGATGGCCGGGCCGGTCATGCCGCCGAGCAGGAACCCGCCCTGGAAGAAGCCGGCTGCCCGTCCCCGCATGCTCGGGACCACGCTGCCGAGCAGCAGGCTCATGGCCGAGACGGTGAACATCGCCGACCCGACCCCGCCGATCCCGCGCAGCGCGAGCAGCTGCGGGTAGGTCTGGGCGGCGCCGGCCACCCCGCTGGACGCGGCGACGATGAAGATGCCGGTGGCGAGCACCGTTCGCTCGCCCAACCAACCGATCAGCCGACCGCAGACCGGGCTGACGGCCAGTCGCATCAGGGCGAAGACCGAGATCACCGCGCCGACCTCGGTGTTCCCGACGCCGAACCCGCGCGCGAACACCGGGAGCACCGGCACCAGCACCCCGAAGCCGACCGCCACGCAGAACGCGATCAACCCCAGCACGAGGACGTCACGAGGCAGGGAGGTACGCTCGCGCAGCCGGCGGCGGACGGCTGCGGTGAGGGTCACCGCCCCAGTGTGCAGGACCGTACGCGGCCTCGGCTTCCTTTCACCGCCGGCGATACCGTGGACGTCGGCGCGACCGGTCCTCGGTCGCTGAGGAGGATCGGTGGAGCTCGGCAAGAAGCTGCGGACGCGCCTCGCGCTGCGGCGGAAGGTGGGTGCGGCCGCGGAGGACGCCGACAACACGGCGGACGGGGTCGCGGTGGGCGAGCGAGGCGAGGGGACGTCGCGGACGACCCAGCCACGACGTGGGTTGTTCGAGCCGGAGCCGCTGCCGGTGATGGTGCCGACCGAGGTCACCATCACCTCGCCCGGCTCGGAGTCCGATGAGGCCGTGCCCAAGGCCCTCAAGATCGCTGCCGCCTGGGCCTGGCGCATCTTCCTGGTGGCCGGCCTGGTCTACTTCGTCGGTTGGATCCTCGGCTTCCTGTCCGAGGTGGTCATCCCGGTGGCCGTGGCCATCCTGCTGGCGGCGATGCTCAAGCCGGTGGCCAATCGGCTGCACCGCTGGGGGCTGGGCCGCGGGCCTTCCTCCGCGGTGACCCTGCTCGGCGGCATCGCCCTGATCAGCGGTGTGTTGACCTTGATCATCAACTCGATCGCGGGACAGGCCGGGGAGCTCGGCACGCAGGTCGTCGACGGCTTCAACCAGCTCCTGCAGTGGCTGCGCAGCCTGCCGTTCGGCATCAACGAGAGCTGGTTCAGCCTGGACGAGTGGGGTACGCGGATCCAGCAGTTCCTGGTCGACAGCCAGAGCACCATCGCCGCCTACGCCGGTGACATCGGCACCCAGGTGGGGCACTTCCTGGCCGGCGTGGCGATCTGCCTGTTCTCGCTGTTCTACTTCCTGTACGACGGCAGGGGCATCTTCAGCTTCCTGCTCAACCTGATGCCCCGAGCGGCGCAGGCTCGCGCGGATGCGGCGGCGCTGCGCGGCTGGCAGTCGCTGTCGGCGTACGTCCGGGCCACCGTGCTGGTCGCCCTGGTCGACGCGCTCGGGGTATTGATCGTCGCGCTGATCCTGCAGGTGCCGCTGGCCCCCGCGCTAGCCGCCCTGGTGTTCCTCGGCGCGTTCATCCCGCTCGTCGGTGCCTTTGTGTCCGGCTTCGTCGCGGTGCTGGTGGCGCTCGTCGCGGTCGGTCCGGTGCAGGCGCTGATCATGCTGGCCGGGATCATCGCGGTGATGCAGGTCGAGGGCCACATCCTGCAGCCGTTCCTGCTCGGCCGGGCGGTGCACCTGCACCCGCTGGCGGTGCTGCTCGCCATTGCCATCGGCATCGTGATCGCAGGCATCGTCGGCGCGCTGGTCGCCGTACCGATCCTGGCGTTCGTCAAGACCGCTGTGCAGGAGCTCTACCGCCAGTCGCACGAGGTGGTGCCACCGGCCCCCCCGACGCCACCGGCTGCCGAGCCGATCCCGGACACCGCCGCAGCCTGACCCGACGGGTCAGCGGCCGGACTTCTGCACCGCTATCCACATCCCACGTGGGTTTTGCTCCGGAACTTCGGGGCGAGCCGCAGGCTCAGAGAGCCGATCCCTTCTGATACTGCGACCACGACACGTCCCAGTCGGTGTAGCCGTTGCCCTTCTCCAGTCCGCGGCTCGAGCCGGTGGTCACCACCGGGTCGCCGATCTGGACCCGGTCGAACAGCCAGGATGCGTTCGAGGTGCTCATCCCCACACAGCCGTGGCTTCCGTTGACCCGGCCGAACTTGCCCGCGTTCCACGGTGCGGCGTGGATGAACTCGCCCGACCAGGTGATGCGCATCGCGTACTTGACCCGCAGGTCGTAGGACTCGTCCGCACCGATCATCTCGTTCGTCATCCGGGTGACCGGCAGCTTCTCCATGATCAGCTTCGTCCCGCTGCGGGTCTGCCAGCCGGACTTGCCGGCGCTGATCGGGATGGTCCGCTCCAGGTCCCCGTCGATGTAGACCTTCGCCTTCTTGCTGTCGAGATTGATCTTGGTGATCAGCGACCGCCCGATCTCGAACGAGGTCGAGGTCGAGTTCTGGCCGTAGACCCCGTTGCCGGCGTCCAGGCTGTTCAGGTCGGCCTTCACGGACACCTCGGTGCCGGGCTTCCAGTAGCTCTTCGGCCGGAAGTGCACCTCCTTGTCGGAGAACCAGCTCCAGCTGCCCTGCTGCTTGGGCGAGCTGGTCACCGTCAGGTGCTTCTCGAACTCCTTGCGGTTCTTCACCGCAACATCGAAGGTGAGGACGACCGGCATCCCGACACCGACGTTGCTGCCTTTGAGCGGCTGCAACTGGGCGAACGTCTGCTGCTGCAGGGTCAGTGCTTGGGTCTTGAACGTGGTCTTGGTGGTGTTCGCCTCGCCGTCGGGGTTCTTCCCGCTGACCATCAGCGTGTACGTCGACCCCGGCTCCAGCCGGCCATCCGCGGTCCAACCGGTCTTGTCCTTGGCCACCGTCCCGTCGACGGCACCCTTGATCGCCTGGCCCTTGGCGTCAGTGCCCTTGTAGGTGAGCTTTGCCGAGCCGATCGTGCCGTTGGTGGCCTGAACGGCGATCACGGTGCTCACCTTGACGTTCTTGGCACCGTTCTTCACATTGGGCGCGAAGGTGACCGGGTCCGGGGTCGGTGTGACGGACGGACTCTGCTCCGGCGTCGACTGCGAGGGTGCGGACGAGCTGGTCGGCGAGGTCGACCGGGTGCCCGAGCCCGGCGCGTTGGCGCCGCCGGCTTGCGGGATGGTGCCGCAGCCGGCAGCGGTGAGCGTGAGCGCCGCGAGCAGCGCCGTGGCGGCTCGTATCTTTCGTCGATCGGGCAGGGTCATGCGGGGAGTACCTATCCATCTGGTTGAGCACGGGCAGCCACAGCCAATGTGCCACGACGCCAGTCGTCGCCATGCTGCGGCGCGCTTGTTCTATGGTCACAGGTGGGCGACGGCGACCCAAATCTCCGCGTGTCGTCCGAACTGTCGAACTCCGCGATCGCCGCCGTGGTTCCCGAGGAGCTCTATGTCGTCCGTCACGCCCGCCGCCGACGCCTTTGCCACCTTCTCGGCCGAGTCGGCGATCACCGATCAGCCGTACGCGTACGACCCCGACGATGTGCTGGCCGCCTACGCCGTCAGCGACGACGGCCTGACCTCCGACGTCGCGATCGCGAGACTGGCCGAGGTCGGTCCGAACTCGCTACCCCAGACCAAGCCGGAGTCCCCGCTCCGGCGCTTCCTGAGGCAGATGGACGACGTCCTCATCTACATCCTGCTGGCTGCGGCGGCCCTCAAGGCGATCATCGGCGACTGGGTCGACTTCGGCGTCATCTTGGCCGTGGCTCTGCTCAACGGCGTCATCGGCTTCGTCCAGGAGGGTCGGGCCGAGAAGGCGCTGGAGGGCATCGCCAAGATGCTGTCCAGCACCGCGGCGGTGCGTCGAGACGGTGACTGGCAGGAGGTGCCCGCGGAGGACCTGGTGCCCGGCGACGTGATCCGGGTGCACGCCGGTGACCGGGTGCCCGCCGACGCCCGGCTGTTGGCGGCCGCCAACCTGCAGGTCGAGGAGTCCGCCCTGACCGGCGAGGCGGTGAGCTCGAGCAAGCGGATCGACCCGGTCGATCCCGACGCCGGGGTGGGCGACCGCAGCAGCATGCTGTTCTCCTCGACGATCGTGACCGCCGGACAGGGAACCGCGGTCGTCACCGCGACCGGGTCCCAGGCCGAGATCGGCCGGATCCAGCAGCTGATGAGCGAGGTCGAGCAGCTCGACACCCCACTGACCCGCCAGCTGACCGCTTTCGGCAAGGTCGTGGCGATCGCCGTCTTGGTGATGGCCGTGGTGATGATCGTCATCGGCCGGGTGCTGCACGACTTCTCCGTACCCGATCTCATCTCAGCCACCATCGGGTTCGCGGTGGCCGCCATCCCGGAGGGGCTGCCCGCGCTGGTCACCATCACGTTGGCCCTGGGGGTGCAGCAGATGGCCAAGCAGCAGGCCATCGTGCGGCGGCTGCCGGTGGTCGAGGCCCTCGGCTCGGTCACCACCGTCTGCTCCGACAAGACCGGCACCCTGACCCGCAACGAGATGACCGTCCGGCAGGCGCTGGTGTCCAGCGGCGCGTACGAGGTGACCGGCATCGGCTACGAGCCGGATGGGCGGATCGAATGGGCCGGCAACCCTGCGGACGTGGGGCAGTTCCCCGACCTGGCGCTCCTGGTGACGGTGTTGGCCGTCGCCAACGACGCCGACGTGGCCGACGTGCCGGACGAGGAGGGGGGCGGTACGCACTGGCGGCTGTTGGGCGAGCCGACCGAGGGCGCGCTGCGCACCCTCGGCCTCAAGGCGAAGGTCGATCACCAGCGGTACGCGCGGATCGCGGTGCTGCCGTTCGACTCCGAGTACAAGCTGATGGGCACGCTCAACGCCGGCCTGGACGGTTCGCGGATGCTGATGGTCAAAGGGGCTCCGGACCGGCTGCTGGATCGCTGCGCCACCCAGCTGGCCCCGGACGGGGAGTCGGAGGCGCTGGATCGGATCGGCTGGGAACGGCGGATCGACGAGCTGAGCAGCCAGGGACTGCGCGTGCTTGCCGCGTGCTGGCGGCCAGCCACCCCCGACAGCGAGACCCTGGAGCTGTCGGACCTGGATTCGGGCCTGGAGTTCGTCGGCATCGTCGGCATCGTCGATCCACCGCGACCGGAGGCGATCGAGGCGATCGCGTCCTGTCACAGCGCCGGCATCCGAGTGAAGATGATCACCGGGGACCATGCCGGGACGGCGACGGCGATCGCCCGGGAGATGGGGATCATCGGCCCCGACGCGCCGCCGGCGATCACCGGCGCCGAGCTGGAGCGGGCCACCGACGAGCAGCTCAAGGTGCTTGTCGAGTCCGCCGACGTGTTCGCTCGGACCAGCCCCGAGCACAAGATCAGGCTGGTTCGCGCTCTGCAGCGCAATGGTGAGGTGGTCGCCATGACCGGCGACGGCGTCAACGACGCGCCCGCGCTCAAGCGGGCCGACATCGGCGTGGCCATGGGCATCAAGGGCACGGAGGCAACCAAGCAGGCAGCCGGCATGGTGTTGGCCGACGACAACTTCGCCACCATCGAGCGGGCCGTGCACGAGGGCCGCCGGATCTACGACAACCTGCAGAAGTCCGTGGTGTTCCTGCTGCCCACCAACGGCGCGCAGTCCCTGGTCATCCTGGTGGCGGTGCTGCTCGGGCTCACGCTGCCGCTGGATCCGGTGCAGATCCTGTGGGTCAACCTGGTCACCGCGGTGACCTTGTCGTTGGCGCTGGCCTACGAGCCACCGGAGCCCGACCTGATGGACCGACCACCACGGCCGGCGAAGAGCCACATCCTCGAGCCGATCTACCTGCCGCCGATCGCTCTCGCGTCGTTGCTGATCGCCGGCGCCACCATCGGCGTCTTCCTGTACGGCCAGTCGCAGGGACTGAGCCTCGCGGTCGTCCAGACGACGGCCGTCAACACGTTGGTGCTGGCCCAGGTCACGTACCTGTTCAACGCGCGGCACCTGCGCGAGTCGAGCCTCAACCTGAGCTCGCTGACAGGCAACAAGGTCGTCTGGATCGTGATCGGCGTGCTGCTGGTGTTGCAGGCGATCTTCGTCTACGTGCCCGTCATGAACTCTTGGTTCAACTCCGCACCGGTCGGGCCGAGGGGTTGGTTGATCCCGCTCGCGTTGGCCCTGGTGGTGTTCTTGATCTTGGAGGCGGGCAAGGCGGGCTTCCGGGCCTTCCAGCGCTCACGTTCGCGCGCCTGAGAACGCGGAGGTCGAGGGCTGTCAGCGAGCGGCTGACACCTCGGTCGTCGCCGCCGGCTCCCGGCCCTGGAGTGGGCGCTCCCGCATGGTCAATGCGATCACGAACGCCACCGCCATGAACGGCACGGCGACCAAGAACACGTCGTCCATCGCCTGGGTGAAGGCGGTCAGCACCCAGGTCTTCACCGGCTCCGGCAGGGCGTGGATGGCGGTGATGTCGTTCATCGACGTGGCGGCGCTGCCGAGCTGGCTCTGGGCCGAGGCCGGCACGACCTCGGTCAGGTGGTGGGCCAGGCGGGTGTTGAGGATGGCGCCGAACAACGCCGTCCCGATGGCACCACCCATGCTGCGGAAAAAGGCCACCGAGGCTGTCGCCGCGCCGAGGTTCCGGCGCTCGACGCTGTTCTGGACGGCGGTCACGACCACCTGCATGGTGAAGCCGAGCCCGGAGCCGAACAGGAGCATCACCAACGCGAGGTGCCAGTACGGGGTGTCGACCTCGAGCCGGGACAGCAGGAACAAAGCGGTGCCGACCAGGGCGGAGCCGGTGATCGGCATCCACTTGTAGCGACCCGTACGACTCATCAGCTGTCCGCTGGAGATCGAGGTGGTGAACATGCCCAGCACCATCGGCAGCATCGCCAGCCCGGACTGGGTGGCGGTGAATCCCTGCACTGCCTGGAGGTAGATCGGCAAATAGATCAGTCCACCGAACATGCCGACGCCCATGATCATCGCGAAGCCGATGTTTGAGACGAAGGTCCAGTGCCGGAAGAGCTCCGGCGGCAGGATCGGTTCCTGAACGCGCTGCTCGACGTACGCGAAGAGCAGAGCCAGGACGACGAAGGCGACGAGGAAGCCGATACCGACGGGGGAGGTCCAGCCGACGTCCGGGCCGGCCCAGCTGAGATAGAGGATCAGACTGGTCACCGAGCCGACGATGGTGGCGGCGCCGAGATAGTCCACCGACGCCTCCCGCTTGACGTGCGGGAGCTTGAGCGCGATCGAGGTCACCACCAGCGCGGCGATGCCGATCGGCAGGTTGATCAGGAAGATCCACTGCCAGCCCAAGTGGTCGGTGAACAGGCCGCCGAGCAGTGGTCCGGCGACCGAGGAGACGCCGAAGACGGCCCCGAAGAAGCCTTGGTACTTGCCGCGCTCGCGGGGCGGGATGATGTCGCCGATCACCGCCAGGGCGAGCGACATCAGACCGCCGCCGCCGAGGCCCTGGATGGCCCGGCCGAGGATCATCACCTCGATGTTCGGCGCCATGGCGCAGATGACCGAGCCGATCAGGAAGACCACGATGGCGGCCTGGTAGACCGGGCGGCGGCCGAGCAGGTCGGAGATCTTGCCCCACAGCGGGGTGGCCGCGGTGGAGGTCAGCAGGTACGCGGTCACGACCCAGGACAGCTTGTCCAGGCCGCCGAGCTCGGACGTGATCCGGGGGAGAGCGACGCCGACGATGCTCTGGTCGAGCGCAGCCAGGAACATGCCGGCCATCAGCCCACCCATCACCACCAGGATCTGCCGGTGGCTCAGGTAGCCGGATTCGGCCGTCAGGTCCGGCGCCGGCGTGGCGCTGGGGTCGTCGACGAGTGCTCGACGAGGCGTGGTTTCTTCGGTCACTACCAGGTTCCTTCGAGAGGCGTGGGTGGGCGTCGCAGCAAGGGTCAGGACTCGGTGCCGCTGGGGTGGCCCGAGTCGATCCCGGCGACGAACTTGCTCAAGAGTCGTTCGAACTCGGCGACGTCGCCGGATTCCCAGCCCGCGAGCGTGTTCTCCAGGATCTGGCGACGTCGCTGGAACGCCTGCTCGAGCTGCTCCTGGCCGGTGTCGGAGATGCCCACCAGCTGGGCCCGCCTGTCAGCCGGATCCGGCGTCCGCTCGATCAGACCGTTGCGCTCCAGCTGGCTGACGTGCCGGGACACGGTGGAGGTGTCCAGCTGGGTGAAGCTGGCCAGCTCGGTGATCCGCAGCGGGCCGCGGTGCGAGATCGTCTTGAGCAGCCAGAACGTACCGGGATCGACGATGTCGGCTCCCTGACGTTGGCGCATCAGGCGGCCGACGGTCATCAACGCCGTCAGCATGGCGTCGACGGCGGGGCGTGCTGTTTGCATGCTGCAAGCATACGCTTGTGTGCAACATGCATCCAAGCAAATGCGGGTGACTTCACGCACGCTGTCAGATTCAGCGCGGGCACTGGCACGTGGGCCGAGCCACCCGAGAGCGCCCTGCCAGTGGTGTCGCTGCGGACACGCTGCGCCTTCCCCTCGCAACGTCCGGCACTCTGTCCACGCCGGGGGTGGAGAGGACGCCGGAAGTTCGCGGTTCGTGGGGCTGACGACGCCAACACGGCGCAGTCGTAGCGAAGATGTGAGCGCGCTCCGGCCGGGGGCAAGCCACGGCTGAGTCCGAGTCATGGGTGTGGGTAAAGCCCTGATCGACCCCTGAAGTCGAAAGCCGTACCTTCCAATAGTGAAAGGTCGGGTTTAGGTTCGTTGCATGACCAGTGATCTGCGCATGACCGCCATTCTCGAGGACCTCGCCGCCGGGCGAATCGACGCCGCCGAGGCCGCACGCCGCATCGACGCGTTGAAGGCGGCCGAGCAGGCCGCTTCCGCCCCGCCGGCACCTGAGGCCCCGAAGGAGCCGAGCAACGAGGAGCTGGCCGCCGGCACCAGCCCCGAGAGCGATCCGTGGGCGGCCACCACCGACCGGCCGCAGCACGCCTCGTACACCACCGAGAGCTTCACCACGCCCGAGCCCGAGCCCACGGCGGAGGCGCCGCGCAGCAAGCCGGTCAACACCAACGGTGTGGACAAGATCACCGTACGAGCGATCGGGCGCCGGGTCCGGATCATCGGGGAGTCCTCGGTGGCCACCCTCGCCGCTGACGGTCCACACGTGCTGCGCCGCAACGGGTCGGTGCTGGAGGTGTCCAGTGACGGTGAGCTGGGGGCCTCCCTGGACGGATTCAGCATCCTCAAGGCGCCGCGGAACCTGGACGAGTTCCGCTCGCTGGGCCTCGGCAAGGAGCTGTTCCTGCGGGTCAACCCCGGTATCGAGATCGACGTCGAGGTGACCGGCGGCAGCCTGAACACCGAGCGGGTGCCGCACCTCGGCAAGGTCCGGGTGACTGCCGGCGCCGCCAAGCTGTTGGATGTCGAGCAGGTCTCCGACGCGCTGATCCAGGCGGGTCAGGCCACCATCAAGGGCACCATCACCCGCGGCCGCTCCCGGGTCCGGGCGGAGTCGGGTTCGCTCTCGGTGCACCTGGCCGACGGGTCCAACGTCACCGTGCACGGGGAAGCGCAGCTCGGCAAGGTGAGCTGGTCCGGCGGCCACACCGGCGCCGGCGACGAGGTCGTGATGGGCAACGGCAACGCCCGACTCGACGTCGAGGTCGTGATGGGCCATGCGTCGGTCAAGGTCGGCAGCGAGCAGCCGGCCGAGGATCTGCGCTAAGGGGTCGGCGAATGACCGAGAGGTTCTGCCCGTGACCGAGCTCGATGATCGCGCTTCGCGCTCCGCGGTCACGGTCTCCGCGCATTCTCGCTCGTTCGTCGCGATTCCGGACGACGAAAGGCGTGTCGTCCGGAATCACTCCTGCACTCCCGAGAGGCTCCGACCGTGACCGAGCGACCGCGTACGACCAGACGACCCGAGCGTGATCGCCACGAGCACCGGGCCCCCAGCGACTGCCCGGTGTGTGGTCACCACCTGGCGGTCACCCGGCTCGGCTGCGCCGCCTGCGGCAGCGAGCTCGCCGGGGTGTTCAGCACGTGTGAGTTCTGTGCCCTGAGCGATGCCGACAACGACCTGCTGCGGGTGTTCCTCGCCTCGCGCGGCAACCTCCGCGAGGTCGAGCGGCATCTCGGCGTCTCGTACCCGACCGCGCGTCTGCGGTTCGACCGGCTGCTCGAAAAGCTCGGGCTGGCCGACGAGCCGGCAGACACGGCGCTGACCCGAGACCAGGTGCTGTCCGAGGTGGCCTCGGGCGCCTTGTCGCCGGAGGAGGCGGCCCGGCTGCTGGCAGAACTGTAGGACGTGCGAAGAGACCGAACCCGGCTCGACCAGCGAGCCGGGTTCGTCGTCGTACGGTCAGTTGTCGGATCCGGGCCCGTCGTCAGGGCTTGAACGGCTGGACGTCGATCACGGTGACCTCGATCGCCTTGCCGTTCGGAGCCTCGTAGGTGGCCGAGTCGCCCTTCTTCTTGCCCAGGATCGCGGTGCCCAGCGGGGACTGGGGGCTGTAGACGTTCGTCGAGTGCACCGCCTCATCCAGACCGAGCAGCTCACGAGATCCGAGGACGAAGGTGTCGGTGTCGGACTCGTCGCCGAAGAAGGCGATCGTCACCTGGACGCCCGGGGCCACCTCGTCGGCGGACGTCGGCGCCTCACCGACCTGCGCCCGCCGCAGCATGTCGGCGAGCTGACGGATCCGGGCCTCCTGTACACCCTGCTCTTCGCGGGCGGCGTGATATCCGCCGTTCTCCCGCAGATCCCCCTCGTCGCGAGCCGCAGCGATCTTGGCGGTCACCTCAGCGCGCCCAGGACCCGACAGCTGGTCCAGTTCGGCCTGCAGCTTGTCGTACGCCTCCTGGGTGAGCCAGACGACCTCTTGCACGTTCTCAGGCATCGAACCAGCCTAGCAAGGTCACCCGCCTCGTCAGTCGAGCAAGTCTCAGGTGGTCCAGCACTCCCGGACGACGGCCGTGGTGGCGCGCCGCAGGGTGGTGATGGAGACCGTGACGTCCACGACCCGATCCGCGCTCGCCTGGACCGGCAGGTTGACCTCGCCCACGGGCTGGAAGTCGGTGGCCTGGGCTGAGATCCGGCAGACCACCGCGATCGACGGGTTGGGTCGGTCCACCGTCACCGTGACGTCGATCCGGGTGTCGGAGACGACGGTGTACGACGGCACCCGAGCCGATACCGTGGGATTCGAGTGCACCAGTCCTGCCCAGACCAGCCAGCCGAGCGAGACCGCCGCGACGACGACGACGATCCCGACCAGCAGCGGACGCGGGACCCGCGGCTTCGGATAGCGGCGTCTCAGCCGCTCCCTGTCGGCGGCGCTCAGCCCCGGTCGGGTCATGGGATCGGTCGGTGGCCGGGGCACGGTCCCATTGTGGCCGACGTGTCGGGTGCTGCGGTTGCTCCGAGCATCGGAGCCGCCGACGACTCGGCTGGCGGTCACGGTCAACAGAGTGGGGCGCCGGGTGGCAGCATGGGCGCTCATGGAACGACCCCCGCTGCGGCTGGACGCCGCAGGCGAGCGACTGCGCCTGCTGCACGTCCACGCCCATCCCGACGACGAGTCGAGCAAGGGCGCGGCCACCACGGCCAAGTACGTGGCCGAGGGAGTCGAGGTGATGGTCGCCACCTGCACCGGCGGAGAACGCGGCTCCATCCTCAACCCGGCCATGGACCGTCCGGACATCCTGGCCAACATCGGCGAGATCCGGCGCGCCGAGATGGACAGGGCGCGGGCCATTCTGGGGATCGAACAGGTCTGGCTCGGCTTCGTGGACTCCGGACTGCCGGAGGGTGACCCACTGCCTGCGTTACCCGAAGGCTGCTTCGCGCTGCTCGATCCCGAGGCCGCGGTCGGCCGGCTGGTCGAGGTCATCCGACGGTTCCGGCCGCAGGTGATGACGACGTACGACGAGAACGGCGGCTACCCGCATCCCGACCACATCCGCTGCCATGAGATCAGCGTCGCCGCTTACGACGCGGCGGCCGACCCCGACGCCTACCCCGAGGCGGGCGAGCCCTGGCAGGTGGCGAAGCTCTACTACCACCTCTCGTTCCACTGGCGGCGGTTCGCGGCGCTCAACCACGCGATGATCGAGGCCGGTCTGGAGTCCCCGTACGCCGAGCGGCTCGCCACCTGGGTGCGCAAGCCCGAGGACGAGAACCGACTGACCACTCGCGTCGACTGCGCCGAGTACTTCGCCGTGCGCGACCAGGCGCTGCTCGCCCACGCCACCCAGATCGACCCGGAGGGTCCGTGGTTCTCGGTGCCGCTGGAGATCCACCAGCGCGCCTGGCCGACCGAGGACTACCAGCTCGTCCGCAGCACCGTTCACTCGCCGCTGCCCGAGAACGACCTGTTCGCCGGCGTCGCCGTCGAGGCGGAGATCGACCGGCTGGACGCGAGTAGGGTGCCCACATGATGCTGTACGAGGTCGATCCGAACCTGGTTCGGCCGGGATGGACCCCGCTCGTGGTCCTGCTGCTGCTCGGGGTCGCGCTGTTCTTCCTGGGCCGCAGCATGCTCAAGCAGTTCCGCAAGATCGACGTACCGGCCGATCATGACCCCGCGGCCGGAGCGGCCGCCGATCCAGGCACTGGAACGCACCGACCGACCGACGAGCGTACGATCACCGGACGCACCGACCACCCGATCCCCGACCTGCGGACGGGTCGGGACGGCTCCGGCGAGACGGCGCCTCCCGACCGCCACTGACCCACGGCGACCGAGAATGAGTACGCGGCCGCCGGGCATGCATGACGTCGCTCGGGCTGCGGGGGTGTCGCACCAGACCGTGTCGCGGGTGCTGAACGACCACCCGAGTGTGCGACCGGAGACCCGTGAGCGGGTCCGGGCGGCGATCATCCGGCTCGGTTACCGGCGCAACCCGATCGCCCGGGCCCTGGTCACCCGACAGACCCACACCATCGGGGTGCTCGCCCCGGCCTCCAACCTGTTCGGCCCGGCGTCGCTGGTCATCGCGGTGGAGCAGGCGGCTCGCCAGCACGGCTGGTACGTATCGCTGGCCAGCCTGTCCGACTTCGACCCGCCCTCGGTGGCCGCGGCGATCGACCACTTCCTGGGACAGCAGGTCGACGGGCTGGTGGTCGTGGCGCCGGTGTCCAGCGCGGTCGAGGCCTGCTCGACAGCCGCCCTCGGCATACCCACCGTGATGGTGGCGACCGACGCCGACCCGGCGGACGGCTTCGACGTGGTGGCCATCGACCAGGAGGCCGGTGCCCGGTTGGCGGTCCGCCACCTGCTGCAGCTGGGTCACCGCGGGGTGGCGCACCTGGCCGGGCCGGCCGACTGGCTCGACGCCGCGGCCCGGCTGCGGGGCTGGCGGGTCGAGCTCGCCGAGGCCGGACTCCCCGTCCCGACGGCGTCGGTGGGGGACTGGTCGCCGGAGAGCGGCTATCGGGTCGGTCAGCAGCTGCTGGCTGACGGAGACCTGCCGACAGCGGTCTTCGCGGCCAACGACCTGATGGCGATCGGGCTGGTCAGAGCCCTCGTCGAGGCGGGAGTCTCGGTGCCGGGGCAGGTGTCGGTGGTCGGTTTCGACGACATCGACGCCACCGGCTTCGTGCTGCCGCCGCTGACGACCGTACGGCAGGATCTCGTCACGCTGGGACGCTTGGGCGTCGAGCGGCTGCTCGCCTGGATCAAGGGAGCCGAGCCGGCCGATCCCGTACGCCAGCCGCCCGAGCTGGTGGTGCGGGCGAGCACGGCACCACCCCCTGAACGCGACCTGTCCGAGCATCTGCGGACTGGACCGCAGCGAGGCTGACAACGCGGCTTGTTATCGTTAACATGCTCCGGCCGACGAGTACGACAGAGGGAAGGAACGGCATGAGTCTGACCGCCGAGGTCGACGCCACGATCCGACGCCTGCGGGAGGAGGTCGCCGCGCTGCATGCCGAGCTGCCCCGCAACGAGCTCGTGGTCTGGACCGCGGGCAACGTGTCTGCCCGGGTGCCCGGTCGTGAGCTGCTGGTGATCAAGCCCTCCGGGGTCAGCTATGACGAGCTCACGCCCGAGTCGATGGTCATCACCGACTTCGAGGCGAACCTGGTGGAGGGGGAGCGGTCGCCCTCCTCGGACACCGCCGCCCATGCCTACGTCTACGCCCACCTGCCGGAGGTCGGCGGTGTCGTGCACACCCACTCGACGTACGCGACGGCCTGGGCGGCTCGGGGCGAGGAGGTGCCCTGCGTGCTGACCATGATGGCCGACGAGTTCGGCGGGCCCATCCCGATCGGTCCGTTCGCACTGATCGGCGACGACTCCATCGGCCGCGGCATCGTCGAGACGCTACAGAGCACCCGCTCGCCCGCGGTGCTGATGCGCAGCCACGGCCCCTTCACCGTGGGCAAAGACGCCCGAGCTGCGGTCAAGGCGGCCGTGATGGTCGAGGAGGTCGCCAGGACGGTGCACATCTCCCGCCAGCTCGGCGAGCCGATCCCCATCCCGCAGGCCGACATCGACCGTCTGTACGACCGCTACCAGAACGTCTACGGACAGCACTGAGGAGAAGCCCCATGAACTCTACTTTCTGTCGCGCTCCGCGCTCCGCGGTCATGAAGCTCCGCGAAATCTCGCTCGTTCGCTCCTGCACTCCCGAGAGGCTCCGCCCATGACCGAATCTGTCTGGTTCCTGACCGGCAGCCAGGGCCTGTACGGCCCCGAGACCCTGGAGCAGGTGGCGACCCAGTCGCAGACCGTGGTCGGGGGTTTGAACGCGAGCACCGAGGTCCCGGTCGTCTGGAAGCCGACGTTGACCGACGCCGACGCCATCTACCGCGCGGTCCTGGAGGCCAACGCCGATCCGGACTGCATCGGGGTGATCGCCTGGATGCACACCTTCTCGCCGGCCAAGATGTGGATCCGTGGTCTCGACGCGCTGCAGACCCCGCTGCTGCATCTGCACACGCAGGCCAACGTCGAGCTGCCCTGGGCTGAGATCGACATGGACTTCATGAACCTCAACCAGGCCGCCCACGGCGACCGCGAGTTCGGCTACATCCAGACCCGACTCGGGATCGCTCGCAAGACAGTGGTCGGACACGTGTCCGACCCGGGGGTGATGCAGCGGGTGAATGCGTGGCTGCGAGCGGCCCGCGGCTGGAGCGCGATCCGGAGCCTCAAGCTCGCCAGGTTCGGCGACAACATGCGCAACGTCGCGGTCACCGAGGGCGACAAGGTCGAGGCCGAGCTGCGGTTCGGGGTGTCGGTGAACACCTACGGCGTGAACGACCTGGTGGCCGTGGTCGACCAGGTGAGCGACGGGGTGGTCGACGAGCTGATCACCGAGTACGGCGATCTCTACGATCTCGATCCCGTCCTCGCCCCCGGCGGAGAACGGCACGAGTCGCTCCGCTACGGCGCCCGGCAGGAAGCCGGACTGCGGCAGTTCCTGGTCGACGGTGGCTTCGGCGCCTTCACCACCAACTTCGAGGATCTCGGCGGACTGCGTCAGCTGCCGGGGCTGGCGGTCCAGCGGCTGATGGCCGACGGGTACGGGTTCGGCGGGGAGGGCGACTGGAAGACCTCGGTCATGCTGCACACCGTCAAGGCGATGGTGCCGGGCGGCCCGACCTCGTTCATGGAGGACTACACCTACGACCTGACCGGGACACCGAGGATCCTCGGGGCGCACATGCTCGAGGTCTGCCCCACGATCGCGGCCGGCAAGCCTCGGATCGAGATCCACCCCCTGGGAATCGGCGATCGCGAGGACCCGGTTCGGCTGGTCTTCGACGCGAACCCCGGTCCGGCAGTGATCCTCGGCATCTGCGACGTCGGCGACCGCTTCCGGCTGGTGGCGAACACCGCGACCGTGGTGGGTCACCCCGAGCTGCCGAAGCTGCCGGTGGCCCGAGCCGTGTGGGAGCCGCAGCCGAGCCTCGCCACCTCCGCCGAGTGCTGGCTGGAGGCTGGTGGGCCGCACCACACGGTGCTGTCGGAGGCGGTGGGGGCGGAGGAGCTCACCGACTTCGCCGCCATGGTGGGCACCGAGCTGGTGGTGATCGACGAGCAGACCACCCACCGGGCCTTCCGCAACGAGCTGCGGTGGAATGCAGCCGCCCACAAGCTCGGTCTGTGAGTCGCGCTTACCCGAGGGTGACCGCTGGCTGATCACCGATAACCGGAATCGGCCAGCAGGTAGCACTTCGACCGCCGGCCGGACAGACTGGCGTGGTGAGCGCTGAGATCGACGCCTTCGTCGAAGCCAAGGTGCTGCCGGCCTACCAGCCGATCTTCACCGCCTTCCGGGAGCTGGTGCAGCAGGAGTTTCCCGAGCTGGCCGAGCAGATGCGCGGTGGCACCGAGGCGTATCCCGGCGTGCCGGTCTACCGCCTGAAGCGGATCGTGGTGACGATCAGCCCGACCAAGAAGGGCATCACCTTCAACTTCACTGACGGTGTCGCCTTCGACGACCCGTACGGGCTGCTCGAGGGCGTGGGGAACAAGACCCGCAACGTGCGCTGGTCGACGCCGGAGCAGTTCGACGCCGAGGCGATGCGGTGCTACCTGCGGCAGGCGATCGAGGCCGACTCACGCTAGCCCCTGGCTGGCGAGCCACTGTCGTCCGCGGCGGACGGATGCCTGGGCCAGCCAGGCGTCCTGCACCACCTCGGCCAGCTCCGCGTACGTGATCTCGCCCAGCCGCGAGCCGCGGACCAGCACCGATGGATGGCCGGCGAAGTGCGGGGTGGTGAAGAAGGGGCTGGTCGGATCCTCCACCAGGGCGTGCTTGTCCGCGTCCGAGCCGACCCAGATGATGATCACGTCCTGGTAGCGCTCACCGGTGGACGGATCGACCGCGTCGGGCCGCGGCGTCCGGAAGTAGACGAACGACCTGCCGCCCACCTGGTAGACCGGATTGCCCTTCGGTCCGTGGGTGACCGCGACGTGCGGCATCGCCTCGGCCAGCGCGTGGACGTCGTCGAGCGTCGCCGGCCGGCTCTTCACACTGGTCAGGCTACGACCCAAGCAGCAGGGTCGTGTCGGCGAACTCGACGGCCAGGGCTTCGTCGAGGGTGGCGAGCAGACCACCGTTGACCTGGGCGAGGGCGACCAGGTAGGCGTCGGTCACCTGGCGGCTCCCACGGACCTGCGCCAGGCCCACCTCGGTGTACGACACCGAATCCCGCCAGAACTCGCACCGCGGCAGGCCGCGGACCGCACGGAGCACCTCGGTGGCCGCGGCAGCGCTCTCCCCGATCCTGACCAGGAAGCGGATCAACGCACCCTCGACGACCGGGCACACAGCGAACCTGTCGATGGTGGCTGCCCACGTTGCGGCGCGTTCGTGGTGCTCGTGCTCGGCGACGGTGAGAGCGATCAAGACCTCGGCGTCGAGCAGGTAGGTGGTCACTCCTCGTCCACCTGATTCCGAGCCGATCTGGGGCGGTTGCGGGGCGAAACGTAGGTTGACACCGTGCCCAACCGTCTGGTCGACGCCACCAGCCCCTACCTGCTCCAACACGCCGACAACCCGGTGGACTGGTGGCCCTGGTGCGATCAGGCGTTCACCGAGGCGGAGCAGCGCGATCTGCCGGTGTTCTTGTCGGTCGGCTACGCCGCCTGTCACTGGTGCCACGTGATGGCGCACGAGTCGTTCGAGGACGACGCGACCTCGGCGTACCTGAACGAGCACTTCGTCTGCGTCAAGGTCGACCGGGAGGAGCGGCCCGACGTCGACGCGGTGTTCATGGCCGCCACCCAGGCCCTCACCGGACAGGGCGGCTGGCCGATGAGCGTCTTCCTCACGCCCGACCGGCGACCGTTCTACGCCGGCACTTACTTTCCGCCACGGGCCGGACACGGGCTGCCGTCGTTCGGCGACGTGCTCGAGGCGATCGGGGGTGCCTGGCGGGACCGCCGCGGCGAGGTGCTGGACAGCGCCGACCACATCAGCGGCGAGCTCGAGCAGCGGCACGCCCCGCGGCTGCCGGGCGAGGTCACCCGCTCCGGGCTCGACCTGGCCCGAGCGAGTCTGCAGCGGGAGTTCGACGAGGTGCGCGGCGGGTTCGGCGGCGCGCCGAAGTTCCCACCGTCGATGGTGCTCGAGGGTCTGCTGCGCCTCGGCGACGAACAGTCGATGATCATGGTCGATGCCACCTGCGAGGCGATGGCTCGGGGCGGGATCTACGACCAGCTCGGCGGCGGCTTCGCCCGCTACAGCGTCGACGCCGGCTGGGTGGTGCCGCACTTCGAGAAGATGCTGTACGACAACGCCTTGCTGCTCGGCGTCTACACCCACTGGTGGCGTCGGACCCAGCACCCGCTGGGGGAGCGGGTGGTGCTCGAGACGGTCGGCTGGCTGGTCGACGAGCTGCGGACCGCAGAGGGCGGCTTCGCGGCCAGCCTGGACGCGGACAGCCTGGATGATCATGGTCGGCTCGTCGAGGGCGCCTACTACGCGTGGCGGCCAGAGCAGCTGGTCGAGGCGCTGGGGTCCGAGGACGGCCGCTGGGCGGCCCAGACATTCGGGGTGACGGCCGAGGGCACCTTCGAGCACGGCCTGTCCACGCTCCAGCTGAGCGACGACCTGGACCCCCAGCGGCTGGCGTCGGTCCGGGAGCGGCTGCGTACGGCGCGAGCTGGTCGACCGCGGCCAAGCCGGGACGACAAGGTGGTGGCGGCCTGGAACGGCTGGTTGATCGACTCGCTGGTTCAGGCGGCTGGCGTCTTCGGTCGCTCCGACTGGCTGGATCTGGCCCGTCCCGCCGGCGAGCTGATCTGGCGGCTGCACTGGGTCGCCGGCAGGCT
>DASQLI010000228.1:0-36217 GCA_035630075.1 Microlunatus sp.
GTAGGGTCATCGTCCATGACCATCGCAGCAGGCTTCTACGCTCAGCGCCGGTCGCGGATGCTGGTCCAGCTGGCCGTCGACCTCTTCGTCGTGGTCTGGGTTGTGATCTGGTGGCTGGTGGGCCGGACCACAGAACGGACCGTCGACGCGATTGCCACGCCGGCGCGCAGCTCCGGTGCTGCCGCTCGTGATCTGAGAGATCACATGCGTGAGGCCGCCGAGCAGGCGGGGCGGATCCCGGGACTCGGTGCTGAGCTGCGCAAGCCGTTCGACGGTGCCATGACGTCGCTCCAGGACGTGATCGACGCAGCCGATCAGCAGGTGGCCTCGGTCGAACGGACGGGGCTGCTCCTCGGCTGGCTGGTGTTCTTGATCCCGGTGCTCATCGTGCTGCTGGTCTGGCTGCCGGCGCGGATCCGGTTCTTTCTGCGGGCACGGGCGGCGCGGCGGTTCTTGGATGCGCAAGCTGATCTGGACCTCTTCGCACTTCGAGCGATGGTCGCTCAGCCGATGCACGTCATCGCCAGGATCAGCGATGATCCCGTCGCGGCCTGGCGCCGTGGCGATAGAGACGTCATCCGTGCTCTGGCGGCGATCGAGCTCCGCCAGAGCGGCTTGAATCCACCTCCGCTGTAGCAGAGTCGAAGCTCAACACCTTGGTCTCGTCATCTCCGTGGCGTTGGGTTCGAGCTGGCCACCTCGTTCCTCAGCTCAGAGGTCAGCGCCGCTGGGGGCGCTCTCGGGCTGATCTTGCTGGTGCTGCTGCGGTACGTGGTCACGTGGACGTCCGCGCGGGTTCCGCGGGTGGCGTCGATGGTGCGGTCGGAGCCAAGCCTGGTCTATCGCGACGGCTTTCTCGAAGCCGCCCTTCGTCGGGAACGAGTCATCGAGAACGCGGTACGCCGAGTCGCCCAAGGACAGGCCATGCCACACTCGACGCTGTCGCCGTGATCGTGCTGGAAACCGACGGAGGCTTCAGTGTTCTCACCCAAGGTCCGCCATCCGTACGAGATTCGCACACACCGTCCAGCCGCCACTCCACGTCGGGATCGACCTTCCTTGACCCTGCGGCCAGGAACTGCTGATCAGGGCGTCAGGACGCGGTCGACCAGGTAGATCGTGGCGTTGGCAGTCTGGAGATTGCCGCAGACCACCATCGCCTCACCGTCCACCTCGAAGTCCTGACCCGAGCCGGTGACCTCGAGCTGTCGACCCGCCAACGTCTGGTGTGTTCCCGCCAGCTCCTCAGGACTCAGCCGCTCGGTGACGACGTGATATCTCAGCAGATCACCGGCCTGCTGAGGGTTGATCAGGAGCTGTCGGATCCGGTCCGTACCGTATGCCTTGAACGCGCCGTCGACCGGGACGAACACGGTGACGTCGCCGTGTTCGGCGAAGTCGGCCTGCAGCCCGGCGGCCGTCGTGATCACGCTCCACTGGGAGAGTGCCGGAGTCATGGCGAGCGCCGTCACCCAGTCCTGCTGGGCGAGATCCTGCAAGGAGCCCTCACCACTAGACGGGAAGTTGGGGCACTCGGATCCGAAGGTCTGACCGGCCGCGTCCGAAGGTGCAGGGCCGGAAGAGCTGGCTGCCGGCGTCTGCGCCGCCGTCGGTGGGTTGGGAGGAGTTTCGTCACCGTCGTCGACCGTGCATCCAGCAGCGGACATCAGCAGAAGGGAAGCCGCCGCCCAACCTGCCAGTCGACCGATCATCGGAGATCGACGCATGATCCTCCTGTGTCTTCGGTTCCTCCAGGCACTCGACAGATGGAGCTCGTTCCAGGTACCTGGACCCACGCTCCTGAGTTCATGCTACGTCGGAGATTCAGCGAGGCGTGGTCGCACTCGGCTGAGGAAGGGTGGGAATCGGCGACGCCGGCCGTGCCGTCGTACCTTCCCGGATGCTTGTGTCCACGCGGCATTCCTGCAGATCGCGCTCGAGCCGAGCCTCGACGGGTTGCAGCCGGCGCACGATGTCGTCGAGCCGCTGGAAGTCGACGTCTCGGACCGCCTCATCGGCACCGCTGAGGATCCGGTAGACGTCCTGGGCTTCGTTGATGACCCGTAGACAGGCGGCGTTGACTCGGGCTTCGGCGGTCACCGGAACCGAGCTCGTGGGGTCCGGATGGTTCGGCGGAACCGACGCCTCCGGGCCCGCTCCGGTGGACCCGAAGTCGGGCGTCGTGCCGATCAGCAGACCCGTGATCAGCACACCGACGACGGCGCCGGCCACGAAGGTGAGACCGGCGATCCACCACCGGACACGAGTGACCGCGTCCACCGGCGGTGCGGGCTCCGCTGGCTCCTCGATCTCGGGGGACCTGGCCACGGCACCTCCTTGGGCTGCGCGAGGATGCTCATGATAGTTCCGGGCTCGTCCAGACGACGGAGCCGGGCAGGACCGGAAGGAGCCGTGACGTGGCTGTCCAGGGTGCGCTGAGCCGCGCGGCTGCCCTGGTGTCTGTTGCGTCGGCGCGCATCGGCTCCGGCTACCGAGCCGTGGTGACGACGGGCCGGTGGGCGGTGGTCGGCGGCTGGGTCGGCATCGTGGCGTTGCTGATCACGCTGGCCCCGACCCATCACGGCGGCGGCGGCTTCGGTCAGTTCCTGCCCGAGAACCATCCGATCACCCAGGCGCAGCAGCGGGTGCTCGAGGAGTTCACCGTGCCCGTCCTCTCGGGTACGACGGTCGTCGTCCACCAGCCCGGCGGCCTGCGGATGTTGACCCAAGCCGACTCCTACCTCTGGGCGCTGGCCACCACCCAGATCAACCTGCAGGGCCGGACGCCGCCCGGTCCGGACCAGGTGATCGCAGCGATCCCGGTGCCGACCGGGCGCACGGATACCACCATCACCCACCTCTACGGATCCGAAGGCACCGGCATCGTCGGGATGGCCCGACTCGGCGACCAGTACGCCGCGCACTTCCAGACCCAGCGGTCGGTGCAGACCTTCGTGACGGGATTCGTACCCGCTCAGGTGGCGCAGGGCGACTACTTGAACGCGCGGATCGGGCTGTTCGAGCTCGCCAGTCTGATCTTGATCCTGACCGTGGTGGCCCTCGCCTTCCGCTCGCTGCTCGCACCGATCGTCGTGGTCGGCGTGGCCGCGGTCGGCTACCTCACCTACCTGCCGGTGTTGACGGTGGTCGCCTCGACCTTGGGGTTCGAGGTGCCGGGTCAGCTGGAACCGGTGCTGCTCGCCCTGCTGCTGGGCGTGATCACCGACTACTGCGTGCTGTTCTTCCACACGTTCCGCGACGAGCTGGACACCGGAGCTGCCAACTTGACCAGCGCCCGCACCGCCATCCAGCGCAACGCCTCCGTCATCGCCGTCGCGGGCCTGACCGTCGCGGGCGGCACCATCGCACTGCTGGCGGCGCCGTTCGAGATCTTCCGGGCGCTCGGACCGGCCCTGGCCCTCACCGTGATGGTCGGGGTGATCATCTCGTTGACCCTCACGCCGGCGATGATGACCATCCTGGGCTGGCGCCTGTTCACCGTGGTACCGGTCCGAGGCTCACTACGGGCCCCCAAGGCCGACGGCACGCTGGGTCTGCCGGCCGAGCTGGACCGCCGCCAGAACACGATGATCATGCGGCTGACCCGTCGCGGTCCGGCGATCGTGGCGACGGTCCTCGTTCTCGTCGCACTCGGCGCTGCAGCGCTTCCGCTGGCCCAGGCGAGATTCGACCTGTCCTTCACGGCGGGCCTGCCGGCTGAGGACAGCGTCGCGGAGGGAGCGGAGCTGTTGCAGCAGAGCGGGATCCGCGGCATCACGGCGCCCACCGAGGTGGTCGTCCGAGAGCGCGGCATCGGAGAACGCCGGATCGACCTCATTCGGCTGGAGCAGGCGCTCGGCCGACAGCCGGGTGTCGCCCGCGTGCTCGGCCCCGACGACTCGCCCTTCACCGACGCCCGCGGGGTCGTGCTGAGCCAGGACGGGAACGCGGCGCGCTTCGTCGTCATCTTCGACAGCGATCCCTTGGCTGCGAGCGCCATCGACGACGTACGGCTGCTGCAGTCCGAGATCTCGTCGCTGGTCCGGGCGGCGGGCCTGTCCGACGCCGACGTGACGATCACCGGCCAGACGATCATCGCCGGGGAGGTCGCTGATCTCACCCGCGAGAGCCTGGAGGTCGTCGTCGTCACTGCGTTGCTGATCGAGCTGTTGATCTTGATCGCGTACCTGAGGGCACTGGTGGCGCCAGTGGTGCTGCTGGCTTGCAGTGCTCTCAGCGTGGCCGCCGCCCTGGGCCTGACCACGCTGATCTTCCAAGGACTCCTCGATCAACAGGGGCTCACCTTCTACGCCCCCTTCGCGGCCGCCGTGCTGTTGATCGCCCTCGGTTCGGACTACAACGTCTTCGCGGTGGGACCCATCTGGCAGGAGACTGCCCGGCGCCCGTTCATCCAGGCCATCGCCATTGCCATGCCGCGCTCCTCGCACGCCATCACCATCGCCGGCTTGATCCTGGCCGCCACCTTCGCTCTGGTGGCCATCATCCCGCTGTCGACGTTCCGGCAGATCGCCTTCGCCATGACCGTCGGGCTGCTGCTGGATACGCTGCTGGTGCGGCCTATCCTGACGCCCGCCGTGCTGACTCTGCTGGGGCCGGCTGCGGGATGGCCGGGCAAGCGCTTCCGTGAGCACGATCGACCGGAGCCGTCAGCGGTGACCGATTCGACGGGAGTACGTGCATGACCGAAGCGATCGCCAGCGTGCGACGGCGACGGCGGCGTACGGTCCTGGAGGCCATGGCCTTGATCATCGGCACGCTCCTGCTGCTGTGGGGCGCGGACCGGCTGGCCGAGATCGGAGCCGAGTCGCTCCTGGAGCGCAACATCCAAGACGTCACCGGCGTCGTCGAACGCCCCGTCGTTGACGTACGTGGGCCGCTGTTCCTGCCCCAAGCCATCCGCGGCGCGTACGGCGACGTGCGGGTGAGTGTCAGTGACCTCCGGAGCGGGCCGCTGACCGTCGAACGGGTGGACGCGAAGCTGCTCGACGTCCGGATGCCGCTCAAGGACGTGCTGCTCCGCGACATCCGCCGGGTCGGGGTCGGCCAGGCGACCGACCAGGTCACCCTGCGTTTCCAAGATCTCAACGCCTACTTCGAGACGACCGGTCAGTCGCTCCGGCTGACCGGCACCGACGACGGTCACGTCGAGATGTCCGGGTACTTCATCGTGCTCGGCCAGACGGTGCGGGCCACCGCGGAGGTGGATCTCCAGGTCGACGGCAGTCAGCTGCGCATCGCTCCACGGGAGGTCGACACCGGGGACACCGTGCTCGACTCGGCCCGCCGGCTGTTGCTGAACCAGCGACTGGGCCTCACCATCCCGCTCGACACGCTTCCGTTCGGCACCGAGCTCACCGGGGTCAGCGTCGACGCCGACGAGCTTCGCATCACCGCCACGTCCACGGCGATCGTCCTGCGTCCTTGATGTCGGCTCCGCAGCGGGCGGCAGTCAGGAGCCAATGGGGAGCCGGGTCGGATCTCGGAGCCATTCGGTGAGGACTCGGCAGGCGAGGTCGAGGTTGCCTATCTGGCAGTGCTGGTCGGCATGCTCGGCACGAGTGAACATGTGCAGCGAGACCGACTGGGCGGCCGTGAGAGCTCTGACCTGAGCGCTGGCCAGCGACGGCGGCTGAAACGCGTCGTGTTCGCCACAGAGCAGCAGCACGTCCTGGGTCACGCGCCCGCTGCCGAGGTGGTCCGCATTCATACCGAGAAACCAGTCGACGACATCGACCGGGTCGTCGCTGTCGAGCAGGTAGCAGGTCTGGTCGACCACGAGTCGGAGGCTGGGCACCAGTCGAGCGCGGGTGCGCACACTCCAGCGCATGAACCGCCTGTGCCGGAGCATCGCGCGGGCCGGACCGCGCAACCCGGTCGGCAGCCGCTGAAGCGAGTCGTACACGGGCGGCCAGGCGACGACCCGATCGATGCGCGGTTCGCGTCCCGCCGCACGTACCGCCCAGTAGCCGCCCATCGAGATACCGACCAGGCCGGCCGACCGGATACCGAAATGGTCCAGCACCGCGCCGACCGGCTTCTCCCAGTCGTGGTTCGAAGGTCAGACCTCCCAGCGTCCGAGCGCCTCCTTGGCCGGGGCCCTCGAACGCGATGACGTCGAACCCGGCTTCGGCGACACGCTGCCAGATGGCGTAGAACTCCTCGATCAGCGAGTCGAACCCGCCGTGCAGGAGCACCGTTCCTCGCGTGGCCGCTCCCACAGCCGGCAGCACGTAGGCAGGCAGCGCGGCGCCGGCGTAGGGAACTTCGTGGCGAACCAAGCCGTCGCCGGCGAACCCGATGTCGAACAGGTTTCGGTAGCGCCGTAGCGACCCACCTTCGCGGCCGTCCGTGGCAGGGTGAAGAACTCAGCCACGCGTAGGTAGCTCGTCGCCTGTCGTGCTCGACCGTCGGCTGCCGCTCGTCGCGACAGATCCTCGAACGTGGGCACACAGTCTTGGGGCGCCCGCACCTGCGAACCCGCACCGTGCAGCTCATCGCGATCAGCGAAACCGACCGCATAGGCTCGGTTGAGCTGGTAGTTGACAAAGGCCCGCCGATGGAACCGCTCGAACCCCACCGGCAGCACGGCCCTCGGCACGCCGCGATCGGCCACGACGTCCAACCTAGTTCAGGACTCCATGGACTCCAGCACGGCGACAGCTGCTCCGGTTCCGTCCTCGGTTGCCATCTGCTGCTTGATCCTGGTGGCCACCTCCCTGTAGCCGGGGTGACTGACGAGGTCATGAAGGCGGTTTTCGAAGCTGGCAGTGGTCAGCCGTCGCCAGGGGAGTGGGGCGGGTCCCGCTCCCAGACCATGGATCTGCCGGCCCCAGAACGGCTGGTCTCCGATCACCGGGCAGAGCAGACTGGGCCGCCCGGCCCGCAGGCCGGCCGCCGTGGTGCCGGATCCACCGTGGTGCACGACGGCGCTCATCTGCGGCAGCAACCAGTCGTGGGGCACGTCATCGACGACGAGGAGGTCGTCGACGTTCTCGGCGGTGAGGTGGGACCAGCCGCGCGCCAGGATGGTCCGCAGGCCGGTGCGGTGGACGGTGTCGATGATGGCTCGGTAGCGCACCTCGGCGCCGGCCCCGAACCCCATGCTCCCGAAGCCGATGTACACAGGCGGTGGCCCGGCAGCCAG
Organism: Microlunatus sp.; assembly: GCA_035630075.1. GTDB lineage: Bacteria > Actinomycetota > Actinomycetes > Propionibacteriales > Propionibacteriaceae > Microlunatus. Next base: position 7,166 of record DASQLI010000228.1, read on the forward strand.
GAAGTCGCTCAGATCGCTCGGAGGCTGCCAGCCAGGATCGCGATCGAGGAACCAGGCGCCGGTGACGTGGGCGTGCGGAGGGTAGTCGGCCGGGACAGGGCGAAGATGGCGGCTGAAGGCGTAGAGGATGGGCACCGGGTGGCCACGGTGGTCGGTGAGCAGCGTTGCGGTACGGCGGATCGGGGCCAGACCGAGGTGGCTGCGGAAGTCGTTGAGCATGCCGCCGTAGAGCACCGCGGTGGCGCGTTGCAGCTGGTAGCTCGCATGGTTGGCGCGTCGTCCCAGCGGCCAGTGACCGATGAAGGGGACCGGGAACTCGCGCGTTGGGGTGAAGAACGGCAGCGGGAGCGACAGCACGCCGGGAAGGTCGAGTTTCTCGGCGATGTGATAGCCGCCGAGCGCCTTGGGGTGGTACACGATGACCGTCGGCTGGTGATCCTGGGCTGCGGACCACTGATCTCGCAAAGCGGAGCGCTGGGCGGCACCCATCGCGCGCAGCAGCTTCGGGGCGTCGCGCGGGCCCCTCATCGTCATCGCCTCCTGCGTCAGCCGCAGCAGGTCGTTGTTCATGTGCCGGTAGTCGATGCCGGCGTCCTCGACGCGGGTGCGGTATCCGTCGGCCGTGCAGATGGCGGCTCGGTGGCCCCGCTGGTCGAGACGTCGGGCCAGCGCGATGAACGGCTCGATGTCCCCGCGGGTGCCGAAGGTGTAGAGCAGGGCTCTCATCGGCTGTTGGACAGCCTTCTCTGCCGACGTCGTCCGGCTAGAACACCAGGGCCGAGACGATGGCGAAGACGAGGATAGGGACCATGGCCAGGCAGAGGATCAGCGTCGATCGTGCCGGGTCTGTCAGGTGAATCCTGCTCACGAGCCGAGATTATCGCCGCTGTCAACGCCAGTGCCTCATGGCCGCAGCGAGTGGGTGGCACCGGCGATCGGCCGCGGTGAGGTTAGGCTCTCACTTCATCGAAGATCCGGGTCTGAGTGGAACCAGATCCACGGGTGCGCCGGGAAGCCTGGTCGGCAGGTGTGTTCGGCCTGACCTGGTACCACTCGACGAGAGGTTCGTCCATGACCGCCCTCGAAGCTTCTCGGATCCGGCAATCCGTCGCCGCTGCTACACGTTCGCCCGAGGGCGTACCGTGGCGAAGTGCACGCCGAGCAGATGGCCGAGGAGATCCCGATGGTGGATCTCGATCTGGGGGCTCTGGACGCCGCGCAGCTGCTCGCGACCCAGCGGCTGCCGGCCCTGGTGGTGACCAATGCCGACGGTACGCCGCACTCGATCCTGCCGGCATCGCAGGTGGTGCGGTTCCTGGTGCCCAGCTACGTACAGGACGATCCTTCGCTGGCGCGGGTGATGAACGAGTCGATGGCCGACCGAGCCGGGGAGAAGCTCGGCAACAAGCGGGTCCGCGATCTGCTTCCGCGCGAACCTCAGGAGCTCCCGGTGGTGAACCACGACGACACGATCATCGAGGTGGCCGCGATCATGGCCCGGCTGCGTTCCCCGCTGGTGGCGGTGATGAGAGAGAAGCAGCTGCTGGGCGTCATCACGGCCTCGAGGCTGCTGCAGCTGGCGCTCCACCACTGAGCCCGAAGCACCTGGGGATCGCCGGCCGGGACGCGCAGAATCCGCGGCCATGGTGAGCGCCGTCGTCGCGGTCGTGGTCTTCGTCGTCGCCTACATCCTGATCGCCACCGAGCGCGTACCGAAGACGGTGACCGCCTTGGCAGGTGCCGGGGTGGTCGTCGCGCTCGGCGTCTCCTCGGCGGAGGACATCTTCTACTCCTCCGAGACCGGTGTCGACTGGGACGTCATCTTCCTGCTGCTGGGGATGATGATCATCGTCGGGATCCTGCGCCAGACCGGCGTCTTCGAGTTCGTCGCCATCTGGGCCGCGAAGCGGGCGAAGGGCTCACCGCTTCGGGTGATGATCTTGCTGGTGCTGATCACGGCCGTGGCGTCGGCTTTCCTGGACAACGTCACCACAGTGTTGTTGATCGCCCCGGTCACTCTGCTGGTCTGTGACCGGCTGGACGTGAATCCCGTGCCGTTCCTGATCGCTGAGGTGCTGGCCTCCAACATCGGTGGTGCCGCCACCTTGATCGGCGACCCGCCGAACATCATCATCGCCAGCCGGTCCGGACTGACGTTCAACGACTTCCTGATCAACATGGCGCCGATGGCGGCGCTGGCCCTCGGCGCCTTCATCGCCACCATCCCGCTGCTGTTCCGTGGCTCGTTTCGCGTCGATCCGGAGCGGGTGGCGGACGTGATGGCCCTGAACGAGCGCGAGGCGATCAAGGACCGACGGCTGCTGGTGCTGTGTGGTGTCGTTCTGGCGGGGGTGTTCACCGGCTTCATCGGGCACACCGTCTTCCACGTCGAGCCCTCGGTCGTGGCCCTGCTCGGAGCCGGGGTCTTGGTGCTGCTGTCTCGGAGCAAGCCACGCGACTTCATGTCCAGCGTCGAGTGGGAGACCCTGCTGTTCTTCGCCGGGCTCTTCATCATGATCGGGGCGCTGGTGAAGACCGGCGTCATCGGCCAGATCGCCGACGCCGCGGCTCGGGCGACCGGCGGCGACCCCTTGACCGCGGTCATGCTGATCCTCTTCGTGTCGGCCTTACTGAGTGGGATCGTCGACAACATCCCGTACGTGGCAGCGATGAGCCCGATCGTGCAACAGCTGACCGAGGGCATCGCCGATCCGACCCAGGCCGAGGCACTGTGGTGGTCCCTGGCCATCGGCGCTGACTTCGGCGGCAACCTGACCGCCATCGGCGCGAGCGCCAACGTCGTCGTCCTGGGCATCGCTCGCCGTTCCGGCTGTCCGATCTCGTTCTGGGAGTTCACCCGGAAGGGAGCGATCATCACCGTGATCACCATCGCGCTGGCGGCGCCCTATCTGTGGCTGCGCTACTTCGTCTTGGCCGGCTGAGCCGGCGAAGGCGGCGAGTCACGAAGAGGTGAGTTCGGCCCACTGCCAGTAGAGGGCAGTGGTGACCCACCCAGCGGCGACCAGCGGCAGAACAAGCAGCAGCTGCCCCGGACTGACCGTCACCTCCGACCCGCCCATGCCCAGCCACAGGCTGGGAGCGGCGTACGGGAACCACGGCCCGGCGCCGATCACGGTGAGGATCTGGGTCACCACGATGACGCCGATCACCGCGCCGACGCCGGCCAGCGCGCTGCGTCCGAGAGTGGCGACCACGGCGAACGGCAGACCGAGCAGCGCCATCAGCACCGCGCCGACCACTGCCCGACTCAGTCCGAGCCACGGTTGTCCGGGTGTGAGACCGAGGAGCGTGCCCAACCCGAGCGCGACAGCGGCGGAAGCGACGGCGGTGAGCACCGCCCAGCTGAGGACGGCAGCGAGCTTGGCCGAGGCGAGTGCCGCGCGGGAGGGACGGGACATCAGCAGGGTCTCGATGGCGCCTTCGCTGAACTCGCGGCCGAAGGTCCAGCTCACGACGAAGCCCACGCCGAGCAGCATCGAGATCGACATCACCTGACCCGTCGTGCTGGTCAGCGCGTCCCACCCAACGCCCTGGACCAGCGGACGCACCTTGATCGCGATCTGGCTGGACCCACCCGACTCGGCCGCCGCCACGAACCCGGCCGCCATCGCGGGCACTGCCCCGACCAGGAGCACCGTGACCAGCCGCCCGATAGTCGACCGGATCAGCTTGACGAGCTCGGCGAGGAAGGCGGTGGTCACGGTCACCGTGCCGCAGCCGCTGAGCTCGTCGCGGCGGCCTCGACGATCGTGAAGAACTGTCGCTCCAGATCGACGCCGCTCGGAGGAAGCGTGCCGACGATCCGGCCGTCGTGCAGGACGCTGATCACCGATGCCAACCGCGCCACCTCGTCCAGGTGGTGGCTGGAGACGAACACCGCCACGCCTCGGTCGGCCAGCTCGGTGATGATCCGACGCAGCTCGATCACGCCCGCCGGATCGAGCGCGCTGGTCGGCTCGTCCAAGATCACCAGGTCGGGCGCGTGGACCAGGGCCGACGCCAGAGCGAGTCGCTGCTGATTGCCGCTCGACAGAACACGTGCTGGCTTCGACGCCCACCGTCCGAGGGCGAGCCGGTCGATCTGCTCGGTGGCCCGGCGCTTCGCGACGCTCCGCGGACAGCCGTGCAGCCGAGCCGACCACGTCACCTGCTCGAGGACCGTGAGCTCGGGGTACATGCGTCCGCCGCCGACGAGACCGATCCGGGCTCGGACCGCCGCTGGGGCCCGCCAGGCCGGGACACCCCAGAGCCGGACCGAACCCGCAGCCGGCCGGAGCAGGCCGGCCACCAGCCGCATCAACGTCGACTTCCCCGCACCGTTCAGTCCGACCAGGGCGTGCACCTGACCCGCCGCGACATGTAGGTCCAGCCGGTCGACCGCCACGGTGGCCCCGAACGCCCGGGTGAGTCCGGCTGCCTCCACCGCCAGCGCATCGTCGGACCTGCGGCGGCCGTTCACGCGGACACCCGGCGTACCCCGTGATCGAAGACGGTGAGTGCGTGCTCGATCACCTCGGACAGATCTGCCTGCTTCTGCACGGACCACCAGAGCAGGGCCGACGTCAAGGCGGCGAGGACGGCCGAGACCGCGGCCCGTGCTTCGAGCGGCTCGCAGCCGTCGGCGACGAGCTGAGCAGTCGCCGCGTCCTCGGTCTGCTGGTTGTTGCGCGAGATGGCGGCGCGCAGGGCTGGGGTGTTCGCCACGATCCGGGTCCGACGCCGTACGACCTCGACGGCCGGCTCGGGAATCGCTGCCCACGCCGTCCGCAGTGCGTTGACCGTCCGGGCCAGCGGCGGCTCGTTCAGCGGTCGAGCTGCCACCGCGGACACCAGTTCGTCGTCGTACGGATCGTCCAACAGAATCTGGTCCTTGGTCGAGAAGTGCCGGAAGAACGTCATCTCCGACACGCCGGTGGCGGCAGCGATCTGGGCCGCCGACGTCTGCTCGTAGCCGTGCCGCTCGAACAGGTCCAGAGCCCGATCGCGGAGATCGTCGGTGGTCCGCTGCCGGCGCGACCCGCTGTTCACCACAGGGTGATGTTAGTGACTAACATTCGGTTGGGCAAGGGCCGGCTCGGCCAGGTGTGCGGTCGGTCGAGGTACGGATGGGGCCGCCCGGCGGATCTCGGTAGCTGCTACCGATGCCCTCAGGGGCACCGCGACGGTGAAGTGGCAGGGACGGAACATCTTCGGTGGAACGGAACTCCTCATGCGGCGCTGCCTCATCCTCATCCTGCTGGTCGCGCTGGCTTTCCTGGTCAGCCTGGCCGGCCGCGCCGACGCTGCGGTGGTCTCCACCGTCCGAGGCGACACCCTGCTGGTCAACGGTGACGGCGGCGCCGACGAGGTGGTGCTCCGGCTCGAGCCGACGGCCCCGGCTCGGCTGCTGGTCGAGGCCGGCAACAGCACGAGGTCCTTCGACCGCAACACGTTCTCACGGATCACCCTGGCCACCGGCGGCGGTGCCGACGACATCCGGATCGACGAGTCCGACGGCGTGTTCACCGACGCCGAGGCCGTCACCGTCGATGCCGGACCCGGAGACGACGTGGTCACCGGCGGCCGGGGCGCCGAGGTGATCACCACGGGTGACGGCACCGACCTGGTGCTGGGTGGGGGAGGCGCCGACCGCATCCTGCTGGGTGCCGGCGACGACACCGCCATCCAGGGCAGCGAGGACGACGCCGACGTGTTCGAGGGTCAGAGCGGGACCGACACACTGCGGATCCTGGCCACGGGCGAGTCGGAGGAGCTGACCGTCCAGGCCTTCGGCGCCCGCGCGCTGATCAGCCGCGACCTCGGCACGGCGGGAGCCGACACCGTGGGTATCGAGCAGGCCGAGATCAACGCCGGCGGCGGTCCGGACCTGGTCGACATCGGCGATCTGACCGGCACCGAGCTGGTCCGCGTCGACGCCGACCTCGGGGTGCTCGACGACGCCTCCGACCAGGTGACCATCGCCGGCAGCGCGGACCGGGACGCGGTTCGCGTCTCCGCCGCGGCCGAAGCCGTACGGATCTCCGGCCTGCACAGCGAGGTGCAGCTGCACCACGCCGGCCCCGCCCAAGACCGCTTGACAGTATCGGGCCACGAGGGCGACGACGAGATCCGCGCCGTCGGGGCGATCGGTACGCGCCTGGAGCTGACGCTGGACGGTGGGGACGGGCTCGACAGCCTGACCGGTGGCTTCGCGACCGAGCGGCTCCGTGGGGGTCCGGGCGCCGACACGCTCCGCGGCCAGCAGGGAGTCGACACCATCGACGGAGAGGCCGGACCTGACCTCGTGCTCTGGAACCCGTCGATCGATGGGAACGATCGGGTGGACGGTGGCGCCGACGAGGATGCGCTGCGCATTCTCGGCGCCGGCACCGACGAGTTCCAGGTCGTTCCGGACGGATCTGGGGTTCAGGTACGCAGCGCGAACGTGCAGGTGGCCGCCGAAGCGACCGAGATGATCGACGTGGCTGCCGGCCTCGGCCAGGACACGGTCACCGTGCGGGACCTGAGCGGCACGGCCGTCGACTTCGTCCGGGTGGACATCGGAGCCGGCGACCTGCGCAGCGACACCGTCTCCGTGGAGGGAACCGCCGGACCCGACAAGATCCGCGCCGTCGCCGGCTTCGACTCCCACGAGCTGATCGGTCTGGCGACGCGGCTGTTCGTGGTCGGCGCCGAGCCGGGGGACAGGCTGCGGATCGACGGCCGGGACGGCGACGACACCATCGACGCCAGCGCGATGGCCAAGGACAAGTTCCAGCCGTTCCTGACCGGGGGAGCCGGCAAGGACGTTCTGGTCGGTTCCCCGGGACAGGATGTCGTCACCGGCGGTCCGGGCGTGGACGTCGGGCTGCTGCGCGACGGCCTGGACACCTTCACCTGGCAGGTGGGGGACGGCAACGACATCGTCGAGGGTGGGGCGGGCACGGACTTCCTCCAGATGGCCGGATCCGATGCCGCCGAGCGTTTCGCAGTGGAGTCGCTCGGCAGCCGTACCCGGTTGCTCCGTGAGTCCGATGTGGTGGACCTGGGCGACGTCGAGCGGCTCGACGTGCTGGCCGGCCGCGGGGCGGACACCATGGAGGTCAACGACCTGAGCGGCACCGACACCGACGTCGTGACCTGGGAGCTGGCACCGACCCGCGGCACCACCGCCACCGACCAGGCCGCCGACTCGGTGACGGTGGACGGCACCTTCGGCAACGACGCGATCAGCGTCACCGCCGCCGGTCAGGAGGTCAGGGTCAGCGGTCTCGCGGCCTCGGTCGTGCTGCTGCGCGCCGATCCCGGACTGGACCGTCTCACCGTGGACACCAAGGCCGGCGCGGATCTGACCTCCGTGTCCCCGATCGTGCACCAGCGGCTCGTGCTCAGCGTGATCTGATGCGGCAGAGCTGTCTCGCTGGCGCAGAGCTCACCGACCGGCGGTCAGCAGCATCACGGCCCGGTCACGGTCGTGGTGTCGCGTCTCGCCTGGCCTGACGCTGCAGGTCGTGGTGGTGTCGACGAGCTCGCGCACCGCCCGGGCCTGAGCCTCTCCGGCCACCTGCAGCAGCAGCATGCCTGCCGGAGGAAGGTGCTGTTGTGCGACCTGGAGGCACAGCCGGATGAGGTCGAGGCCGTCGGTGCCGCCGTCGATCGCTGATCGCGGATCGTCCGGCCAGCGCTGGACGTCGTCGCTGGGCAGATAGGGAGGATCAGCCATGATGATCGGGAAGCGTTCGGCGACGTCGAGGGCGGTGTCGATCCGCGCGTGGCGGACGTCGACGTCCTGTGCTCGACCGGCCAGGGCAGCGTTGGTGGCGGCATAGCCGCAGGCGACCGGGTCCGCCTCGACCTGGACGAGTGGGCGACCGGTGAGGACTGCCGCAGCGAGCCCGATCTGGCCGGCGCCCGCACACAGCTCGAGGATCGGCCCAGCGGCTGCTTGCGGGGCCAGCTCGGCGGCCCAGCGACTCTGCAGCAGCGTCCAGGGCCGTGGGGTGAGCACCCGTCCGTCATAGCGGACCACGATCGGACCGAACTCCATGGTGACTGAGCTGAGGGGCCACGTCGTGGTCATGCGGACTCCGGCGTCGCCCGAGTCGGCCCCGTCCGGTTGCCGCGGGCGATCTTGTGGCTGCCGTCGCAGAGCGGCTTGGTCGCCGAGCGGCCGCACCGGCAGAGGGCGATCAGTCGTCCGGTGGGCAGCGGACCGGCGTCCAGGTCGTCGAGTACGAACTCGCCGCGCACGATGAGTGGTCCGTCCGGGTAGACGGTGATCCGCGCTCCGCCCTTGTCCCCACTCATGACGCCACCTCCAGGACGGCGTCGGTGGTGCGCAACGACGAGCGGCCGGCGTCCCAGCTGTCCAGGACATGACGAGCGAAGCGGTTGTCCACGGCCAGGCAGGCCGCGGCACCGAAGAGGATGTCCTCGGTCAGCTCCGGCTCCGCCTCGGCCAGGCCCTCACAGAGGTCATGGGCGGCCAGCTGCTCGTGCAGAGCGTCGGCGGTCACGTGCACGTCGTAGAAGGCGCAGGCCTCGTCGCTGATCCCCAGTCGGCGAAGGCCCTTGGCGTAGCGGCGGCACGGTTCTGAGGAGGTCATCTCGTACGCTGCGAGGTGACCCACGACGGCGCCGCGCAGCTCACGCCGCAGACCGAACATCGACATGGTGTTGCTGATCGCGAGTGTGATCCCGGGCACCACGTCGACGTAGCCGCCGTGATCATCCTGCAGCCCCAGCTCGCGCAGCAGCACCCGGAACAGCTCCGAGTGCATCTGCGTCGGGTCGCCGCCGCCGTACTCGTCGACCTGGATCTCGACCAGCGCCGACTTGGCCCGGGTGGGCAGCCGGGGGATGGCCCAGGTGTGGGGATCGGCCTCCTTCAGCTGGTACACCGAGCGGTGCACGACGAACTGCAGCCACTGGTTCCGGTCGGCTCGCGTCTGCAGGTAGCGCGACAGGGGTGGTCCGTCGTCGGCGTCGATCAGCCGCCGCAGCCGGTCGGCGACTCGGCGGTCGTCCTGTTGCACCGTCACCTCGGCACGCAGAGCGGCCAACAGCATGGCCTCCAGTGCGCGGCGAACCGTGATCAGCCGTGGCTCCCACTCCCAACTGTCAGCCACCTGGTCGAAACCGCGGTAGTGCAGCTCGTACAGCGTCCAGAGCGCCAGCTGCAGATCGTCGTCGCCGAGCACATCGTCCGGCGTCGGGGGATCGTTCGGCAGCGCAGCGGAGTCACCGCCGTTCAAGACGTCGATGACGGCCGCCGAGAGGGGGCCGCGCGGGCGCGGAAGCTGCACGGAAACTCCTTTGGGCCAAGAGAAAGTACTGATGGCGGATACCCCGTCGTTCCGCCGGCGAAACCGGTTGGGTTCGGCGCCGACATCCGCCATCTCGATCTGTTTCGGTCCGGTGGCGACCACCGGATTCACTGCCTCGGCCGGAGTGGACGGGTGGCTGGACCCTCGAGAACCGTTCCGTCGGCGGCGAAACGCGAGCCGTGCAGAGGACAGTCCCAGGACCGCTCCTGGTCGTTCCAGCGCACGATCCCACCGAGATGGGTGCAGACGGCGGAGACCTGGCAGGTGGTGCCCTCCACCGTGGACACCGCCACGGGGTGTCCGCGTCGGGCCCCGACTATTCCTTTGCCATCGGGAATCCGAGGATCACCGACCAGCGGCTTGAGCGCGGCCGCGAGCCACCCTCTCGTCGCCTCCACCCCGGTGACGGCGTTCAGCCGCAGCAGGTTCAACGCGGCCGGGGGCTTGCTGATCCTGGTGCCCAGGGTCTTCGCCCACGCCGGCGGGCTGTCGCCCAGGATCTTGGCGGTGATCATCAGGGCAGCCATCGGCGCGTTCGACATCCCCCACTTGCCGTAGCCGGTGGCGACCAGGATCCGGCCCTGGCCGCGCGGCAGCTCGCCGACGAAGGGGACGTAGTTGGGAGATTGGTAGTCCTGCGCGGACCAGGTGTGGGTCGCCACCGCGCCCGGGAACCTCGCCGTGGTCCACTCGGTCAGGTCGGCCACCAGCCTGGAGGTGGAGCGGGGATGCCGGCCGACCTGGTGACCGTTGCCACCGACGACGATCAGCTCCTCGTCGCCGTGCCGGGCGGTGCGCAGCGACCTCGTCGGGGCATCGGCCGACAGGTACATGCCCGCCGGGATCGGTCCCGGGACGCGGAAGGCGCGGGCGTACGAGCGTTGCGGTGTCAGCTTGGCGAAGTAGAGCCCGCGGTCGAGGAAGGGAGTGCCGGAGGCGAGCACCACCTGCTGGCCGGTCAGCGAACCGGCCGTGGTCAGCACCGCGACCTGCCCGCGGCCGGGGCGTACCTGGAGCACCCGACACTGCTGCACCACGATCCCGCCGGCCCGCCGCAGGTCGGCGACCAGGGCAGCGAGCAACGGCTGCGGATAGAGCTGGGCCTGGTTGAGCAGCCGAACAGCCCCGTGCGTCGGGAAGGGCAGCTCGTCCGCGTCCTGCCGCAGCACCGGCAGACCCAGCCGTCGGGCTGCCCGGAACTCCTCGTCGACGGCGGGAACGCCCTGCTCCGTGCCGGCATACGTCCAGGCGTCGCGTCGCTCGACCGGTACGGCGTTGTCCTCGCAGTACCGCAGCACCCAGTCCATGCCGGCCCGGTTGCCCTCGACGTAGGCCTCGGCGACATGCTGGCTGTGTGCGGACAGGATCGACGACAGTCGCGTCCCTTGGAGCAGGGTGAGCTTCCCGGTGGTGTTCCCGGTGGTGACGCTGCCGACTCCGCGCGCCTCCAGCACGGCGACCCGCCGCCCGGCGGTCGCCAGCAGCACGGCGGTCACCAGGCCGGTCAACCCGGCCCCGACGACGATGTCGTCATAGCTGCTGCCGGCCGGTAAGGGGTCGCTGTCGGCGACGTCAGCGCCGTCGAGCCACAGAGACGTCATTCGTGTCCTTTCGTCGAAGCCGTCGGGCAATGGGTAGTGGTCACGACCGGAGGTTCGTCGGAGTGTCGAACCTCCGGCCGCAACCACTAGCCCCTTACGGCTCGGTGAAACACCCTTCTCCTCGAAAGCCTCTTCTGGATGTCGCCGTCAGGTCCCACAAAAGGTGCGGTAGGCACCGAAGTCGTCGGGCGCCGGATCGGCGTAGCCGTCCAGCTCCGCTCGCACCTCAAAGGGTCGGGTGACAGCGCTCAGCAGTCGCTCGTACGGTTCCAGATCACCGCCGGTGGCGGCCGTGAGCGCCCCCTCCACCAGATGGTTGCGGGGGATGTAGACGGGATCGACCCGCTCGATCTGGCCGGCGTCGGGCCCGAGCTGACGCCAGCGCTGCAGCCAGCTCACGGCCGCGGCGTCGGTCATCAGCTGCGGCAGGGGCTGGTCGGTGCCACGGGCGGCCCCGCTCAACGAGCGGAAGAAGGAGGTGTAGTCCACACTCTGGTCCTGCAGCAGGGTGAGCAGGTCTGCGATCAGCGGCCTCGCGGTGGTCTTGTCCAGGTCGGCTGACAGCCCGAGCTTGCCGAGCATGCCGACCGTGCAGGCGTCCTCGTAGCGCTGGGGGAAGCGTTCGAGCGCTGCGACCGCCAGCGCCACCGCCTGCTCCGGGTCCGGGTCGAGCAGCGGCAGCAGGGCCTCGGCCAGACGGGCCAGGTTCCACTGGGCGACCGCGGGCTGGTTGCCGTACGCGTACCGTCCGGTCTCGTCGATGGAGCTGTAGACCGTCGCCGGGTCGAAGACGTCGAGGAACGCGCACGGTCCGTAGTCGATGGTCTCACCGGAGATCGTCATGTTGTCGGTGTTCATCACCCCGTGCACGAACCCCACCAGCATCCACTGCGCCACCAGCGACGCCTGGGCCGCCACCACCGCGTCGAACAGGGCGAGGTACGGGAGATCGGCCGCGGCCGCGTCCGGGTAGTGGCGGGCGATCGCATGATCGGCGAGGCGCCGCAGCAGATCCGAGTTGCCGGTGGCGGCGGCGTAGGAGAAGCTGCCGACCCGCAGGTGGCTGCTCGCGACTCGGGCCAGCACCGCGCCGGGCAGCCGGGTCTCGCGATACACCGTCTCGCCGGTGGCGACGACGGCGAGCGAGCGGGTCGTCGGGATCCCGAGGGCGTGCATCGCCTCGCTCACCAGGTACTCACGCAGCATCGGCCCGACGGCGGCCAGGCCGTCACCGCCGCGGGCGAACGGTGTCCGACCGGAGCCCTTCAGGTGCAGGTCGCGTTGCTGTCCGTCGACGTCGGTCAGCTCACCCAGCAGGAGCGCGCGCCCGTCTCCCAGGCGCGGACTGTAACCACCGAACTGGTGACCGGCGTAGGCCTGCGCGACCGGGGTGGCTCCGTCGGGAACCTGGCTGCCGACGAGCAGCCGTAGGCCGTCAGGGCTTCGTAACCATCCCGGGTCGATACCCAGCTCAGCCGCCAGCGGTTCGTTGATCACCAGTGCTCGCGGTTCGTGGACCTGCGCTGCTCGCCAGGGAACGGCCAGCTCCGGCAGCTCGCGGGCGAAGCGGCCGTCGAGCGCGACGGAAGGAGAAAGCGCGGCACGCATGTCGGCAGCCTAAGCAGCACGGTCAACCGCGGCACCACCGATGTCCGGAGCGGGACCGTTTCACCGGCCCGCCGCCGGGGTAGGGACAGATCGTGAACGAACAGCGTGACCAGACCACTCAGACTGATCCCACCTCGCAGTACGAGCAGCCGGACAACATGGACGAGCAGCTGCCCCACCCGGGTCTGACGGGGTCGATGGAGGACGAGCCCGATCATGGTGAGGAGTCCTACCGTGGTTCGGACCGGCTCGCCGGCAAGCGCGCGGTGATCACCGGTGCCGACTCCGGGATCGGCCGCGCCGTCGCCTTGGCCTTTTCTCGCGAGGGCGCCGATGTGGTGCTCAGCTACCTGGAGTCGGAGGAAGCCGACGCCGATGAGACCGTCCGACTGGTCGAGGCCGCGGGCCGCACGGCGGTGCGCTGTCCCGGAGACATCCGCGACGAGGACACCTGCTCGAGCATCATCGACACCGCGGTGCGCGAGCTCGGGGGGATCGACATCCTGGTGAACAACGCGGCGTACCAGATGGCGCAGCAGGGTGGCATCGCCGACATCACCACCGAGCAGTTCGACCAGGTGATGAAGACGAACGTGTACGCCATGTTCTGGCTGTGCAAGAAGGCGATCCCGCACCTGCAGCCCGGCTCCACCATCATCAACACCTCGTCGGTTCAGGCCGTCAGCCCGTCTCCGGAGCTGCTGGACTACGCCACCACCAAGGCGGGAATCCAGAACTTCACCAAGGGGCTCGCTTCGGGATTGGCGGACAAGGGGATCCGGGTGAACGCAGTGGCGCCCGGACCAATCTGGACCCCGTTGATCCCCGCCACCATGCCGGTCGAGCGTGCCGAGAGTCACGGCGAAAGCACCCCGTTGGGCAGGGCCGGTCAGCCCGCCGAGGTTGCCCCGGCCTACGTCTTCCTGGCCTCGCAGGAGTCCAGCTACATCACCGGGGAGATGATCGCCGTGACCGGTGGGCTTCCGGTCACCTGACGGATGGGACAGGTCGATGTCTCGAGTCGCGGGCGGTGCCAAGCTGCTGGCGGGATCTGTCGTGATCGCGTCGCTGCTGGCCGGCTGCAGCCCGGCCGGTGAGGCGGAAGCAGGTGCGGCAGCCAGCCGGTTCCAACGGTCCGTCGCGGCCGCCGACTGGGCGGGTGCCTGCGGGCTGTTGTCCGAGCGGGCCGGAACCGACCTCGAGTCGGCCGCCGCGCGCCCCTGTCCGGCTGCGCTGCCGGCCCTGCAGCTGCCGACCGACGACGTGGGCACCGTGGAAGTGTGGGGACACAACGCCAAAGCGATGGTCGGCCAGGAAGCGGTGTTCCTCTCCCTGTTCTCCTCCGGTTGGCGGGTGATCGCGGCTGGGTGCACACCGCGCGGTGAGGACCTTCCGTACCAGTGCGCGGTCGGGAGCTGACCGACATGCGCGCGATGTTCTTCGGGCTGCTGATCTTCATCCTGGTCGGCCTGGCGTACATGATCACGATCGGGCTGCTGCAGCGATGAAGAGATTCGTCACCGACAACGGTCTGAGCCTGTTCTTCGTCGTGATCCTGCTCCTGGCCCTGGCGGGTCAATCGGTCGCAGGGCTGGCGCAGCTCAACTCCCAGCAGCTCGCCGACGGTCTGCAGACCCTGACGTACGCGCAGTATCTGACCAGCTCGGAGTTCGCCGTCGACGTGGCCGAGAACTGGCAGTCGGAGTTCCTGCAGTTCACGTTGTACATCCTCGCCACGGTCTACCTGATCCAACGGGGATCCAGTGAGTCGAAGCAGCCGGGGCGGGCCGGACTGGAGTCCGATGAGGACCAGAAGGTGGCCGAGCACGCCGAGGCCGACTCACCCCGATGGGCGAAGAGCAGGGGCTGGCGGCTGAGCGTGTACTCGAGGTCGCTGACCTTGGTGATGGCGGCGATCTTCGCCCTCTCCTGGCTGGCACAGTCGATCGCGGGTCGAGCGGCGCACAACGAGCAGCAGCTCGGGCAGCGGCAGGACCCGGTCGGCTGGGTCGACTACATCACGTCGGCGGACTTCTGGAGCCGGACGCTGCAGAACTGGCAGTCGGAGTTCCTCGCGGTGGCTGCCATGGCCGTGTTCGCCATCTATTTCCGCCAGCGGGGATCGCCGGAGTCCAAGCCGGTCGGCACCGCCCACGCGAGCACGGGGAGCGAGGAGTGACACGGCTTTTCGCGGTCAATGGGTACACCCCCTGGCACACGATCGACGGAAGGATGTCATGTCGATTTCTGATCCTGCGCTCGAGCCGTCGGCCCGATCCCGTTCGTCGACCACGTCGACCACGACGGCGGCCTGGCGAGTGCATGAGACCGGGCGCGTGGCGCATCGGGTGGTCGACGACGTCGCCGGGTGCGGCGAACCAGGTGTCAGATGGCGGGCCGTCGCCGGGGCACCACAGTGCCCTGCGTGCGCTCGGGACGGAGCCCGGTCGCGACTCGGTGAGTGACCGCTGACGGTCCAGCCATCTGCCGGCGACCTGCCGTCGGTCGTCCGGAGAGCCCGAGGTCGACATCGATTCAGCGCCTGGGCGGTTCGCTCCGACGACACCTGGGTACGACTGCGGCATGACCGAAGCCGACAAGGAGACGAGCATCACCGCCGCCGGTGCGGAGGAGACGGCCGCAGCGCCGGCCCCTGCGGATCCGGACTTCGATGCCGACCTCGAGCGTGAGACTGTCGAGCAGGAGCTGAAGGGTTATCCCGATCAGCCGACGACGAGCTGAGGGGGTGCGCCGGCGGCGGCACTGCGGTTGACTGACTCCATGTGCAGATGGATGGCCTACTCGGGTGACCCGATCAGTGCCGAGGAGCTGTTGTTCACACCGGTGCACTCGATCATCGACCAGAGTCTGCATTCCCGGCTGGGTGCGACCACGACCAACGGCGACGGTTTCGGCATCGGCTGGTACAGCGACGCAGCCGTCGAGCCCGCCTGCTACAAGGTGACCGAGCCGGCGTGGAACGACGCGAACCTGCGCGAGCTGGCCCCGCGGATCACGACGCCGCTCCTCTTCGCGCACATCCGGGCCGCGACCGGTACGCCGGTCCAGCGCTCGAACTGCCATCCGTTCCGGTACGGGAGCTGGCTGTGGATGCACAACGGGATGATCCGCGACTTCTCCCGGATCAAGCGCGATCTGGTGCTGGCGGTCGATCCCACGCTGTACGCCGGCATCGGCGGTTCGACCGACTCCGAGACGCTGTTCTTCCTGGCCCTGACGTTCGGCCTGACTGATGACCCGCTTACGGCGATCGCGCGAGCGATCGGGCTGGTCGAGCAGGTCGGGCACGCCGCCGGCGTCGACCACCCCTTCCAGGGAACGGTCGCCACCAGTGACGGCGAGTCGATCTGGGCCGTCCGCTACTCCAGCGAGCGACAGAGCCGCTCGCTGTTCTACTCCACGGACGTCACCGCTCTCCGGCGTCTGCACCCGGACGTGGAGATGCTCCAGCGGCTGAGCGCCGAGGCGCGATTGGTCGTCTCCGAGCCGCTCGGTGATTTGCCGGGGGCGTGGAACGAGGTGCCCGAGTCCATGGCCGGCTGGATCAGACCCGGCCAGGATGAGCTGGTGCCGTTCGAACCGATCGCCGGCTGATCGGCTTCGACCCGCACGTACGATCCGACGGTGGGCGAGCTGCTGGTTGCTGCACTGGGCCTGGGACTCGCTGGTCTCGATCCCGCGGGTGCGTTGATCGCCGTGGCCGCGCTGTCGGCGGGTGCCCTGATGGGTGGGTCGCGATGTACGGACTCGTGGTGCTCGTCGGCACGGCGGTGTTCGGCACCGTCTTGTCTCTGTCCTTGGGTGCCCGGTTGGCCGAGGTCGACTGGCCGGCGCTGGTTCCTGCGGGCCGGGGCGGTGCGGTGCTGGAGATCGTGCTCGGCGCAGGGCTGCTCGTCTGGGCCGCCGTTCGGCTGACCCGCACGACGGTGCGGGCGCCCAAACCACGTCGGGTCAGAGCCGGCAGCTGGGGTCTGTTGGGCACCGGCGCGCTGTTCGCGCTGAGCGCCGTCCTGGATCCCACCTTCGTCGCTCTCACCGTGCTGGCCGGTCGCGGTCAGGACATCGGTGCCGTGCTCGCCGCGCAGGTGCTGTGGGTGCTGATCAGTCAGGCACCGCTCGTCCTGCTGCTGGCGGTGATGGCGCGGGGCGGCCACGAGCGAGCCGTCCGTCGGTTCACGTCCTGGTGGGAGCGGGCGCGACCGGTGGTGAAGACCGTGATCACCGTGGCCTTGGTGCTGATCGGCGTGGTGCTGGTGGTGGACGGGCTCTGGTGGTTCGTCACCGGTGCGTTCCTCCTCCCGGCACCGAGCTGACGATTCCCATCGTTCCGGCACGTCTCAGGTGGTGTCCGGCGCCGGCTCCCGGCCGCTGCGTCGGATCTTGCGTGGCCGGTCCTTGGTCGGCGACGACGTCACCAGGGCGTTGACCCAGCTCGCCGGCACGGAGTTGTCCAACAGCAGAGACTTGACGAACAAGGTGGCGGGGATGGCGAGCAGGGCGCCGAGCGTGCCGAGAACGTACGCCCAGAAGATCAGAGAGGCGAAGGCGACCGTGGCGCTGATCCCGACCGCGTCACCGGTGAAGCGCGGCTGGATGATCGTCTGCACCACGATGTTGATGCCCGTGTAGACCGCGACGACGGCGATGGCGCTGCCGACGCCACCATCCAGCAGCGCGATCAAGGCCGGCGGGATCACCCCGAGGATGAAGCCGATGTTGGGGATGTAGTTGGTGACGAACGCCAACACACCCCAGGTCACGTACAACGGAACCCCGATGATCAGCAGCCCGATGACGTCCAGGACGGCGACGATGAAGCCGAAGACGGTCGTCACGATCCAGTACCTACGAACGCGCCCACCGAAGTTGACCAGGCCGTCGGCGATGTGCGGCCGAGTCTCCCGAACTACGGCCAGCCGCTCCCGCATGCTGCCCGACTCGAAGGCCAGGAAGATCACCACGGTGACGATCAGCAACAGCAGCGACAACCCGCCGCTCACCCCGCTGAGCAGCGACTGCGCAGGTCCGGCCAGGCTGCTGGGTTGCACCGAGGAGGCCAGCTGCTCGATCTGCTGTCGACCGAAGCCCAGCCGCTCGGCCAGGCTCAGCGACGAGGTGAAGATCTGCTCGAAGGCAGAAGCGTACTGGGGCAGCGTCTCGACCAGTCGGACGACGGCGAAGACCACCGAACCCAGGATCAGGATCAGCAGGCAGTAGATCGCCAGCAGGGTGACGGCACTGGCCAGCCAGGAAGGCCACCTGCGCGACACCAGCAGGGCTCGCAAGGGGGCGACGGTGATCACCAAGGTGATTACCAGGAACACCGGTGCCACGATGCTGGCGGCCGACCGCAGGCCGGCGCAGATCACGATCAGGCCGGCGACGACCAGGACGGAGAAGAACGGAGGTCCGGGCCGTTGACCCGCGACCGGCATCGGGTCGGGGTCGGCTTGGACGTCGACGGTCTTGCCTGCCATCGGAGCTCCTCTGGTAGTCGTGCGGCGGCTGGGCGTCGCCGTCCGAACAATGCATGCCCCGTCAGCGAGCGGTCAATCAACACGGCTCGGCGGGGCGGGGCGACTCTCGACCTGATCGTCGCCGTCGCTGAGGTTACCGTCCGAACTCGGCCGTTGTCCGCGGCTGTCCGACGTGGCAGGGTCACGTCGTGGCCACTCTGTACGAGGCAGCTGGCGGTATCGACGGACTGACTCGTCTCGCCGAGGCCTGGCACGCCCGGGTCATCGCCGACGAGGTGGTCGGGCATGCCTTCAGTCACGGTTTCGCCGTCCACCACACCGATCGCCTGGCGGCGTACTGGGCTGAGGCCCTAGGCGGGCCGGACCTGTTCACCGGAAGGTACGGCGACGAGACGGCGGTCGTGCGGATCCACAGCGGCAACGGCGAGCACGAAGAGATGAACCACCGTGCCGTCGCTTGCTTCGACGCAGCTCTCGACGACGTCGGCCTGGCTGACCAGGACACTGCGCGGGCACTGCACGACTACTTCGAGTGGGCGACCTGGACCACGATGTACCGCTATCACGCATCGGCGGACGACGTTCCCGACGGACTCCAGATCCCACGCTGGTCGTGGAACGGCGTGGTCACGAGGCCCGACTGAGTGCCACTCACTCAGCCGCTGCAAGCCGCGGACGATCGATACAGGCGCCCGAGGAGGGGCGCCGCGGCGTGGCGGCTGGAATCCCGAGGTAGTGAGCCAGCGCGAGCTCGACTCCTGCGAGTTCATCTCGGGTCAGGTAGTCGACCGGGTCTTCGTGATCCAGGGGTCGGAGCGCCCGGCGAAGCGTCTCGGACGTCTCTCGCCGTGTTGGGCGGCCTCTCGCAGGATGCGTTCGTCATCGGGGTGGGCCGGAACCCGATCGATGCAGGCATGTGCTCCATCCTTGCGACTTGTTGGACAATTGTCAGACATGTCGCGTGCACACTCGGTCTGACAGCCTGACCTCACGCGACGTCGGCGCCGCCGGGCAGACTCGGTGTGGGCTGATCGGACTCGCTCATGAGGGCGGGGTGGGGCATTCGATGACCTCGATCGAGTTGCCCGGCATGAGATCGAGATGTGGATGAGTGGCGAACATCTCGACGGCCTGATCGTGTGACTCCGCATCCACCACGGCGTACGCGATCTTCGAGTCCTCGAACGGCTCCGTCGAGACCGCCGTGAGACGGATCTTGCGATACAGCGGCGATCCCGGATCCACCAAGGCGTCGCCGAGGGCGCTCGCCCAGACGCCCCAGCGCTCGACGAAGGCGCTGCTGTCTTCCGGCGTGATGCTTCCGCGTGCTTCCTCCGTCGCCGCACCGTTGAAGATCGCCAGGTACTTGCCCATCGCCGCAGGCTAGCGCGACCCGACGAGACCGAGGCGGAGGATCGGCATGCGCACCGTCTCGCTCGACGGTCCGAGTGCGGAGTCGTGCACCGAATCCTGGTCAGGACATGGGCTGGCGGCGTACGAGATGGAGAAGGGGAAAGGGACGACCCTGACCGTCCAGCTCCGACCGCCCGACCTGCTCGAAGCCTCGGGCGAGATAGAACGCCACCGCAGCGGGGTTCTGCTCGTTGACATCAAGACGCAACGTCGACTCGGTCGCGCCGACGTGCTCCAGCAGCGCAGTGCCGACGCCCGTCCCATGTGCCTGCGGGGCCACGAAGAGCATGTGGATCTCTCCCGCCTCCGCAGCGATGAACCCGACAGGCCGCCCATCATCGCGTACAGCGACTCTGAGGTCGCTCATGCGTGGGAGGTGACCGGACACGAGCTCTTCGTACCAGTCGACATCGTCCGGCGTCAGGAAACCGTGACTCGCTTCCACAGCTCCCCGCCAGATCAAGATCAGCTGCGGAAGGTCCTCAACCCGTTGGGGTCGGATGCGAACCGCCATGGCGGCAGTCTCCACCACATGCTCACCCGCTTCACACCCTCGGGACGGGGTTACCGGCTCGCCGGCGCCGCAGTCCTCGCGACGTTCGTCGCTGCCGCCACGATCGCCGTGTCTCCGGCCCGACACCACCGGTGTCCCTGAGCATGGTCGCCACAGACAGCCGGGCGGTCGTCTACCAGCCGGCAGTGACCGACCAGACCCGCCGGCCCGCCGGCTGACCTTCTTCCATCGGAGTTGACAACCCTGAGGATTACGTCGGGCTTCAGGTCAGCCGACGTCTCGACGGCGTCGTGGCTACGATGTGGCGCGTACTTGTCGCCGGAGTCGCTGGGAGTTCTGTCATGAGCGTTGCCGGGGTGTCCAGGCCGCGGATCCTGGTGCTGATGGGGGTCTCCGGTTGCGGGAAGTCCACGGTCGCAGAGATCCTCGTGGACCGTCTCTCCTGGCCCTTCATCGAAGGCGACGATCTGCACCCTGCCGTGAATGTCGAGAAGATGCGGTCCGGCCAGTCCTTGACCGATGAGGATCGGTGGCCCTGGCTGGACAAGATCGCGGAGTGGATCACGGAACACTCCCGACACGGCGAGCCCGGCATCGTCACCTGCTCAGCACTGCGTCGGGTCTACCGCGACCGCCTGATGTCCCCAGGCGTCGTCTTCGTCCACCTGCACGGCCCGCGTGGGGTTCTGCTCGACCGGGTTCAGAAGCGCAAGGACCACTACATGCCGTCGTCGCTGCTGGATTCGCAGCTGAGCACCCTCGAGCCGTTGCAGCCGGACGAGCAGGGCATCCTCGTCTCGATCGAGGGCAGGACGAACGAGGAGCAGGCTGAGGAGATCCTGCGCCGACTGGAGCTCGTACCCGGATAGTCATTCGGCACGGGGTCTTCGTGGGACGCGCGGTGCACGACCCACTGAGCCGTGTACTGACAGGTCCTGTTTCACTGCGGCCACACGCTCTAGCGTCGTGGGCGTGGATCACCGCACAGACGTCCGGGACTTCCTGGTCAGCCGTCGGGCCCGGGTCACTCCGGAGCAGGCAGGATTGCCCAGCTACAACGCCTCCGGCCGTCGAGTGCCGGGCCTGCGGCGGGAGGAGGTAGCGATGCTCGCCGGCCTGAGCGTGGACTACTACGCGCGGCTCGAGCGCGGGAACCTGGCCGGGGCGTCGGAGTCGGTGCTGGAGGCCGTCGCCCGTGCCCTGCGACTCGACGACGCCGAGCGCCAGCACCTGTTCGATCTGGCTCGCAGCGCCGACAGCTCCACCGCGCGTCGATCTCGCCGGCCCAAGCCGGTGATCACAGCGCGCCCGGAGCTCACCTCGATCCTGACCGGCATGACCGCGATCCCCGCCTACGTGCGAACGGCCCAGATGGACATCATCGCCGCGAACGACCTGTGCCGAGCCCTGTACGGCGGCGCGCTCGACGATGATCGGCTGCCGTTGAACCTGGCGCGCTACCTGTTCCTGGATCCGCACTCGCGCGGCTTCTTCCTGGACTGGGAGAGCGTGGCCGATGACCTGGTCGGGTCGCTGCGCGTACAGGTCGGCCGTGATCCGCGCGACAAGGGCCTGAGCAACGTGATCGGTGAGCTGTCGACGCGAAGCGACGAGTTCGTCGCCCGCTGGGCCCGGCAGAACGTGCGGCTGCACCGCACCACTCGCAAGCGGCTCCACAACCGGGTCGTCGGCGACATCGAGCTCACTGGGAACGCGTTGGAGCTTCCCGGTGACGGGCTCACCCTGATCGCCTACACCGCTGATGTGGGGTCCCGCGCCGAGGACCAGCTGCGGCTACTGGCCTCGTGGGCCGCCACCCGGCCCACTGGAGTCGACGGCATCGAGAGGGAGCAGTCCTCGATGCCGCGCGACTGACCGAACCCGACCCTGTCCTTCCATCGATCTCGGCCCCGACCGAGAGAAAAGAGCTGCACCATGCCTGACGTCACGACCTTGACGCTGAACAACGGCGTCACCCTGCCGGCCCTCGGCCTGGGGGTCTTCCAGACGCCGCCGGACGAGACCCGGGACGCGGTCACCGCCGCCCTGGAGGCCGGCTACCGACACATCGACACCGCCGCCGCGTACGGCAACGAACGGCAGGTCGGCGAGGCCATCGCCACTTCCGGCGTGGACCGCGCGGAGGTCTTCGTGGAGACCAAGATCTGGATCAGCGACTACGGCTACGAGCAGACCCTCCACGGGTTCGAGAAGTCGGCCCGCAAGCTCGGCATCGAGCAGATCGACCTGCTGATCCTGCACCAGGCCCTGCCGTCGGAGTTCGAGAAGACCCTGGAGGCGTACCGGGCGCTCGAGACCCTGCTCGCCGACGGCAAGGTCCGGGCGATCGGGGTCAGCAACTTCATGGTCGACCACCTCACGACCCTGCTCGACAAGGCCACCGTGGTGCCGGCGGTCAACCAGATCGAGGTGCATCCCTACTTCCAGCAGCGCGAGGTCCAGGCCCGGGGTGCCGAGCAGGGCATCCTCACCCAGGCCTGGTCGCCGATCGGCGGCATCACCTTCTACCGCGACGGCAAGCACTCCAGCACCCTGCAGGATCCGGTCATCGGCGAGATCGCTTCGACGCACGGGAAGTCGCCGGCGCAGGTGATGCTGCGCTGGGGGGTGCAGCAGGGTCGCTCGGTGATTCCCAAGTCGACCAAGCCGAGCCGGATCGCGGAGAACCTGGATGTCTTCGACTTCGAGCTGACGACTGACGAGCTGGAGGCGATCGACGCCCTCGACACCGGTCAGCGCGGCGGCCCCGAGCCCGAGGTGATCACGCTGGAGAGCTTCGGCCGCCCGATCCCGGAGGACTGAGTCGATCATCGAAGCTCCAGGACCTGGCTCGGCCCAGCTCACGCCGAGCCGCAGGACGTTGCTGCGGTCAGGGCTGTGGGTGGGGCTCGGCGGCGTGGCTCACGCGTTGGCGGGCTGCTCCTCGGCGGACAGCCCGTTCCCGGCCAGCACCACCACTCCTCCGGCAACGTCGTCAGGCTCGACTCCGACAGGCGGTGACACGTCGATGACCGGCCGGATTCTGCTGGCGTACTTCTCCCGTGCGGGCGAGAACTACCACTACGGCGGCCGCCGCGACCTCGAGGTCGGCAACACGTTGGTGCTGGCCGAGATGATCGCCGGACTCCTCGACTGCGACGTGTTCGAGATCAAGGCGGCCGACCCGTACCCGGACGGTTACGACGCGACCGTGGCTCGCAACGTCGACGAGCAGGACGCCGATGCGCGGCCGGAGATCGTCGATCCGCCGGCATCGATCGACGGTTACCAGCACGTGCTGCTGGGCAGCCCGATCTGGAACGTGCGGCCACCGATGATCATGAACACGTTCACCGACCGGTACGACTTCACCGCGACGACGGTCCATCCCTTCGTCACCTACGCCGTCAGCGGCCTCGGCAGCACCGAACGCGTCTACACCGAAGCTCTTCCAGGAGTGCAGATCAGGCCAGGCTTGGCCGTCCAGGGCGAAGAGGTGCGGCAACACCGCGACGACGCTGAGGCCTGGCTGCGCCGCAACGGGCTGCTGAGCAGCTGAGCTGCCGTCACCACAACGATCACGACAACGAACAAGCGCCTCGCGCTGGAGAGGAAAGATCATGGACAAGCGACATCTCGGTGCCCTGGAGGTCTCGGCCATCGGGCTGGGATGCATGGGCCTCAGCGCCAACTACGGCGACCCGGTCGACACCGACCACGGCGTCGGTCTGATCCGTGGCGCCCACGACCAGGGAATCACGTTCTTCGACACTGCGGAGGCGTACGGGCCGTTCACCAACGAGACCTTGGTCGGAGAGGCGATCGAGCCGATCCGCGACCAGATCGTGATCGCCACCAAGTTCGGCTTCGGCTACGACGGCGCCAGCCGCACCGGTCTGAACAGCCGCCCGGAGAACATCATCCGAGCCGTGGAAGGGTCGCTGCAGCGGCTGCGGACCGACCACATCGACTTGCTCTACCAGCATCGCGTCGATCCGGAGGTGCCGATCGAGGACGTCGCCGGCACGGTCAAGGAGCTCATCGGCGCCGGCAAGGTCGGCCACCTCGGGCTCTCGGAGGCCAGCGCCGACACCATCCGCCGCGCGCACGCGGGTCCAACCCGTCGCCGCGGTGCAGAGTGAGTACTCGATCTGGGCTCGCGACCCCGAAGCCGAGGTGCTCCCGGCGTGCGAGGAGCTCGGCATCGGGTTCGTGCCGTGGAGCCCGCTGGGGCAGGGATTCCTCACCGGCGCGGTGGGTCGGGGAGAGTCCTTCGCCGCGAACGACATCCGCAGCCGATTTCCCCGCTTCACCGCCGAGGCACTGGAGGCGAACCAGCCGATCGTCGACCTGGTCGTGGAGATCGCCGGCCGCAAGCAGGTCACTCCGGGCCAGGTGGCACTGGCCTGGCTGCTGGCGAAGTCGGCGAGCATCGTCCCCATCCCGGGCAGTCGCCGCCCCGAGCGGGTGACCGAGAACCTCCGGGCTGCCGACGTGACGCTGACGGCCGACGAGGTCGCCGAGATCGACGCACGCTCGGCTCAGCTGGACGTGGCCGGAGCCCGCGGCAGCGGCCACGAGACCTACCGCTGACAGGGTCTGTGGTGACCAAACGGCTCCTGGTCCCGTCGTCGGCCTTGCTGTGGGGCCTGCAGCTCGCGTTCCTCAGTCCCGCCCTGGCGCTGATCTTGACCAACCTGTACGGAGCGTCGACCGCTGAGGTCGGCTGGGTGCTCGCCATCTACAACACCAGCGGGTTCGTCGCCTCCCTGCTGGTGCCCGCCTGGGCCGACCGCAAGCACGCCTACCTGTCGGTGATGTTGGGGTGCGCCGCCCTGACGATGCTGCTCGCCGGCCTGCTGGCTGTCGCGACGACTCTGCCGGTCGCCACCGTCGCCCTCGTGGTGGTCGGCGGCCCGGCCGGTGTCGGGAGCTCGATGCTGTTCGCCCACCTGCGCCACTCCGGCGGTCGAGCGGCCGACATCGTCAACACCCGCGCCATCGTCTCGGTCGCCTGGGTCGCCGGACCGCCTCTGGCCACGTTCATCATCGGCTGGTTCGGGGACCGAGCCATCCTGCTCGCTCTCGCCGTCGTCGCGGTCTTCAACATCGCCACCACCGCGCTGATGATCACGCAGCGCAACCGGGCCGCCCGCGCCGCCGCGGCGGGCGAGACCACTCCGGCACCTCCTACGACGACGGAGGACTCCCCGGTCAGCCGGGCCGGCGTGGTGTTGATCATGGCCGCGTTCATCCTGTTCCAGGCGACCAACGCCACCGCGATGACGATCATGACCGTCTACGTCACCGAGACGCTGCGGCTCGACGTGATGTGGGCCGGCATCGCCCTCGGCGTCGCCGCCGCACTGGAGGTGCCGGCGCTGCTGGTCGTCGGTCGGCTCAGTGAGCGGTTCTCCTCACTGAGACTGATCGCCGTCGGCTGCCTGGCCGGCATCGCCTACTATCTCGGACTGGCTTTCGTCACCGGACCGGTGATGCTGATCGGGATCCAGGTGCTGAACGCCTGCTGCTTCGCCGGCATCAACGGCATCGGCCTGACTCTCTTCCAGCAGATGATTCCCCGGCCGGGCCTGTCCACCGGCCTGTTCACCAACACCCGACGCCTGGGCTCCATCGTGTCCGGACCGATCATCGCGCTCGGCTCGGCCACCGTCTTCGGCCAACGCGGGATCTTCCTGTGCAGCGCCGTCCTCACCCTGATCGGGCTGGGCATCATCGGCCTCGCCAGCCGTACCGCCACTCCGACGCCGGACGCCGACCGAGCCGTCTCGACCTGAGGCACGTCGCTGTCCTTCGCCGATCACTCGAACCACCGACAAAGGAGCACCACATGATCACCCGCACCCTCGGCAGCAGCGGACTCGACGTGTCCGCGATCGGCTTCGGCTGCATGGGTCTCAGCCACGCGTACGGCCTGGACGTCGCCGAGCGGGAGGGCATCGAGGTCATCCGCAGCGCGGTGGATCTCGGCGTCACCTTCTTCGACACCGCGCAGGTCTACGGCCCGTTCACCAACGAAGAGCTCGTCGGCAAGGCCCTGGCCGACGTTCGCGACCAGGTGATGATCGCCACCAAGTTCGGGTTCGCCTTCGACGGCGGCCGGTCGCCCCGGCCTGGACAGCCGTCCGGAACACATCCGCGCGGGAGTCGAAGACTCACTGCGCCGGCTGGCCACCGAGCGCATCGACCTGCTCTACCAGCACCGAGTCGATCCCCGCTATCCCGCGCAGATGCAGGCCTGGATCAACCGCTGACGCAGAGCGCTACGTCCGGGACAGATAGGCAGCGATCCAGACCAGCGGTGCATTCCAGCGGATGCAGACGTCGTTCGTGACCTCCGAGGTCGGTTCGTCGAGGTAGCAGCACTGGGCCGGTAGACCCCGGAGCCGTTCGTCATAGGGGAAATCGGGGTGGGGTCGTGAGTTGGCCCCGCCGGCGAGCGCTCCCGGCGGCGGTGGTGGCATGCTCGGGTCGAGATCGTGGCCGAACTGCCGGGTGCGCTGGTGCCGGCTGTCGTCGGTGCCGTAGCCGGTGACGTAGCTCTGTCCGAGGGCGTTCCGTCCCAGGAGGTAGTCCATGCCACCCAGCACACCGCCGCGGTAGCGGTCGTCCCCGGTGAGCAGCTCAGCGACCGCCACGACGACCAGGTTGTTCAGCAGTCGGCCGTTGGAGCCCCAGTCCCAGCCTTCTCGTGGAGCGTACGGCTGTCCCCACGGCTGCGCCGACTGGACATCGAGCAGGCAGTCGGCGGCAGCGCGCACTCCGTCGACGGTTCTGCGGTGATCATCGCCTTCGAGACCGGCGAGGGCGAGGTCGATCCGGGCCGGCGCCGTCACCCGGTCGTAGTCGAAGCCGGCGAGATCGAAGCAGTCCCGGGTGTGCTCGGGGGAGTGTTCGAGATCGTCTCGATAGCCGCCCTCTCCGGTGGCGAGCCACAGCTCGGTGGCCGCCCAGTAGAAGTCGTCGGTCACGTCGTCGTCGGGGTAGGGGCCGCCACCGAAGCGTGCGTGATCATCAGGGGGCAGCAGGTCGGGGTGCCGGCGCGCTGCTTCGTACGCGGTGCGGGCCGCCCTGAGCAACGTCCGAGCGTAGGCCGGATCGCGGTCGCCCAGCAGCCGGGCGGCGTGGGCGGCCACGGCGGCGAGGTGCAGCGTGGCCGACGTCGACGGCCGGTGCAGGACCCGCTCGGTCGGATCCAGGTGGGGCCAGATCGGCACCGGCGGCCAGGCCGTTCCGTGCACGCGGTGGAACACCAGGCCGGCCAGTGCGCCGGAGGAGACCTGCATCCGCAAGAGCCAGTCCAGCTGCCAGCGGCACTCGCCGACCAGAGCCGCGGCGAATGCGGACATCGAATGCCCGGCCAGCAGCGGCAGGGTGCCGAGGAGCTGCCAGACGGCGATGGCGCCGCTGGGAACGTACTTGCCGTAGTCCCCGGCGTCGTACCAGCCGCCGGAGACGTCGTACCTGCCTGCGTCGTGCCAGCCCGGATACAGCCGGCTGGCGTCAGGCCCGGACCAGGCCGGCACGGCGGTGTCGCCCCGGTTGGGTGCCTTCCCGACGTGACCCGCCGGCCGGCCGTAGCCGGGCACGGTCTGCTCGGACACATCGGTGCCGGAGCGCATCAGGCGGAAGAATCGCAGCGCATCGGATCGCAACGGTCGGTACAGGTCGGTGCTGATGTCGAACCGGTGGCTGCGGTGGCCGTCGCTCTCCACCAGCAGACCCAGGCCTTCGTCTGTCAGCTCGGTGAAGTCCAGCACGTGCACGACCAGTCCGGACGTGGGCTCCGGTCGAACCGGCCACGGGAGGGACCGACCGGAGAACACCGTCGCACCGGTAGCGTCGCGCACCGCGAAGGACACCGGCGCGGTGCTCGAGCAGACGACGGTGCAGCGCTTCGGGCCCTGCGGTAGGTAGCCGAGCTGGTTGATCCGCAGACACGGTCGCGTCTGCACCACGGTCGCAGGAGACCAGACCGGCCAGCACATCACGTCACCCTAGCTGCGGGTGCTCCGACGCCTCGTCGTCGTTGCGAGCTCTCCGGGTCTGCCAACCCCGCCGGGCGGCCGCGCTGCGCCGCTTCCGGGCCCGCTCCGTCTCCTGGGCCATCTTCTCGGCCGCGCGCTCGGCGCGCCGTCGGGCGTTCTCCTCCCTGCGCCGCTGTCGCTCGATGACCGCCGGCGAGCGCACCGGCCACACGTACTCCAGGTCGAGCGGAGTGTCGGGCGGGAACAGCGGTCCGTAGTGCTCGGGATCCTTGCGGAGCAGCGCTGATCGATGGCTTCGCTGCACCGCCTCGTCGAACAGCCACGGCGGCAGCGCACCGTCCGCCGCCAGCTCGTGATAGCGCCGGATCGGCCCGATCCCAGCGGCCTGGAGGTCGTCGACGATCGTCGCCGCGCAGGTGTCGCCGAATCCGCTTTCGACCCAGATCGCGCAGGAGGTGAGCCCGTACCGCCCCAGCGCCTCCTCGTACCCCTTCCACATCAAGACGGCGGGGTGTGACGACCAGGCGTAGCCCGGCACGGTCAAGGCTCGGACGATCTGGATGACCTCGACCCGCTGCTTGCCCAGACGCCGTTGGTCCAGTGTGCGCAGGGACTGCTCGAAGTCGGCGTACGGAGTGAAGGTCTGCACCGGCTCAACCCAGCGACCGATGACGGACGAGTGCCTGTTGTCTCACCGCAGCCTCGCGAGCGGCACGGACGGCCTCGGCGGATCTCCCGCCTGCATGACAGCGGCGAGGCGGGGTAGGGAGGGACCGGAGCGGCGCAGTGGGTGCCGCACAAGCCGAAGGGAGCAGATCATGGCCACAGGGGAGACGGGATTCGACGACGTCACCTTCGACCTCATCTCGGTGCAGTACCACGCACTCAAGGCCGGCCACGACTACGGCCAGTACGTCCGGGACGCGAAGAACGCCGGCAAGGACGACATCGCGTCGTTCTTCGAGGAGGTCATGTCGCAGGACTCCGAGCGAGCGAAGAGGTGTCACGAGTTCCTCGCCCAGCTGGGCGGCATCGACAACACCGCACCGCAGAACGCCTGAAGGCGCAAGCCCGACGGGCAGC
>DASQLI010000229.1:0-23365 GCA_035630075.1 Microlunatus sp.
GTCGAGGTCGAGATGAGCGGAGAGATGCATGGCGTACGTCCTGTCGGCTGGTCGCGCTGGGCGCGAGCTCGGTTCGAGTTATGCTGGTGTCGGTTCTCAAAGCATAGCGCTATGAGAATAATGCTTCAAGAACAACGGAGAGCAGGATGGCGCAGACCCCGGACAGATCGGATCGAGCTGACAGACCCGACCGATCCGAGAAGACCAGGGCCGAGAAGACGGACAGATCGGACGGCGGCGGCAAGACCGGCAGCGAGGGGCTGGCCCGGATCTTGCGCGATCGCCGCGAGCAGCTCGGGATGAGTCGGCAGGATCTCGCCGACGCGACCGGTATCCCGTACCCGACGGTCGCGCAGATCGAGACCGCCTACCGAGGCGTGTCGCCTGCTCGGCTCGGGGTGATCGCGCGCGTGCTCGGCCTGGACCCCAAGGACCTGTACGACGTGCTGGCCTCCGACGGTGCGGAGGCTGCTGGGGCGGATGTCTTCCATCAGGCCGCCGGATCGGACCGACCGCGGGCTGCGGGCCGCGTCGACGAGGGGCGGCGGGCTCCGGCCGGAGCCACCTGGCACGACAACCCGACGTTCGCAGCAGCCATGCCGCTGGCTGCCGCACCACCCGCCCCGAGGCAGGCTCGCTCGGCCGGCCGACGGTCGGCTGCCCGACGCCCGGCCGCTGAGCTGAGCGCCGGGGAGGCGGCAGCGGTTTCCGCCAGCGCCCTCGGCGACCCCCCATCATCGCCTCGTACGCAGGCTCACGCGGCGCCGGCCGACGTCATCGATGACGTGGTCGACCTGCTCGCGACCCTGCCACCCGATCAGCGGATCGAAGCCCTGGGGCGCGTGCAGAACCTGCTGCTCGAGCGGCTTCTGGCGGAGCGGCTGGCCGGAGAGTGAGCCCAGCGGCCGCTGATGATCACGCGATCGGGTGCCACTGGCTGAGCCGGTCGAGTGGCGTGCTTTCGGGCGTTCAGCCGTCGGGATCGCCCGCAACCACGCCAGTGAGTGGCCACTCGCCGAGGCGTATGAGGCGTCGGTGATGGCACTCGGCGGTCAGGTCGCGTCAGGGTTGCGATCCGACGCAGATCGGCGCGCTCGTGGTCGCGCTCGTTCTTGTCGAAGCTTGACCACCCGCTGGCTTTCGCCGCTGCACCGCGAGGCGTCCGACGAGCCGACCCTGGACAAAGTTCCGATGCCGGATGTCTGTTCGCCTCGGTAGCGTCCGACGCGAGCAACTACCCAGCTGGGGCGAGGGTGAGCTCACGAGGTCGACGGGGTGATCATCATGGGAAGTCCGGTGGCGGAGACGCTGCAACGGGGGATCGGTGGATCGGTGATCACCCCGCTCGATCAGGGATACGACGAGGCACGCAAGCTCTGGAACGCCGATATCGACAAGCGACCGGCCGCGATCGTCCAGTGCACCAGCACGGAGGACGTGGCCGCCGCCATCGGACACGCTCGTGAGAACCAGCTGGAGATCGCCATCAGATGCGGCGGGCACAGCTTTCCGGGACACTCGATGTCCGAGGGCGGGTTGGTGATCGACCTCCGCCGGATGAATCGCGTGGACGTCGACCCTCAGACCCGCCGGGTGCGCGTGCAAGGTGGCGCGCTGCTTCGAGACCTGGACGGGGCCACGCAGCAGCACGGGCTGGCGGTGCCCTCGGGGATCATCGGTCACACCGGCGTGGGCGGACTGACGCTGGGCGGCGGGATGGGCTGGCTGTCGAGACGGGGTGGCCTGACCATCGACCGCCTTGTCGGTGCCGACGTCGTGACCGCCGACGGTCAGCTGCTGCACACCAGCGAGAGCGAGCACCCTGACCTGTTCTGGGCTCTCCGCGGTGGCGGCGGCAACTTCGGGGTGGTGACCGGCTTCGAGTTCGAGCCGATCGACCTGGCTCCGATGGTGCAGTTCGGTCTGTTCTTCTGGGGGGCCGAGCAGGCTGCCGACGCCCACGCCCTCCTGCGCGACACGGTCCGCGACCTTCCGCGGTCGATGAACGCCATCCAGCTGGCCGCGTTCACCGCCCCGCCGGCACCCTTCGTGCCCACCGAGTACCAGTTCAGAACCGGGACGGCGATGCTGCTGGTCGCGTTCGACGACGCCGCCGACGAGCACCAGGAGATCACCGAGCGACTCCGTCGCGCCGTGCCGCCGCTGTTCGACTTCATCACCCCGCTGCCGTACGTCGCACTCCAGCAGCTGCTCGACGAAGCGAACGAGCCAGGCTTATTCGCCTACGACAAGGGCGCCTACTTCGCCGACATCGACGACGGCATGATCGATGCCCTCACCACACTGGGACCGCGCAAAGGCTCGCCCATGTCGATGGCCGCCTTCTACCGGCTCGACGGCGCCTACTGCGAGGTCCCGGAGGACGCGACGGCGTTCAGCGGGCGCCGTTCGCCCTGCTACTTCTCCACCATGCTGGCGATGACTCCGACCCCTGACCTGCTCCCGGCCGATCGGACCTGGGTGCGCGAGCTGTTCGACGCACTCGAACCGCACATGCTCGGCGACGGGACGTACGTCAACGTGTTGTGCGAGGCTGACGACGCTCGACTCCGCCGCAGCTACGGGCCCAAGTACGAGCGGCTGCAGATGATCAAGAGTCGCTACGACCCCGACAACGTCTTCCACGGCAACGCCAACATCAGACCCTTCGTACGACCGGAGTAGACGCATGGCCAAGGTGATCGGAGTGCACGAGATCGATCTCGGAGAGGGTGCAGATCCGGCCGCGTTCGAGCAGCTGGCTGCAGCTGCAGCGGGTGAGCCTCTGCCGTCGGGGATGAACGTGCGGGTGTTCAAGGGAAACCGGGGCCCTCGGAACGGCAGTTACCTGATGCTGATCGAGATCAACAGCGTCGAGGAGCGCGACCGCTACTTCCCGGTGGAGGACTCACCGGACGACTCCCCGGAGCTGCAGGCCTACTTCGCGGCCAACCCCGCCGCGGCTGAGGCGTGGGGGCGGGTGATGAACTACGAGCCCTCCAACGAGACGAGCACCGACTACGTCGAGCTCAACGGGTAGCCGGCGGGTCGAACGGCCGCTGGGCCACCAGCTGCGATCGGGATCGGACGCCGAGCTTCGCGTACACGTGACCGAGATGGTAGGCGACGGTCTTCGGGCTCAGGACCAACGCCTCCGCGATCTCCTTGTTGCTGTGGCCGTCGACGACGAGTCGGGCTACGGCCGCCTCCTGCGGCGTCAGGGCGGTGACTGACGGAGGTGGTCTGATCGCGAGCTCGAGCTC
This sequence comes from Microlunatus sp., assembly GCA_035630075.1. GTDB lineage: Bacteria > Actinomycetota > Actinomycetes > Propionibacteriales > Propionibacteriaceae > Microlunatus. The sequence continues at coordinate 3,264 of DASQLI010000229.1, forward strand.
ATGTCCGCAGGCGGCCAGCTCAGTCTGAACGGAGGCGAGGTAGGGCTCTGCTCCGAGCTGGCCGAGCCGACGCCGGGCCTCGCAGAGGTCGGCGATCGCGGCCCGTCGTTCCCCTCGCCGGCGCAGGAACCGGCCTCGACTCAAGTGCAGCATGCTCCGTTCCAGCACGTCGACCTCCTCCGTGCCGAGTTCCTCCCAGGCGTCGAACGCGGCCTGAAACGCCCGGCGTGCCGCGGGAAGATCACGGTGTCGAACGGCCAGATCGCCGCGCACCCGAGCCAGCGCGGCGATCCAGGACCACCGGCGACGTTCACGGGCCGTCGCCTCCCACCGGCCGAGGACCTCGTCCGCCTCGTCGAACCGCCCGAGGCTGACCAGCGCGTCGGCATAGTGCACCGGCCAGCGGTGCAGTCCGGGCTCTTGGTGGAACGACTTGCCGCTCTCGAGCAGCCAGCGCGCCGACACCGTCACCTGCGTGGCGTCGCCACGACAGGCAGCCAGGTGCACGGCGGCATTGGCGGCGTATCCGCGGTTGAGCTCGTCCCCGAGCTGGGCGGCCGCAGTCTCCGCCTGCTGCAGATGGGCTTCGGCGATGTCCCACTGTCCCCGAGCGGCCGGGACCAGGACGGCGATGGCCTGCGCCCACGGCGCGATCCAGTGCTGCTCGGTGTCCTCGATCAGTGCGAGGGCCTGGTCGGCGATCGCCAGCGCGACGTCCCACCGTCCACGACGGAACTCCACCTCAGCAAGGAAGAGCAAGATGATCATCTTGTTCGGCTCGATCCCATCAGGACCGGTGGCTGTCAGCAGCTCGATCGGCGACTGTCCACGCCCGTGGTCATCGAGGTTGGGCCGCAGTCGGACCCGCAGGTTCGCCGCTGCTGCGGTGGGAGCATCGGTCAACACCTGTGCGAGACCGCGCATGCCCACCAGCTCGCGATAGCCGGCGTCGTCGAGGTCGCCCGTTGTGGGCAGCAGCGCGAAGGTCTCCTCGACCTGTCCCTCTAACATCATCGCCGCCACCAGCGTGGCCAGGGTGGAGGCCTGCGCATCCGGATGAAGCAGACCGCTGTCCAGCGCCGATCGAGCCACTGCCAGCGCCTGTCGGCCGTTGCCCTGCATGATCGACATCTGGGTGAGCACACCGGCGAGGCGGTCCCGCTCCAGCGGCTCCAGGTCGGCGGCGAGGGCCCACGCTCTTCGGGCGAAGTCCTCCGCCGCGGCGAAGTCCCCGTCCATCCAGGACATCAACGCGAGCACCTGCAGCTGACGGGCGGTCGGCGGAAGAGGCATCACCTGGTCCCGGTAGCCGGCAGCGACCGTGACATCGCCGGCCACCAGCAGCGCTTCCACGGCACGGACGAGCAGGGCGTCGCGCTCCTCACGTACGGGATGGATGCGGGCGGCTGACAGCAGAGCGTCGGCGGCCGTCCGCCAGCCACCCTGGGCGATGTCGAGCTGCGCCTGCTTCTGCAGGGCGCCGGCGAGCTCCCGGTCGTATCCGGCGGTCGCCCGCACCCGGTGCTGCAACGACTCGGCGCCGTGCGTGTGCTCGGCCGCCATCCGATGCGTCTCCGCCAGGTCGGCTTCGCTGCAGTCCTGCAGCACGGCGGCTCGAAGCACGCTGTGGTCGAACACCAGCTGCAGACCCGAGGCTCGCTGCACTCCGGCGAGCTGCGCCTGCCGCAGCTCGTCCGCCGCCGCCAGCGGACTGTCGATCTGAGCCACCTGGGCCGCCACACCGAGGTCACTGTGCTGTCCCAACACCGCTGCCGCCCGGGCCAGCCGGCGGGCCGGCGGCGAGAGTCGGTGGAGGCGTTCGGAGACCAGGCGGGCCAGCGACGGCGGCGCCGGCAGCGGGGCGGACAGCCACGCGCCGCTACCCACCTGGCGGTCCTGGAGCAGCGCGCGCACATACAAGGGATTGCCCCCAGTGTGCGATCGGAGCCGCCGAGCGGCGCGCTCGGCGAGCTCGCGGTGCCCGTAGTGGGTGGCGAGCTCGCGAATCTCCGCGACGCTCAACCCGGTCAGCGAGATCCTGGCGCCGGTGGCTTCGACCAGTCGCAGCAACCCCCGGGGGAGCGCCGGTGCGTCCTCCGTACGGGTGGTCAGGACGGCCAACAGCGGTTCGGATCGCAGGCGCCGCAGGGCGTAGCCGAGGGCCGTCAGCGAAGGCCGGTCCGCGAGGTGCGCGTCGTCCACGATCAGCGTGACGCACCGGCTCGTTCCTGCTGCCGTCCGGAGCAGGTCACAGAGCGCGTCGCCGGTGGTCTGCAGATCGCCTCGGTCAACGGTCGAGCCTTCCGCAGCCTCGGGCGGCTCGCCGTCGCCGCCGGCGATCAGCTGAGCGACGATCTGATCGTAGATCCCGTACGCCAACGTCGTCTCGGCCTCGTCGCCTGACACCCGGATGAGTGCGGCCATCTCAGGACGGCTCACGAAATGATCGAGTAGAGCGGACTTGCCAGCTCCGGCAACACCATCGATCAAGGTCGTGACGGTTGCCCCGGCCGCTGCTCGGCGGTGCAGCACATCGAGCTCAGCCAGCTCGGCTTCCCGGCCCACGAAGATTCCATCCACCACGATCACCCCCCGTCCCCGGGGACCGATGATTCCGGCTCTCGGGCGGTGGTGTCTACGCCTCCTCCTCGGCGGCTGGCCCACCTGCCCGCTCAGCTCCGTTCGGGTGAGTCCGCCAACAGCTCGGTGATGGCCTCCGCCGCGTCGGCCGACAGCGGTCCCAACGCGAGCGCCTTGGCGTTCTCCTCGGCCTGCGCAGGGGTGCGGATGCCGGGCAGCGGGATGATCACCGGGTCGAGGGCCCACAGGTAGCCCAGGGCGCCCTGAATCAGGGTGCGGCCGCCGGTGCTGAGCAGCTCCCGGACGGCGTCCAGCCGTGCCAGCCAGCCGTCCATGGCGTCGTCGTCGAAGTACGTCCACCACGGGGTGTCGAGTCGGACATCACCCACCGCCGGCCGACGCTCGCTTGTGTAGCGACCGCTGAGCAGGCCCATGGCCAACGGCGAGCGGGCCAGCACCGACAATCCGTGCTCGTGAGCCAGCTGCAGCACCTGCGACGACCAGCCGAACACGTTGGCCTGGGTCTGCACGGAGACACAGTGGGCGGAGCGGGCGAACACCTCGATGATCGCCGGCTCGTCCTGGCTGGTGCCGATCCAGCCCACCAGGCCGTCGGCCACCAGGCCCTCCAACACAGCCACCACGTCCTCCGCCTCGTCCGGCCCCGAGGCCCCGCCGTGCAGCTGGAGCACGTCGATCCGCTCGCGGCCGAGGCGTTCGAGACTCTCCTGGCACTGGCGCCGGATGGCCGCAGGCGAGACGTCCTCACCGCCGCCGGACCGGGTCGCCTCGTCGAAGACCAGGCCGAACTTGGTGGCTACCACGATCTGGTCGCGGACCGAGGCCGGAAGCTCGGCCAGAGCCCGACCGACGACGCGTTCTGAGTGGCCGGCGCCGTACGCGCCGGCGGTGTCGATCAGCCGTACGCCGTGGTCGACGGCGGCGTGCAGGGCGGCGACGCTCACGTCGTCGTCGACCTCGCCCCAACCGGCGGCTCGGCCGTTGAAGGTCCACGGCCCGCCGAGGGCCCAGGTGCCGACGCCGAGGGCGGACACCTGCGGCCCGGCGGCGCCGAGGCTGGTTCGGGGTGTGAAGGCCAGGGTGCTCATGATCATGCTCCGTTCGGGGAGTTCGGGTCGGTGACGAACCGCTCGGGTGCGGGCAGGGCTGAGCCGGTGACCGGCCATCCGGGCGGCGGTGGCGGTCCGGGTCGTCCCTCCTCGTTGGCGGTGTAGCTGGCGATCTTCCAGTCGATCACCGCCAGATCGGACTGCAGCTCCTCCAGCTGGGTGCGAACCCGATCTCGGTGGACCTGCAGCAGCTCGATCCGGCCGGCTCGGTCCTGGTCGGCGCGGACGCGCTGCACGAACGCCCGCACATCCTCGACCGGCATTCCCGTACGGCGCAGCCGGACGACGACGTCCAGCAGACCGAGGGCCAGCTCGTCGAACACCCGGTGGCCGCCGGCGGTCCGGGGAAGATCACCGAGCAGGCCACTGCGGTCGTAGAACCGCAAGGTGTCGATCGGGATGCCGGTGCGCGAAGAGACCTCGCCGATCGACGGGCCGAGTGCGGTGGCCTGATGTGATTCGCTCATGCAGGCCAGCCTGCAACCTGGAGCGCACTCCAGGTCAACCCCGATCTTGCGATTGCCCCGGCGAAGCCCGTAGATCAGGCCGTGGGGTCCGCGTAGCCGGTGGAGAAGTCGAGAGCCTTGGAGCTCTGCAGCCGATCGATGAAGTCGCCGAAGGTGACTCCCTGCAGCATCGCCGACGACCAGTCCGTCGCGGTGCTGTCCAGCATCACGACCGGTGACGGGTCGACCCTTCGGTCGTAGCCGATCAGCCCGCGACTGCCGTCGCCGGCGAAGGGGACGAAGTCGACGAGTCCTCGCGGACCGTCGTGCAGCACGACCTGACACTGGCTGCGGATCTGTTCCACACCCAAGAACTGGATGTGGGTGTCGCCGTACGTCGTCGACCAGCCGTCCTGCTCCAGCAGCAGCCGGCGGTGCTCGGCGGGGAAGCGCAGGCCGATGAGGGCCTCCACGACGGCGATCTGCTCTTCTCGGGCGGCGGGCACCGTCTCATCGTGGCACGTCCGCCGGGGGACCCTGGGCGACCGGGTAGGCCGGCATGCCTGACGTCCGGCCGACCGACCCGGTCACGAAGGGTGGGTCCCGCTAGCTGGTCAGGAGCCCGAGAGATCAGTGTGACGTACGCGACCGATCCGCGCCGGGGAATCGTGAGGCGAGGCGCGACCACCACAGCAGCCGGGACGGCGGCAGCGAACCGTCGGCGGCCGGTGCCGGATTCCTGGGCCGAGTGCGCCGGCGGCTCTCCCGATCGCGTCAGCGAGTCCGCTCTGGAGAACCCGCCGGTACGCTGGCGTTTGCGTGGATATCCGTGCAGGCTCGATGGTGGGAGAACGGTATGGACCAAGGGCCGGCCGACGACGACGAGGGGGGCTTGCGGGAGAGCCTTCTCGATCTGTCCCGACTCGCCACCAGCCACCTGGCGCTGGATGACCTGTTGCGCCGCGTGGCCGGCTTCGCGGTCCAGGCCATTCCCGGGGCTGACGGGGCAGGTCTCACCCTCCTCGAAGTGGACCGCCCGGACCTGATCGTCACAACCGCCCCGTTCGTCAGCGAGATCGACGCCATCCAGTACGGGTTGGGGCAAGGACCGTGCATCACCGCCGCCCACGACGCCACGACGGTCCTCTCCGGATCGCTCGGCGGCGACGAACGATGGCCTCGGTTCGGCGGGGCGGTCGCGCGTCTGGGAGTCCACAGCGCGGTGTCGTTGCCGCTGATCACTCCCGACGGTGTGGTGGGAGCGATGAACGTGTACGCCCGCGCCAAGTTCGCCTTCGATGAACGGGCCGCCGAGATGGGAGAGGTCTTCGCCATCCCGGCGGCGATCGCGGTCCAGAACGCGCAGGTCCTGGCCAGGACTCGGCGGCTGGCGGACCGGCTCGAGGCCGCACTGGAAACTCGCGGGGTCATCGACCGTGCTGTCGGGATCGTGATGAGCCGCAGCGGCTGCGGCGAGACCGAAGCCCTGGAACGCCTGCGTCGACTCAGCCAGCAGGATCATCGCAAGCTGCTGGCTGTGGCGCAGCAGATCGTCGACGAGGCCGTCCGTCGGGCCAGAGCCCGCCACACCACTGACTCGTGAACGAGGCTCTGGGCGACTGTCGGCCGACAACGGCTAGGGCATGGCGTTCTCGGTGCGTAGAGTGGAAGCAACGACGCGGCTCACCGTTCTCCTGGTCCGTAGAGCCGGCGCCCTACTCGCGCCAGCGGTTTGCTGCACCGAGGAGACACCCACCCATCAGCGGGCGGATCCGCTTCTACGGAGCTTCAACCGTGGATGCCACCACAGGCCTCCTCAACCAGCTGCGAGCACTCGCCCAGGACGCTCGCCATGACGGTGCGACCCTGACCACGTCACTGACCACCCTGGAGGCCAGTCTCGGCAACGCCGTCCCGTCCTATCTGGGCCTCCAGCTGACACTCACTCAGCACGGCTATCCGGTGGTGCTGACCGCCGGACCTGCCGCCTCGACAGCGAGGACGTCGTTGCGGCTTCCGCTCATCCTGATCAGTGCTGGTTGCCCCGCCGACAGCCAGATCGTCTTCTTCGCCACCGCGCCGGGAGCGTTCGTCGATCTGGACGCCGACCTGCACCATGCGCTCGGGACCACCGATCCGACCGTCCTCCTGGACGGCGACCTGCCGCCGCTGAGGCACGCGGTCGGCCTGACGGGAGGCGCCGAGCTCGGGGAGATCAACCGAGCCGTCGGAGTACTGATCGAGCGCGGAACCGACCCGGACGACGCCCACGATGCTCTTCGACGCGACGCTACCGCAGCAGGCCTGCAGCCGCACGCCTACGCCCTTGAAGTGCTGCGCGGCGCAGGTCCATTCGCCAGCTGAGCAGAGTCAGACGTCCGTCTCCGGGCCTTTGCGTAGCCCTGCGGAATGCCGCACGGGAAGCGGCTACGCTGGAGAGACTGCACATGCAGTCGGCCCAGGGCCGGAGTCGCCGCAGCCTGCCTGCCGCTTCTCCCGAGGCATACGCCTTCGCGCCTAGGCACCCCTGGCTTGACCGTTCGATCGGGCCTCCGTCATGACCACTGTTCTCGTCCGCCCCTCGCCGCCGACTGCTGCTACCCGCCACCGTGCCAGCTCGTTCACCAGCCTGGCCCATCAAGTCCAGGAACTGGGTCTGATGCGTCGTCGGTACGGCTACTACTGGACCAAGCTGATCGGCGCCGTCGTGGTGATCACTGGGTGGGTGGCAACCTTCCTCTGGATCGGAGACAGCTGGTGGCAGCTGGCCTCCGGCGCCGTCTTGGCCGTGATCATGACGCAGGTGGCGTTCCTCGGCCACGACGCCGCCCACCGCCAGATCTTCAAGTCGGGCGGCTGGAACGACTGGATCAGCCTGATCGTGGCGAACCTGCTGGTGGGGATCAGCTATGGGTGGTGGCAGAGTAAACACACCCGCCACCACGCCCGCCCGAACCAGGAGGGCCACGATCCCGATATCGCGCTCACGGCCGTGGCGATGACCCCGGCTATCGCCACCCGGCACACGAGTCGCCTGATGCGGTGGCTCGTCGCCCATCAGGGTTGGTACTTCTTCCCCTTGCTGATGCTCGAGGGACTCTCCCTGCACTGGGAGGGCATCCGCCGCGTCACCAGCCGCGGCAAGGTCGAGCGGCGCTGGGTGGAGAGCGCGTTCCTCCTGGTCCGGCTCGGTGGTCTCGTCGCTCTCGTCTTCTGGTTCCTGCCGCCGGAAAAGGCCGTGGCCGTGCTGGGGCTCCAGCTGGCCCTGTTCGGTCTCTACATGGGGTCGTCGTTCGCCCCGAACCACATCGGGATGCCGCTGGTCTCACGCAAGCTGAAGCTCGACTTCCTGCACCGCCAGGTGCTGATGAGCCGCAACATCACCGGCGGTCCACTGGTCTCGATCTTCATGGGCGGGCTGAACTACCAGATCGAGCACCACCTCTTTCCGTCGATGGCGCGACCCCATCTACGCAAAGTGAAGCAGCTCGTCACCGCACACTGCGCGGCCGAGGGCGTCCCGTACACCCAAGCCAGTCTCTGGCAGGCGTACCGCACCGTGATCAACTACCTGAACACCGTGGGGCTGAAGGGCAAGGACCCGTTCCTCTGCCCGATGGTGGCCCAGCGTCGCTCCCTCTGATCACCCTGGGCCTTCCCTGCCCGACAGGCCTGCTCTCGATCTTGTCCGGAGGCATCACGGGGCCTGGTGTGCTCAGACGAGGTGGGTGGATGACCAGCTTCCGGCGCTTCGTGGCGATCGGTGACTCGAGCACCGAGGGGCTCGAAGACCCCGACGGGTACGGCGGGTACCGGGGTTGGGCCGACCGGTTGGCCGAGATCATCGCCAACGCTCAGACCGCACAGCTCGGCTACGCCAATCTGGGCGTACGTGGTCTGCACCTGAACGAGATCCGCACGACCCAGCTCGACTCGGCACTGGAGATGCGACCGGACTTGCTGTCGATCTTCGGCGGAGCCAACGACCTGCTGTCGGTCGAGTGCGACTTCGGACTGCTGACAGCCGATCTGGCCTCGATCTTCGGTGAGGCGCGATCGCAGGACTGCACGGTGGTGACCTTCACCATGCCCGATCCATCGTCGGTGAACCCCTTCGGGCGACGACTGCGCAGGCGAATGCTGCTTCTCAACGACATCATTCGGGCGGAAGCCGAGCGGTACGGCGTGCTTGTCATGGACTTTCAGAACTTTCCGATCGTCGAGGACCCACGCTTGTTCTCCGAGGATCGGCTGCACGGGAACGAGCTCGGCCATGAGCGGGTCGCAGCCGCCATGGCCTGGCGACTCGGCATCACCGGCAGCGACCTCTCCTGGGCCGAGCCGTTCACCGACGCGCTGCCCAAGCTGCGGACCCGCGAGCAGCTCGCCGAGGATCTCCAGTGGGCACGACGCTACTTCGCGCCCTGGCTGGGTCGGGGCATCCGAGGCATACCCCACGATGTCGGGCGCACCGCGAAGCGACCGGTGCTCACCCCGGTGCCGAAGAAGCAGTCTTGACCTGGATCCTCACACCGGAGGAGCTCTGCTGAACTGGGCGAGCGATGGCTTGCCGGCACAGCATCGGGTCAGGGGGAATCGCTGAATCGCCGTTCGGATGCGGTCGGTCGTTGCAGGAGTCACGAGAGGATCATCAACTGCGTGAACACTGCCGCCGTACCGATCCCGCTCCGGACCGCCGTCGACGCCAGCCTGTCCTGGTACGACGCCCTATGCAGCCTGCACAGCGTGCCGTGCGGCATCCAGAACGACGTCTGGGCCGCCTACGCACCGCCGCCACCGCTGCACTCGGCGGCGAAGTCCGTCGAACCCACAGTGCGACCTGATCACGTCCTGGCGGCCGTCGAGGGGCTCGAGCACGGCGGCATCGCTGACTCGTTCGGCAGCTTCGATCTCACCACCGAGGGTTTCGAGCTCCTGTTCGAGGCGCAGTGGATCCACCGCCCGGCGTCCGGGGACCCGAGCGAGGTGCCGGCTGGCTGGTCGATCGTTCGGTCTGCGGCGCAGCTGACGCAGTGGACCTCTCACCACGACACGCAGCAGGTGCTGCTGCCCGGCCTGCTGGATCGCTCCTCCTTCGTCGTCCTGGGCAAGCGCGGCGACCACGACAGCGCGGACCTCACCGCCGGGGTGGTGCTCCACCTGGGCACCGCAGCGGTGTCGGTGTCGAACCTGTGGGCCGACGAGTCCGACCAGGCGTGGGTGGAAGTCGTCAGAGCTGCCGGCGCCCTGTTTCCGGGCCGATCGCTGGTCGGCTACGAGTACGGAGCGGACCTCGAGCGCGCGCAGGAGGTGGGGTTCGCCGCGATCGGGCCCCAGCGGGTCTGGGCTCGCTGAGAGCGCAGCAGCGGCCGTCGCCCCTCCTTGCCGTTCGCGAATCCTCCTGGTCGGGGCGTTCCGCGGACCCCGTCGGGGTGGCTGTCGTACGACGTAGGGTGCCCGAATGGCGAAGCGACAGACCGGGAAAGGTGGAGGTCGGCGTCGGCCGCCCGCGGCGAGCGAGCAGGGTCCAGGCGACCTGGACTTGCTCCAGACGATTCAGGCGGGCCTGCGTTCTGACGAGCCACTGGACCTGCTGGCCACGGTGAGCGGATTGGTCGAAGTCACCGATCCGCGGCGGGACGATCCGTTCCGACCCGACGAGCGTCCCAACCTGCAGGAGCTGGTCGACTCGTTCATCGGCACTCCGCACCCGGAGACGACGGCGGTGCTGGCGGTCATCCGAGTCCTGGTGCCGGACGAGCTGATGCGGGTCCGGATCGGACGAGCGCTGGCTCAGCGCAACGACCCGCTACCTGAGTGGCTGACGGGACTGGATCACGCTCGGATCGAGTCCGAGGTGTGGTTCCTCACCGACACGTTGGGCGACGGCGACGACTACTTCTTCGGCGTCACTCTGCCGACAGGTCATCAGCTGAGCGCCCTGGTCTACGTCGACCACAACCTCGGCGGCGTGGTCAAGGACGCCTTCGTCGTACCGGAGGCACTGACGGTGCTGGCCGAGCAGGTGGTCGGAAGGGTCATCGACGCCGACCAGACCCTGTCGAAGGTGGACCCCGCGGACGCCCGAGCGGTCGTCGAGGCGGCGATCGAGGAGTCGTCCAGGCTGTATCCGCCGGTGGAGTCCGACAGCTGGCCGATGTGTCGTCCCGTGATCGAGTGGATGCTGCGGATGCTGCCCGCCGGTGGGACGGTCCCGGAGCGACCGGAGTGGACCGAGGAGCAGCTCGACCAGCTGGCCGACGACTTCTTCCGCTCGCCGCTGGGTGCGGCGCTGGATGATCATGACGGGCGCGGGCTGCTGCAGAGTGTGCTCTGGTTCGCCACCGGCTATGGACCCGGGGATCCGCTGCGGTGGAGCCCGGTGGCCGTGGAGATGCTGCTGCTGGACTTCGTGCCTCGAAAGGTGATGGCCGAACCGTCCTACCTGGCCAGGGTGCCGGAGGTCTTGCGCGCGTACGTCCGCTATGCACACGGTCGCCAGGGGATCCCGGCGGCCCTGACCAAGGAGACCGTCCAGGTCATCGACGCGATCGAGCCGGAGTTCCTGCAACGGATCCGGACGACCACACCGCAGGGGCCGGCGGCCATGATCGCGCAGCTGATCGAGGCGAACGGTGGCGAGCTGACCCCAGAGCTGCTCCGGAGCATGCAGGGGATGAGTCTCGATGATCTGATGCTCGGTGGCGGACGGACGGGGCGCGATGACCTGATCAGCGACGAGGACCTGGCCCAGACGATGCTCGACGACCTCGGTGTGCTGGTGGGTGGTCCGGCCCGTCTCGCCGGACTGACCGCGAAGCCGCTACCGGACGAGGAGTTCGTCTGGGAGGGCATCGCCGACGACATCCGTCCGGTGGTGCGGGAGGTGCTGACGGCCTGCGACGGGTGTGCCGATTCGTTGCTCGATGTCGAGCACCGGACGGCGATGCGCCGGTTCCTGACCCGGGCTGCGGTGGGCGACCCGTCCGTGTTCCGACGCAAGGCCTCCCCGGTCCGGGGTGCGGCCGCCGTCGCCTGGGCCGTCTGCCGGGCGAACGGCACGGTCGGTGGTAGCGGATCGCCGCTGTCTGTGCAAGAGCTGCTCGACTGGTTCGAGGTGAAGGGCGCTGTGTCCCAGCGAGCCGAGCCGCTGCTCCGGGCCATCGGCGCCGATCCGCGGTGGAGGTACGGCGAGATCGCCCTGGGAACCCCCGACCTGCTGGTGTCCGGCTGCCGCGCGGACATCATCGAGCAGCGCGAGCGCTGGCTGGAGGAGTGACACCTCGGCCACGGATCTGCTCCGGATCCCCGCACATCTCGAGCTGGTCGGTGGCCCGGCTCAGCAGATCCAGCTCCGCGTCCTGCGACGGTCAGTGACGCGACGGTTGTGCCAGATCAGGTCGTAGAGCGCTGCACCCTTGCGAGCCGCAGACCGAGCACCTTGCCTTCCGCGGCGGAGGCGACGCGGCCGTGCCGGGACACAGGGTGCGGTGGGCGGGATCGAGTCGGTGAGCGTCACGTCGCAGCTCCTCAGGCATCGGGTGATCACTCAGTCTTGCGGCAGAGCGACCACAGATCCCTGTTGCCGGGGTGGTGCTGGCCGTGCCAGGGCTGTGGTGGGAAACTCAGCCCGACGGCAACTGGACGGGAGGCGAGCAGGTGGCGCGATCGGCTGGCCGGGATCAGCTGAAGCCAATGGAGCGGCTGATCCGGATCCTGATCTGCCTGGCCGACGACGACCGCGGCCGTGGCGTGCCGATCTCCCGCCTGCTGCGGATGGCCGACCTGACCGAGGACACCGACGCCACCCGGGCCCAGCTGCGCCGGGACCTCACGGTCCTGCGCCACGGCGGCTGGGACATCCGCAACGTCGCGGGCGAGGGCGAAGACGGTCGCTACGTGCTGCGGGTGCAGGACAACCGGCTGGCTCTGCTGCTGACGCCGGGGGAGCTGGCGGCGCTGCGATCGCTGCTGTATCTCGCAGACATCGACCATGCCAAGCCGCCGCCGTTCCTCGGCAAGCTCGCGCACGCGATCCGGGATCGGAGTCTCCTCTCGTTCGGGTACAGCGGACGAGCGCGGATGGTGCATCCCGATGCCCTGTACTCGACCCGGTCCGGTTGGGTGCTGGCCGCCCGAGAAGAGGTGGACAGCGAGCCGAGGGAGTACGTCACCGCCTGGATGAACGACGTCACGATCCATGGGCCAGGCACTGCGGCGCCCGAGTTCGAGCTTCCTGCGGAGCGGCTGGACCCCATGCTGTGGCAGCTGGATCCCCCGGTACTGGTGCGACTGGGTGTCGTGCCGGCGTTCGTCGCCGACGTGCTCGGACTGATGCCTCAGGCGGTCATCGTGGAACCGGCTGATCCGGAGGGGAACGAGGTGGTCGTCGAGCTGACCGTGACCAACCAGGCGACTTTTCGAGCCCGGCTGTACTCCCTGGGGCTACGGGCTCGGGTGTTGGAGCCGTTCGAGCTGGTCGCGGAAGTGGTGGACAATCTGCACGCGGTGATCAGGAGCAGCTCATGATCACGAGGAGGCGTGATGGCGATCTACGGTGAGCGGGTCGCGCTGCTGCCGCAGCTGCTGCAGACCCTGTGGTATCACCCGCAGGGGATGCGCTTCTCCGATCTCGCCCGCGAGGTCGGGCGGAGCGAGGCCGAGGTGCGCGAGACCCTGCGTGTCTATCACCTGACCGACATGGCGCACTACCTGCCCAGCCTGGTGGCCCGGCCCGATGTGCTGGAGTTCCTGGCCGAGGATCCTGAGGATGACGGAGACGCGTCGACGGCGACGATGGTGCGACTCGGCGTGTCTGATCCCGGAGCCGAGCTCGGGGTTTCCCGAATCAGGCTGGCCGACCTGGCCAGGCTCTATGAATTGGCCACCGATGCGGTCGCCCTCCATCCCGACGACGAGGTGCTGGCCTCCGCGGTCCGCAAGCTGCACGACGGGGTGCTGCCCGGATTCCGGCTGATCGAGGCGGAGCCCTGGTCCGAGCTGGCCGAGCTGCGGGCGGCGATCAAGGATCGGTGCTTGATCAAGATCACGTACGCGCGGGCCTGGGAGCCGGCTATCGGGGAGGAAGTCATCGCACCGTACGGGGTGCTCCGTACGCACCGCGGCTGGGAGCTGGACGCCGCACCCGGCGACGAGCGCAGCGCGCTGCGGACCTACCTGCTGTCGAACGTTCGCGCGCTCGAGGTGCTGTCGGAGACCTTCGAGATGCCCGCTGACCTGACGGAGCTGATCAGGAAGCATCGCCGCGAACAGATCGTGATCATGGAGATGCCGCCGGCGGCGCGCTGGGCGGTGGACAAGTACTCCGAGCGAGTGGAGCTGGTGCAGGACGGCCCTGAGGTGGCACGCCTGAGGGTCGTCCTGCTGCAACCGTACCGGCTCAGGGCTGGACTGATGCTGGTCGCTGGGGGAGCGGCGGCACGGGTGGTGGAGCCGGTGGAGCTCCGTGGTGCTGGAGCCGAGGTGGCGCGGGCGATGTTGCAGCGATACGAACCCGAGGCTGACAGCTGATGGAGCGAGGTGAGTGATGGCGAAGGCGCCAGGGCGTGATCAGCAGGCAGCGATGGAGCGTCTGCTGCGGATCCTCCTCGCCCTGTCCACCCGAGAGCGCGGCATCACCGCCCACCAGCTGGCCGAGATCGCCGGTCACACCACCGACGAGAACGGCCTCAGCAAGCTCCGGCGCGACATCCGCCAGCTGCGGGAGGACGGCGGCTGGGACATCGAGAGCGTCGGCGCCGAAGGTGAGAGCGGTCGCTATCTGCTGCACGCCCACGACAACCGGATGGCGCTGCTGCTCACCCCGGGGGAGCGGGCCGCGTTGCAGCAGGCGGCGCTGGCGGCCGACGTCGCCGTACCGGAGCCGTCGCCGCGGCTGGCGGCTCTGGAACGCGCGGTCGAGCGGCATTGCCTCGCTCGGTTCACCTACCGGCACAAGAGACGCCGGGTGCATCCACACACCCTGCACAACGGACCGTCGGGTTGGATGCTGCGCGGCCGTGAGGTCGAGAACGACGTGATCAAGGAGTACGTGATCTCGCGGATCTCCGGTGCCGTCTCCATCGATGACCCCGGCAGCGCGGAGGTGCCGGACAGCATCCCGCGGCACAGCTTCGATCCGCTCACCTGGGTCGTCGACCCGCCGGAGCAGGTCCTGGTGGCCACACCCGTCGAGCACACCGAGGAGGCCGCCGGCATGCTCACCGGCGCGGTCGAGCACGCGCGGGACGAGCACCAGGTGATCTTGAAGGTTCCGGTGACCCACCGGGCGGCGTTCCGCAGCAGGATCTTCGAGCTGGGTGAGCGGGTCCGGTTGGTCGGGCCGTCGGCCAACCGCGACGAGATGATCATGGTCTTGCGGCTGGCGGCGGGGGAGCAGCTCTGATGGCGATCTTCGTCGACCGGGTCGCCGAGCTGCCGCGGCTGCTCGACGCCCTGCAGTACCACCCGGACGGAATGCGGATCGACGATCTGGCTGCGGAGGTGCATCGCACTCCGGCTCAGGTCCGCGAGGTGCTGCTGACGTACTACACCACCGACTTCGCCACCTACGCGATCGACCTGATGTGGCGGTCGCCGGCGATCGAGTTCGTCTCGGGCAGCGACGACGACCCGACGGAGGCGGCGGTGGTGAGGCTGGTGGAGGCGGAGCCGGGCCGGGAGCTCGGCGTCGCGTACGCCTCGGTCGGAGATCTGGCGACGCAGTACCGGACCGCTCGCGATCGACTCGTGCTCGAACCGGACAACGAGATCCTGCAGTCCGCGGCGGACAAGCTGCGTCGCGGGCTGCTGCCCGGCATCATGGACCGGCAGCCGGCACCCTGGCGGCCGCCCGCCGAGCTCGAGCGGGCCCGGGCCGAGCGGCGCCGCGTCACCATCAGCTACGCACGTGCCTGGCATCCGGGCGTGATCGAGCGGGTCGTGGAACCGTACCGGTTGTTGCGTACCCGTCGCGGCTGGGAGCTCGATGCCGGTCCGGTCCAGGACGACGGCAAGCTCCGGACGTACCTGCTCAGTCGGGTCCAGCAGATCCAGGTACGCGAGGACGCTTTCGAGCTGCCGGCGAACCTGGAGGAGCTGCTCCGTGGTCAGCGGACCCCGACGGCGGTGGAGATCGAGGTTCCGCACGAGGCCCGGTGGGCGGTGGAGAAGCAGGCCGAGTCGGTCGACGTGATCGCCGAGGACGAGACGGCTGTCCGGCTCCGGGCTGAGCTGCTGATGCCGGTCGACCAGCGGATCGGGTTGATCATGATCGACTCAGGTCCAGCGGCTCGGGTTGTGGCCCCGCAGCAGTACGTGAACGCCGGCCCGGAGCTTGCCCGGCGGCTGCTGGCGCACCACCGCAAGCGTTGACGTCGTCGCTGACCCAGCCAGCACGCCGGGACTACTGTGCAAGCATGCTGACCGCCGTTCACAATCTCGTGTACTCCGACGATCCGACGGCCACCCGGGCCTTCTTCAAAGACGTCTTGCGATGGCCGTTCGTCTCCGAAGGAGCCGGGGGCGACGCGGGAGTGGGCGGTGCGGGTACGGGCGGCACCGACCCGGAGGACTGGCTGATCTTCGGCACGGGTCCGAGTGAGCTGGGCGTGCACCCCACAGCGGGCGAGCGCGGCGGCCAGCCGTGGACGTCGCCCAAGCACCACTCGATCGCCCTCGTTTGCGACGACATCGACGCCATGATGTCCGAGCTGGCCGAGCGGGGAGCGGAGTTCGCCGGTGGCGCGCAGGACATGGGCTTCGGTCGGGGAGTCCTGCTCCGGGTGCCCGGGGCGGACGACATGCTGCTCTATCAGCCGCGGCACGTCACGGCGTACGACCTGACCTGACCGGGACCCTCGGCCGTCCCCCGGGTCAACCACGCAGGACAACCGGCTCACCGCTCCGGCATGACCGGCTCGGGCAGTGCCCCGATCTGCTGCAGCACACCGAGCTCGTCGCGTACGCCCCAGTGCTCGGCCAGGCGGTCTCCCTGGGTGCGATACACGTGCAGGGTGTCCATCGCATACGGTCGGCCGGCGAAAGCCTCGCCGTGCACGGGTGCGACCGCGATGCCGTGCGCCCTGGCCCGGACGACGATCCGATCCTCGGTGGCGAACTCGTCGAGCACGTCGTAGCGGATCGACAGCACCTGGGTCACGAAGGTGAGGATCTGCCGGTAGCCCTCCGGGCCGGGCGGGAGCGGGAACGGCGACCCGTGGTCGACGAAGTCATGGGTGACGGCGTCGGCCAGGCAGCTCAGATCCTTGCTGTTGATGGCTTCGAAAACGGCACGGGCTGCCGGCAGCGCCGCGTTGGTCGTGATCGAGGTCGACGTGGTGGTGGTCATGGCGGTCCTCTCGTCGCTATGATGGGTGGAATCATATTCCAATGGAATTATGTTCCAGCAGAAAGGTTCCGATGTCAACAGGTCGTCCGTACGAGAGCACCCGCCGCGCCGCGGCGGCCCGACTCACCCGACGTCGGATCGTCGAGACGGCCCGGCAAGAGTTCTTGTCGGCCGGCTACCACGGCACGACGATCGGCGCTCTCTCGAAGGCGGCGCAGGTGAGCCCGCAGACGATCTACAACACCTGCGGCAGCAAGGCGGACCTGCTCAAGACGGTCTACGACATGCTGCTTGCCGGCGATGACGAGAACGTCGTCATGAACGACCGGCCAGAGATCGCCCACGTGCTGAACCAGCGAAGCACGAGAGCCACCCTGAGGGCGTACGCCGGCGTCTCGGCCCTGATCGTCGGACGAGTGGGTCCGTTGATCGGGATGGTGCTGGCGGAAGGCGCAGGATCGGATGCCGACCTCAGTGCCTTTCTGGCTGCCATCGACGGTGAGCGACGGGTCGGCAACGCCGGCATCGTGCAACACCTCGCCGACCGCTTCGGGCTGCCTGACGGCGTTTCGGTCGACCGAGCAGTCGATCACGTCTGGACGCTCACCTCGATCGAGGTGGCCGACCGGCTGATCCGTCGATGCGGTTGGACGCTGGCCGCGTACGAGCACTGGTTGGGGGAGGGCCTGGTCAGTGGGCTGCGGGCCCTGGATCGGTGATCATCGCCCGTGGCAACTTCGCGTAGAGGCGACTCCGCGCCCCGGCAGAACGCGAGGCGCTGGGAGATCGGAGCGGCTAGCCCCCCACTCGCCGCTCCGCTCCCGAGCACGCCGCGCCGACCGGCAGGACGCGCGCGACATCTGACGTGAGATCCAGACAGGAGTCTCGAACCCGCCGCAGGGCAGCCGGGCCGCAGCGCCAGAAGTCACGAGCCTGGGCCAAATGATTGCTGTAGCGCAACGATTCTCTGATGGTTGTGACCGAATCGTTGTCTACCTGGCGGGCAGCGTCAGGGTCCGGCGAGTGCGCTGCCGATCCGATGCTCGCCGGAGCGGGTGAACGCCTGCAACGAGTCGTGCAGGCTCTTTCGCTCTGCTCGGCTCATGCCGGCCAGGATCGAGGTGAAAGCCGTTCGGCGGTGTTCGGTCACACTCGCCACCAGATCCCGCCCGGCGTCGGTGAGCCTGAGCTCCACCTGCCGCCGGTCGGTGGGGGAGTCGCGACGGTCGAGCAGGCCTGCCTGCACCAGGCGCTCGCACAGCCGGCTGGCGTTGGAGATGTGGATGTCGAGCGTACGAGCCACGTCGGCGTTGCAGAGGACGCCCACTTCCGAGGCGACGGTCAGCACCCGAAGCTGGGGAAGGGTCACCCCGGGCTCCGCCCGGGCGATCGACTCGGCCGTCACTGCGGCAAAGACCCGAGCAGCGCGGATGACAATCTCGACCGTAGCGGTGGTGTCGTCCTCCGTCATCGCCCTCCTCCCGCCGCGTTCGTCGTCCGACCGGGCGGTGGCGGGTGAGGAAATCATAGAACCGATCGTCGGGGACGGATCAGCGGCCAGGCCGCGCGCTCAGGCTCCGACCGTCACGAGGCAACAACAGGACTCCCCGGGACATCCTCGTCGGCACTCAGAGCCGCTGTCGCGCTGCGCGGTCGGCGCAGCAGGGTGATACCCAGAGCCGCGAGCACGATCAGCAGCATGATCACGTTGTGCGCGTACTTCGCCTGCGTGCTCACGTCGCCGATGAGCGGGTCGTAGGTGAAGGCCAGCACCCCGGTGACCAGCAGCGGAGCGGCGCCGACCAGGGCCGCGTGGGTCGGGCTCCAACGACGCGTCCGGGACGCTCGGAACAGCACCACCGCGCCGGTGGCCAGCACGGCTGCCATCCCGGCGACTCCGAGCCAGGTCTGGGGCAGCATGCCGTACGCGGTCGCCAGCACCAGGGAGACGATGGCCGTCCGGCGCAGTCCCGGGCCCGGCTCCGGCCGGATGATCCGTGGCCGTCGGCCGAGCACGGCGGCTGCCGCGATCAGCCCGACCACCACCAGTCCAGCGCCGATCAGCTGGCCCGGAGCCGCGTGCCAGCTCTCGGTCTGCAGGTGCCACTGCAGAACGAACAGCGAGCCGAGACCGTACGCCAGCGCAGTGACCACCAGGCCTGGGATCCGCAGCCAGGGCTGGGTGGCCCGATCCGGTCGCCAGCCCTCGACGAGCGCGATCGGACCGCAGATGCTCAGCATCACGTGACCACCGACGAAGCCGATCAGATTGACCGCACTCATCCCCAGCGGAGCGATCAGCGTCGTGGTGAACATCGCGTCCCAGCCCTCCAGCCCGCGGTAGTCGGGACTGAACAGGGACTGGTCGACCAGCCCGGCCTCGATCAGTCCGAAAGCGGCGGACAGCAGCAGGATCCCGGTCCACCCCAAGCGGGCTCGGCGGGCGACCTCGCGGATCAGCAGGGCGGCGCAGCCGTACAGCGGGATGAAGATGATCATGTTGCCGAGCAGGGCTGCCGGGTGCCCGGTCGAGTCGTCGTACGCCGACAGGTACTCGGCGCAGATCGGTGAGAGGGCCACGAGGCTGAGCACCAGCCACCACGTCCGGCGCCGGGGCCGGGTCGCGTTGGAGATCATTGTCATACCGAAATGGAACACTATTGTTCCGAAAAAGGCAAGCGCTGTCCGTTAAGATCGTCGCGTGACCGAGACTCGATCGTCCAAGACGGACCGCACCCGGCGCGACATCGTCGACGCCGCCGTCGAGGTCTGGGCGCTCGACAACGCTGCCTCCCTGGGGGCGGTCGCTTCCCGGGCCGGGGTGGGGCGTACCACGCTCAACCGGTACTTCACCGGGCGCGCACACCTGGTCGCCGGCGTGGACGCCGAGTGCCGGGACCGGTTCGTGGCGGCGGTCGCTCGGTCGAGGCCGGCCGAGGGCTCCGGCCGGGACGCGCTGCTGCGGTTGTGCACCGAGCTGATCCAGCTCGGCCCGGTGCTCGGTCTGGTCTTCGCCGACAACGCGCTGGTCGACCCCGACACCTGGTTCGACGACGAGGAGGACCAGCTGGGGCAGGTGATCGGCCGAGGGTACGCCGACGGCTCGCTGGCCGCCGATCTCCCACCCGACTGGGTCGGCACCTTCGTGTGGACCTCGCTGTTCGCCGCCCACCTCGTCGTCAGCACCGGTGCGCGGACCTGGCACGAGGCCGCCGGCCTGCTGACCCGGACCCTGACCTCCGGCCTGGCCGGCTGACCCGGTCAGTCGGCACCCTCCTCCAGGCGAACCTCTGGTGTTCAGTCCACCCCTGGCGTCGACCAGACGCCAGAAGTTCGTCTGAGGGGTGGTGCCGGGCGGCCGCAGGACGTCAGGGCAGCTGGTGGATGGTGGCCGATGCCAGCCGGCCGTCGGTGATGATCAGCTCGGCCAGGGTCCGGTACGGCTGGCGACGCTTATCGGTCGGCGAGCCAGGGTTGAGAATCCGCAGCTGATCATCGGCGGCGTCCAACGGGATGTGCGAGTGGCCGAAGATCACCACGGGGCAGCTGGGGAACCGACGTCGCATCCTGGCCAGCCGTCCGTCCTTGGCGCCGGCG
>DASQLI010000230.1:0-6281 GCA_035630075.1 Microlunatus sp.
GACCCTCGCTGCAGTCTGTCTCAACCGAACCTGAATGTGCAGTACCTGACCACCGATTGTCACGCACCTGTTCGTCTCGATCAGCCCGCCGCGATGCCTTCGCTCGCTCGGCCCTCGCCAGTGCCGCGTTGTTCAGAACGCGTGCTGAGCCTGTCGAAGCACCGTGCCCTTCGACACGCTCAGGGCGCTGAAGATGTACTCGACGATGTGTCTCATCCGGGGGAAAGGGTTGATCATCACGACGTCGGGTACCAGCCGACCCACCGGGCTGATCGATACTCCACGACGGCTGACCGTCCCGCTTCGCCCTCCGGTAGGTGACCTTTCCGTCGAACCGGAGGAACGCGACCAGGGTCAAGATCGCCGACAGCACCACCAGAAAGCACTGGACGAACGGGTCGTCGCGCACGGCAGCGGGAGACGCTCACCGCGACCCCGCCCGAAGAAGCCGTAGATCAGGAGGCCCGCAGCGCGAGTACACGCCTCGGGCTGTCTCGCCGGAAAGCTTGCGTCGAGTCTGGCGAACGCCCGGACCGGACTACCCAGCGGGATCGCCGTCCGCGGTCCTGGTGCAGACCATCACACCGCTCGCCCAGTCCAGGCGCACCGTGGCCAGCTCGGGGTGGCTCTCCAGTCCGGCGGTCAGCCGGTCGACGGCGGTCTGGTGACCGGGTGGCCAGTTCGGCTGCGGCAGCAGGTCGTCGATGACGTAGTAGCCGGCGGGGGCGACCAGTTGGATCGCCCGGTCGAGGTGGGTGAACTTGCCCGGCCAGGTGTCGGCGAAGGCGAGATCGAAACGGTCGGCCTCGTCCGCCTGCTCGAGCCACTCGCCGCCGTCACCGATCAGCCAGCTGACCCGATGGTCGGTGATCTCGGCCTGGGCGATGGCCGACAGGCGAGGTTCCAGCTCGATGGTCAGCAGCCGGCTGGCCGCGTCCGCACCCCGCAGCAGGTACGCCGTGCCGAGGCCGACCCCGGTGCCGAGCTCCAGGAACCGGCCCGCCGGCTTGCTCGCGGCCAGGACCGTGAGCAGCTGACCGACCCGGTCGTCCAGCGAGGCATCGAACCCGGCTTCTGCCGCCCGCCGCCGCAACCTCCGTACGTCGATCATCGGTACTCCGTTCGCCGCAGGATCGCAGCGCACTCAGCGCAGCGTGACCGATGGTCACCCTCTCACCTGATCGCGGCCGAGAATCACGGCGACGAAGGCCACCCACCGCCGGCCCTCGGACGAGTAGATTGGCCAGGCCACCGCAGACGATCGAGAGGCTCCACTCATGACCGACGCCGCCGGCGCCGCCGCACCGTCGCCCCTGACGCCACCGGACCAGGTCGCCACGCTCACCCTGACCGCGCCCGAGCCACCCAAGCCGGTCGCCACCACCCAGGCACCGGCGATCGCGCCCCAGGTCGACCCGTCGCAGGTGCCGGCGCTGGATGCCCGGGTGGACGGGTTCCTGGACGCGCTGACCAACGCCCAGACGCGGTCGCCGGAGTTCGCCGCCCAGGCCAACAACGTGCGCAGCATGGGCGACCAGGACATCCGCAGGGCCGCCGAGACCTCCAACCGGCTGCTCAACACCCCGGTGAAAGCGCTCAAGGAGGGTGGCATCGCCGAGGGGTCCAAGGTCGGCACCACGCTGCTCGAGCTGCGCCGTACGGTCGAGGGCCTCGACCCGAGCCAGGCGACCGGCACCCGCAAGCTGCTCGGCTTCCTGCCGTTCGGCGACAAGGTGGTGGACTACTTCCGCAAGTACCAGGACGCCCAGAGCCACCTCAACGGGATCCTGCACAGCCTGCGCAACGGCCAGGACGAGCTCGCCAAGGACAACGCCGCCCTCAACATGGAGAAGCAGAATCTCTGGGCGACCATGGGTCGGCTGAACCAGTACGTCTACGTGGCCGAGCGACTCGACTCCAGACTGAGCGAGCAGATCACCGCTCTGGAGATGTCCGACCCCGACCGGGCGAAGGCGCTGCAGCAGGACGTTCTGTTCTACGTCCGGCAGAAGCACCAGGACCTGCTCACCCAGTTGGCCGTGTCGATCCAGAGCTACCTCGCGATCGACATCATCATCAAGAACAACATCGAGCTGATCAAGGGCGTGGACCGGGCCTCGACGACCACCGTCTCGGCGTTGCGGACCGCCGTCATCGTGGCGCAGGCGCTGGGCAACCAGAAGCTGGTGCTGGACCAGATCACCGCCCTCAACACCACCACGTCCGACCTGATCCAGCGGACGTCGGAGATGATGCGGGACAACTCGGCAGCCATCCAGCAGCAGGCCGCCTCCGCGACCATCGGGCTCCCCCAGCTGCAGGCCGCGTTCGCCAACATCTACGCGACGATGGACTCCATCGACACGTTCAAGCTGCAGGCCCTGGACTCCATGCAGGCGACCATCACCACCTTGGAGACCGAGGTGTCCAAGTCCCAGGAGTACCTCGATCGGGTCTCGCACCAAGATCAGCGACTGGCGTCGGGCGCGCTCGACATCGAGGGCGGCAGCCCCAGCGGTCTGCGCTGACGCACACGTACGGAACCGGCGGAACACATGGGGTACGAGCTCGATGGGGTTTAAGGACTGGGTGGCCAAGATCACCGGCCGGCTCGAGCCGGCGGGGGTGTCGGCCGCGTCGACCCCGGACATCAGCCCCGCCGCCCCGACCGAGGACGACATCATGAACGCCCTGGACCGGGTCGAGGCGATGGTGGCCGGCGGGGTGGTGCCCGCACCGGTGCAGTCCCGGGTCAAGCGAGTCACTTCGACCGTCCGGCAGACGATGCCGAGGCTGCGCAACCTCGGCCTGGGCAGCCCCGAGGCGTACTCGGTGATGGCCACCGCGACCGACTACCTGCCGGAGGCGATCAGCGGTTACCTGCGGCTGCCTCGGCAGTGGGCTGACTCGCGGCCGATCGAGAACGGCAAGACCTCGTTGATGCTCCTGATCGACCAGCTCGACCTGCTGGCCGGGACGATGGACAAGATCTTCGATGCCGTGGTCCGGGTCGATGCGGCGGCCCTGATCGCCCACGGCCGGTTCCTGCAGGAGAAGTTCGGCCACCCGAGCAACACGCCCACCTCCCCACCGATGAGCAGCCCGCCCTCCGACACCACCCCACGAAGCAGCCTGGACCTGCCATGAGGGAGAGCTGATGAGCGACCACACCGACGGCAGCCGTACGACCGATCTGCGCGCCTGGGGAACCGATGCCTTGCAGGCTCTCAGCGAGGCCTTCGACAAGGTCGTCCGCAGCCGCGAAGCCACCCCGGGCATCAGTGCCGCCGATCCGCGTGCCGCCGACTGGTTCGACCTCGGTCACCTGGATCCGGCCGCACCGGGCAAGTTTCCCGGTATCGGTACGCCGCCTGATCCCACGCGCCCTGAGCCTGTCGAAGGGCACGCCACGCGTCCCGATGTCGAGGGGCACTCCACGCACGTCGACGAGCTCAGCGCACAGGCCGCCCCCACCGCGACCGCTGTGAAGCCCTCCGCCACCCCCGCCCCCGCAGCGGAGCCCGAGCCGGAGAAGTCGCTGGACGAGCTGCTGGCCGAACTCGACTCGCTGATCGGTCTGGCGGACGTCAAAGCCGAGATCCACCGCCAGGTCGCCGTGCTGCGGGTCGAGGGACTCCGTACGAAAGCCGGTCTCAAGTCGGCGACCATCACCCGCCACCTGGTATTCGTCGGCAACCCCGGGACGGGCAAGACCACCGTGGCCCGACTGGTGGGCGGCATCTACCGTGCTCTGGGCTTGCTCAGCACGGGCCAGCTGGTCGAGGTCGACCGATCCGAGCTCGTGGCCGGCTACCTCGGTCAGACCGCGATCAAGACAGCCGAGGTGGTGACCAGCGCCAGCGGCGGGGTGCTGTTCATCGACGAGGCGTACAGCCTGGCTGGTGACCAGTACGGCACCGAGGCCGTGGACACGCTGGTCAAGGAGATGGAGGACAAGCGTGACGACCTGGTGCTGATCGTGGCCGGCTACCCGGACCCCATGGTTGTCTTCATCACGCAGAACCCCGGACTGGCCAGCCGGTTCCGGACCACCATCGAGTTCGCCGACTACACCGACGAGGAGCTGCTGGCGATCTTCCTGCGGCTAGCGGAGGGTGCCGACTACGACGTTCCCGAGGAGGCTCGGGAGCGGTTCGTCGCGATCTTGTCCAGCACCCCGCGAGGTCCGTCGTTCGGCAACGGCCGGTTCGCCCGCAACCTGCTGGAAGGCGCCATCGGGCGGCACGCCTGGCGACTACGCGATGTCGACGAGCCCACCCTGGAGCAGCTGCGTGAGCTGCAGCCCATCGATCTGGGCGAGGAGCCGAACCCGCTCGACGTGCCGGTGACCGAGTCGTCTCTGACCGAGTCGTCTCTGACCGAATCACCTGTGACCGAGTCCGCGGATACCCACCGGTCCCCGCCCGACCAACGCGATCCCGATGCCCACCCGGCCCAGGACACCGAGGAGACGAGCCCGTGAGCCACCCCTCGACCAGCACCGGCGCCGCTGCCACCGCACCCGCGCCGGTCGCCTCACCCTCCGCGCAGAACCTGGCGGCGGCGAAACCGTCGCCGCTGCCGGTCCAGACGACCGACGCCACCCCGCAGCCGCGAGACACGCCCCGAGAGCTGCGCCGGCTGACCACGCTGGTGATCGTGGCCGGCGTCGTCTTCGGCCTCGCCGGTCTGGCCACCTTCCTGCTGCTGACCGCGCAGATCAGCCGGGCCGAGTCATCGACCGCTCAGCTCATCCGGGTCCAGGAGATCCAGACCGACCTGCTGCGCGCGGACGCCAACGCCACCAACGCGTTCCTGGTCGGCGGCCTGGAGCCGGCCGAGCAGCGGCAGGCGTACGACGACGCGATCACCGAGGCCGCGCAGCTGATCGCGGAGGCCGCCGACGCGGAGCCGGCCGACCAGCAGGCCCTGTCCCGACTCAACATCGAGCTGGTCGACTACACCGAGAACATCGAGCTGGCCCGGGCGAACAACAGGCAGGGGTTCCCGGCCGGGGCGCAGTACCTGCGCACCGCCAGCACCGGTCTGCGGGCCGACGCGCTGCCGCTCTTGGACAACCTGGTCCAGGCCAACGCCGACCGCGCAGCCAGCCAGATGAACGCCAGGATCGCCTGGCTGTTCGGCGTCGTCGGGCTGCTGGTGCTGGCCTTCCTCGTCTGGTCCCAGATCGGCCTGGCCCGCCGGTTCAAACGGCGGTTCAACGTCGGACTGGCGACCGCCAGCGTGATCGGCGCGGTCACCCTGCTCGTCGGTCTGATCGCGCTGGGCTGGACGGCCGCCACGGTCGGTGGTCTCCGCGAGGGTGCCTTCACCGACGTACGCGACGCAGCCACCGCACGGATCGAGGGCAACAACGCCAAGTCCAACGAGAGCCTCACCCTGATCGCCCGCGGCAGCGGCGCCTCCTTCGAGGAGGCCTGGCAGGCCTCGGCCACCGTCGTGGCGGAGCGCATCTCACGCTTCCGCGACCTGGACGTGGTGTGGCAGCCGTACGCCGACGTGCACACCCAGATCCGCGAGCTCGACGACGGCGGTCGGTGGGACCAGGCCGTGACCAAGGCGACGACCGACTCGAACACGACCTTCACCGCTTTCGACGACGCCGTGGCTCAGCAGGTCGACAGCTCGGCGAGCGAGATCAGGTCCGGTCTCGGCAGCGCCGCCCCATGGCTGATCATCGGTGCGATCCTCACCTTCGCGGCAGGCGTCGTGATGGCCGTGGTCGGGCGACGGGGCGTGGCCCAGCGGCTGAAGGAGTATCGATGAGACGACTGCTGGCACCCGGTCTGCTGCTGACCCTGCTGGTCACCGTCCTGGCCGGCTGCGGTCTGATGGGTTACTCCCCCACGCCGCTGCCCAGCCAGGAACCCTCGCCCACCCCCACCACGACCAGCGCGCCGACGATCGCGCCGGCCCAGTGCGACAACGCGCTCGCCTCCTATGACGCCAGCGATCGCGCCGGCACGGCGGTGAACCGGATCAAGAAGCGCGGCCGGATCATCGCCGGCGTCTCGGCCGACACCTACCTGCTGGGCTCCCGCAACCCGTTCAGCGGGAAGATCGAGGGATTCGACATCGACATGGTCAAGGCGATGGCGAAGGCGATCCTGGGCGATGAGAACGCCTACGAGCTCCGAGTGATCACGGCCGCCCAGCGGATCCCCTCGCTGCAGAACGGCTCGGTCGACATGGTCGCCCGCAACATGACGATCACCTGCGACCGGTGGAAGGAGATCGCGTTCTCCACCGAGTACTACCGG
>DASQLI010000231.1:0-7079 GCA_035630075.1 Microlunatus sp.
ACGGCGGCGCTGGCTCTCGCCGTCACTGGACAGGATCGGCAGCTTGAACGAGCAGGAGGCGTTGTGGGTGGACTTACCGGTCTTCTCCGGGCAGGAGCTGAGCAGCTTGTAGCGCTTGTTGTCGTACAGGATCCGACCACCTTGCGTGCCGCGCGGCAGGCCCGACTTCAGGTACGACGTCGTCCGCACCATCTTGTACTCATACGACTTGCCGCCCTTCTTCGCCAGCTTGTCGACCAGCGTCGTCGTCTGCCGGCCGATCTTGGCCGTGGACCCGCCCTTGCCGTCGGCGCGCCCCGGAGAGATCTCCTGCAGCAGCACCACCCCGGCGCGCGAGGCGAGGATCTCCCCCGCCACGTCGTCCACACGGGCCAGCCAGTTGCGCTTGTCCTTGGTGGCCTTGACCGTCCGGACGTTGAAGGTGGCCACCCGCAGATCGGTGCCCTTGCCGGACCGCTCGGTACCCAACGCCTGCGGCATCGCCACCTTCAGGCTGGGGTAGGCCTTGGTCGCGGTCCTGTCCTTGTTGACGGCGTACAGCCGGAAGTAGAGGTACTTCGCCGAACCGAGCGGCGCGCCCGCACTGGCGGCATCCTTGGCACGCATCGTCCAGGACCGGGCTCCGCCCGACAGAGTGAACGACCTGGCGCTGCGCCCCGATCCGGAGCTGCTGAAGGACGTCGTACCGGTCTTGAGCACGAAGGAGCCCGTGTTGGCACCGGCACTGCTCCAGCGGAACACCACCTCACCCGGATTCGGGCCGGCCACCGCTGTCACGGTGCTGATGCTCGACGGTGTGCTCACCGCCTCAGCTCGAGGTGCGGACAGCACACCGACGGCGAGTACGGGGGTGATGGACAGGGCGACGAGACGGCGACGAAGCATGACACTCCTCGGACGGACCGAGACTGCTGCCTCGGCCTTTTGCGGTCTTGCCCCCCGGTTGCGCGTGCTGCACAAGCTGAAGCCGCACACTAGTCGACCCGCCGTCTGAGATACAACTGTTACTGATGAGTTAGTTGTTACTCAGGTTGAGGATGTGTTGAGACTTTACTGTGTTCTCGGCCTGCGTGTCGCGTCGGCAGACAGCGTGTGAAGAGACCTACACTTCGCCGCTCGGCCAGTCACTCAGGCTGGTTGCCGGCCGCTCCACCGATCCGGAACGGCGTGTCCCAGCCTTCGTACATGAGGTGTGCGACCATGCCGTCCGCGGCGTGCTCCAGGTTGTGACAGTGGTCCATCCACAGACCCGGGTTGTCCGCGACGAAGGCGATGTCGTACGTCTCGCCGTCCTCCACGTTCAGCGAGTCCACCCACCACGGACTGCCGGTGGCCGCCACGCCGTTGCGGCTCAGCACGACGGCCCGGTGGCCGTGCAGGTGCATCGGGTGCACCTGACCGCTGCGGTTCTCGATGTGCATCGCCACGACCTCGTCCTCGCGCACCACGTACATCGGCACGTTGGGGTAGAGGTGGCCGTTGATCGACCAGAACATCCCGGGCCGGCCCTTCACGAACCCGGGTCGCCGACCGACCCGGTAGTTGAAGTGCCGTACCGCGGCGGCCGGGTCGAAGCCGAGCGGCGCCGGAGTGCCGTAGTCGAGCAGGTCAAGGGTCGTGCTGGGCTGCGCCGGCACGGGGGCGCCATCCGCTGCGCCGACCACCACCGCCGTCGCGCGGCTGAGCTGGACCCGCGCCGATCCATCGTCGGGCACGGTCAGCTGGAGATCCATCCGGCCGCCGGCCGTCAGCACCAGCCCCTGGTTCTCGACCGGCCCTGGCTGGTGCACATCGCTGCCGTCCACCGCGACCACCCGGTAGGGGGTATCCGACCACAGCGGCATCGGGGCGTTGTCGGTGTTGACCACCCGCACGCGTACGCTCTCCCCCGGCCTCGCTGGAACGACCAGGTCGCCGGGCTTGCCGTTCGCCGTCCGGACGGCGCCGTAGGTGTGCGCCAGAGCGAGCACGTCGCGCGGGCCGCCCGACGGTGGACCGCCGGCGACGGACTTCCCGCCACCCGTCTGCGGCAAGATCACCAGACCGCCGAACAGCCCACCGCGCACCTGCGGATCGGCCACCTGGTGTGAGTGGTACCAGTAGCTGCCGGCTCGATCGGCGACGAACCGGTAGGTGAACTCACCGCCGACCGGCACGGCGTCCTGGGTCACACCCGCGACGCCGTCCATCGCGTTCGGCACGTCCACACCATGCCAGTGCAGGCTCACGCCGTCGGTCACCGACGCGTTGGTCAGCCGCACCTCGACCAGCTGCCCCTCGACCGCGGTGATCGTCGGTCCGGGCGTGCTGCCGTTCAAGGTGAATCCGGTCAGCTGTTGGCCACCGATCTCGACCGGTCCCGCGGCCGCCGTGAGATCGACCATCACGTCGGCCGGACGCCTCGGATCCACGACCAGCTCGGTGATAGACCGCACCTGGTGGCCGGCGTGCGAACCCGTCCCATCGTGGTCGGCGTGACCGGCCACCGACGGATCCGGCTGCGGGCCACCCCCGTAGTCCAGATAGCCCATGTCCATCAGGGAGTAGCTGTCCGGCACCCGGCTCGCCTGCCACAACCACCCCAACGGCGCAACCACCGCCACGGTGGCGAGGATCGGAAGCCAGACCCGCAGCGCCCGCCGGCTGCGGGTCTGCATCTCCTGAGCTCGCTCAGGCGGTGGCGACGGGCGCGCTCGACTCCGCGACCGCCGGACCGGCCGGAGCAACCGGCGCGTTGGCCCGCATACCGGCCATGACCGCCGCACCGAACAGGACCAGCGCCACGGCACCGTGCAGGATGCCCAGCGCCGGCGTACCGTGCCCGAAGATACCCAGAGCGATCTGCACCACGGTGGTGACCACGACGATCAGCGCCCACTTCACCGCTCCAGGCGTCTTGGCGAAGAACGAGCTGATGAGCAGCAGCAGCACGACGATCGGGATCAGCATCATGCCGAACATGCCGTGGATCATGAAGCCGACGACACCTGGGAAATTGACGTTGCTCTCCGGTCCTGAGCTTGCCGCGTCGAGAGTGCCTCCACCTTCGATCCAGGCGAAGAGCCCGAAGATCGCGAAGGCGATCGCCGCCGCCTGAACCACCACCAGTCCGGCGACCACAAACGCCAGCACCTTGTAGACCATTCTCATGTCCCCGAGCCCCCTCGTGAGAGCGCCGACACCCCGACGGCGCATGTTGGTTGCCACTATGGCCTTACGATGGGCATTCGGCCACATATTTCGGTCAACGACCCTTCATGTCGCGCCGAATTCGCCTACGCATGCCCCCCAACTGACAGTGGAGTCGGTTGGTCGCTCTCGGATACATCCTGAACGGCTTTTTTGTTGTTGGGAGGAACCGCGAGCCACAGCCCGGGCACGTCTCTCCAACCGGTACGGTGGCTGCCATTCCGCCGTTCACCGTCAGCGCCGCCGTTTCCTCCGGCCGCGACCGCCGGTCGACGACCGTCTGGAGGCACGATCAGCACCGCGACCGCCCCGTCCGACACCGCATCGACTCCCGCCGTCCGGCCGCGCACAGGCTGGTGGTTCTCGGCCGGCTTGATCGCCATCTTCGTCCTGGCCGTGACGGTCCGGCTGGTCGGCGTCCTGCGGGGCGGTGGCCTCTACGCCCGGGGCAACTACGACGACGGCGTCCACTTCGCCGCCGCAATGGGTCTGGTCAACGGTCTGCTCCCGTACCGCGACTTCATGCTGCTGCATCCGCCCGGGGTCGTGTTGATCCTGGCCCCGTTCGCTCTGTTGTCCTGGCTGATCGGGGAACCCGATGCGGTGGCTGTCGCCCGACTGTCCTGGATGGTGCTCGGCGGCGTCAACGCCGTCCTGTGCGGTCTGGTGCTCCGACCGATCAGCCGACTCGCCGGCCTCGTCGCCGCTCTCTACTACGCCCTGTCCCTGGGCGCGATCTACGTCGAGCACACCACGTTGCTGGAGCCGCCGGCCACGACGCTGTTGCTGATCGCTCTCGTCCTCACCCGGCTGCTGGGGTCCGACGACGGCATCCGGACCCGGCACTACGTGATCGCCGGCCTGCTGCTCGGTCTGTCGCCGGTGCTGAAGATCTGGGGAGTGGTGGCGATCCTGGTGGTCGTCGGCGGCATCGGCTTCCGGCGGGCCTGGCGGCCCGCGTTGATCACCCTCGGAGCAGCCGCCGCGTCCTGCGCGGCCGCCTGCCTGCCGTTCTTCCTGGCCGCCCCGGTCGAGATGTGGAAGATGGTGGTCGTCGCCCAGCTCGGCCGACGCCGCGCCAGCGAGCGGGTGGCTGATCGGCTGACCGACGTCCTCGGCACGCGCGAGTGGACCGGAGTCAGCCTCACCTGGAACCACTGGCTCACCGCCACCTCGGTCGTCCTGCTGGCGGCCCTGGTCATCTGCCTGATCCGGGTCGAGCTCCGGGTCATCGCCGCCTTGATGATCACCCACGGCGTCCTGGTGATGACCACGCCGATGTGGTTCCTGCACTACGCCGGACTGACCTCGGCCCCCATCGCCCTGACCCTTGGCGGCGCCCTGGCCGTCGTGATGGGCTGGACCGCAGGTATCCGATGGTTGCCGCCCACCTTGGCCGCCATTGCCGGCGCCCTGGTGCTCATCCTGGCCGTCCCGATGACCCGACTGGATCTGGGCCGGCCGTTCCCGGGGCAGGCTCTGGCCGCTGCGGTGAGTGACCAACAGGGCTGCCTCACCACCGACTGGCCGATGGCTTCGCTGCAGATGGACCACATGCAGAAGGATCTGGACCGCGGCTGCCCGTTCGTGGTCGACCTCGGCGGATACACCTACTACCTGTCCGACAGCTCGTACTCCGACGTGTCGCGCCGCAAGAACCAGGACTGGCAGGCGCTGGCTCTGGAGTACTACCGCTCCGGTGAGGCCGTGCTCCCGATCCGGTTCAGCACCGAGGCCGGGTTCAGCAAGGAGACCGCGAAGACGATCGCCGGCTGGCCCGAGCTCGCCCGGGTGGGCCGCTACGTGGTGCGCGAACCGCAGCCGGCCGGCGGCTGAGCCCGGTCAGCCCACCGTCGCCCCGAAGGCCAAGCCGAGCAGATAGGTGGCGGCCGCGGCGCCGTACCCGATGGCGAGCTGGCGCAGCGCCCGTCGCCACGGCGACGCGCCGGACAGCACGCCGACCACTGCGCCGGTGCCGAGCAGGGCCAGCCCGACCAGCGCAGCCGCGATGACGATGGCGGCGAGGCCGGACACGCCGAGCAGGTACGGCAGCACGGGGATCAAGGCGCCGGAGGCGAAGAAGCAGAAGCTGGAGATGGCTGCGCTCCAGGCGTTCCCCACGGCCTCGTGCGGATCCACCCCGGCCGCCTCGGGATCGTCGGCGTCCAACTGGTAGGTCTGCAGCACCCTCCGGGCACGGATCTGGGCCTCGCCCGGATCCATCCCGCGGGCGCGGTAGACCAGAGCGAGCTCGTTGGCGTCCAGGTCGAGGTGCGGGAGGGCGGAATGCGCCTCCGGGTCCGGGCGCGTGGACTGCAGCAGCTCCCGCTGCGAGCGCACCGAGACGTACTCCCCCGCTCCCATCGACAGTGCCCCGGCCAGCAGACCGGCGATGCCGGCGAACAGGATCGTCTGGTTCGATACCCCGGTCGCCCCGATGCCGAGCACCAGCGCGAGGTTGGAGACGAGGCCGTCGTTCGCGCCGAACACGGCCGCCCGGAAGGATCCGGACAGCTGTTCGCGTCCGCGCGCGGACAGTCCGCGGAGCACCTCACCGTGGATCCGTTCGTCGGCGGCCATCTGGTCGGTCGCGTCGATGTCGTCGTCGTACGGAGTTCGGCCCTCAGCCCGTTGCATCAAGGCGAGGACGAACAGGGTGCCGAAGTGGGCGGCCAGAACGAGCATGATCCTGGTCCGCAGACTGGTTCGAGGTGGCGGCTCGGCGGCCGGCCCGAGCAGGTCGAGCCAGTGCGCCTCGTGCCGGGACTCCGCCTCGGCCAGACCGTCCAGGATCTGCCGCTCGGCCCCCTGCTTGCGGACGGCCAACGCCCGGTAGACCGCGGCTTCGGCGCGCTCGTCGGCCAGATACTGCCGCCAGCGTCGGACCTGGCGTCTGGTCGGTGTGCCGGTCGTTGCGCTCACCAGGTCATTCTCGTGGCCGGCGCCAATGCCGGTCGGACAGGGTGCAGCAACGGCGCCACAGCGTCGACCCGTACGCTGCCGGTCGTGCTCCCCGAGAAGCCGAGCAGCGGCCTGGTCGTGCTCATCCCCGAGGCCGAACCCGCGGTGGGTCTGTGGCGTGACCGGCTCGATCCGAGCGCGGCGTTCGGCGTCGGTGCCCATGTCACGGTGCTCGCTCCGTTCGCCCCGCCTGAGCTGATCGACGACGTGCTGCTGACCCGGTTGCAGGGCCTGTTCGCCAACGTGCCGAGCTTCTCGTACACCTTCGATCGGACGGCCTGGTTCGAGGACCTGGTGCTCTGGCTGGCTCCGACCGACGACCGCCCGTTCCGGAGGCTGACCGAGGCGGTTCAGGGGGCCTTCCCGCAGTACCCGCCCTTCGAGGGTGTCTTCGCTGACCCGACCCCTCATCTGACGGTGGGGCACGAGGCGGCGGTCGAAGCGCTCCGGGAGGCCGAGTTCGGGCTGGCCGGCCTGGCCCCGATCCGCGGACGCGCCAACGCCGTCACGCTGCTGGAGCAGACCGTCGTCGGTGAGCCGCTCAGCGTCCGTGAGGTCTTTCGTCTCGGCTGAGCTGCCGGGACCGGCTCAGAACTCCTCGTGGGTCGCCGGATCGAGGCCGTTCAGCCGACCGTCGGCTCGACCCAGCGCGGAGATCTCGGCCATCTCCTCACCGGACAGAGCGAAGCCGAAGACGTCGAGGTTCTCGTACTGACGCTCCGGGGAGGCCGACTTCGGAATCGGTACGACGCCGAGCTGCAGGTGCCAGCGGAGCACCACCTGGGCGGCAGACACCCCGTGGCGCTCACCGATCGAGCGCAGCAGCAGATGGTCCAGCAACTCGCCCGCCCGACCGATCGGGCACCAGGCCTCGGTGACGATACCCCGGTCCGCGTTGACCGCCCGCTGCTCGGTCTGGGGGAAGAACG
>DASQLI010000232.1:0-19734 GCA_035630075.1 Microlunatus sp.
TTCGGCATCGGGCTGGAGGACTTCCACGCGCTGCAGACCGTACGCCAGGAGCACTGGCCGCTGGCCATGACCTCGCTGTCGACCCACGACACCAAGCGCGGCGAGGACGTCCGGGCGCGGCTGGCGGTGCTGGCGGAGATCGGCGACGAGTGGGAGCGGTTCGCTGCGTCGTTCGTGGAGCGGTCGCGGATCGCCAACCTGCCCTTCGCCTACTTCCTGGCCCAGACCCTGATCGGGGTCGGGCCGGTGGCCCAGCGGGAGCGGCTGCACGCGTACGCGGAGAAGGCCATGCGGGAGGCCAGCCAGCAGACGTCCTGGACCTCGGTGGACGAAGCCTATGAGGAGTCCGTACAGGCAGCGGTCGACCTGGCCTACGACGATCCCGAGCTGCGGGACGCCTGGGACCGGGTGCTGGCGCTGGTCGAGCAGCCGGGCTGGTCCAACGCACTCGGCCAGAAGATCGTCCAGCTCACCATGCCGGGCATCCCGGACATCTACCAGGGGACCGAGCTGTGGGATGACTCTCTGGTCGATCCGGACAACCGGCGGCTGGTGGACTTCGCGCAGCGGCAGGACCTGCTGGCGTCGCTGACCGACGCTCCCCCGGTGGACGCCTCAGGGACGGCCAAGCTCTGGGTCACCGCGACCGCGCTCCGGCTGCGTCGCGACCATCCTGAGTTCTTCGGTTCCTACACTCCGGTGCCCGTCTCCGGTCCGGCCGCCTCGCACGCGATCGCGTACGACCGCGGTGGCGCGCTGACCGTGGCGACGCGCCTGCCCATCGGGCTGGCGGAGTCCGGCGGCTGGCGCGACACGGTCGTCGACCTCGGCGGCGATCGGAATGGTCCGTGGATCGACAGGCTGACCGGCCGCTCGTACGCCGGACCGACCCTGCTGACCGACCTCCTCGCCCGCCTCCCCGTCGCCCTCCTCACCCACTGACCCACTCCGCGAGGGTTCGAGCACACGCGCAGTGGTTCAGCTCTCACTCCGCGAGAGTTCGAGCACACGCGCAGTGGTTCAGCTCTCACTCCGCGAGGGTTCGAGCACACGCGCAGTGGAGATGTGAGGCAGGTCTCCGCGGTTGTCCACAGGCGTGCGAGTTATCCACACCGGAACGTGGCCAGGTATGCGCGGACCGTGTTCAGGTCTGCTTCATGAATGCCATCATCCCTACCGCGGCACTGCTCACCCAAGGACTCACTCGAGGAGAGCTTCGCGCCCTCGTCCGGACCGGGACCCTGTGTCCGATCCGACGAGGTGCGTATCTCCTCGGCGCGTTGGATCCGGACGAAGACGATCCCGGCGGCTACCTCGCCCACCGGCGCATGATCGAGGCCACGGTGCCTCAGCTGCAGTCAGGAGCCGTGCTGTGCCACGGCTCCGCCGCAGCGCTCCACGACCTTCCGGTCTGGCGACACTCCCTGGCTGCCGTCCACGTCATGAGGGACGGCAACGCCGGCGGCCAGTGCCGCGAGCACGTTCACGATCACCGAACGCCGCTCTCCGACGACGATGTCATCGTCATCGACGGCATGCTGGTCACCGGCCTCGCTCGTACGGTCGCTGATCTGGGCAGATCGACCCCGAAGATGGAGAGTGTCCAAGCCGGCGACAGTGCTCTCCGAATGGGCCTCGAACCAGAGGATCTGCAACATGCACTCGAGTCGATGTATCGGTGGCCGGGTGTGCGCAACGCACGATGGATGGCCGACTTCCTCGATATCCGCAGCGAGAGCGCCGGCGAGTCAGCCAGTCGCGTACGGATGGTCCAGGACGGCATTCCGATGCCCGAGCTGCAACACGAGATCTTCGACGAAGACGGGGTGTTCGTCGCGCGCGTCGACTTTGCCTGGAAGGAACGCCGTACCGTCGGAGAGTTCGACGGTGAGATCAAGTACGGCCGCCTGCTCAAGCCCGGCCAGACGAAGCAGGACGTCCTGTACGCCGAGAAGGCACGAGAGGACGCCATCCGAGCCGCCGGCTGGGAGGTCGCGCGTTGGGGCTGGCCACAGATCGGCCAGCCCGGTGAGATCGCCGACCGGATCCACGGCGCCTTCCGCCTAGCCATGAGCCGCGGACTCAAACGCGCCTCCTAGCCGATCGCACCACTCCGCGCGTACTCAAACCCTCGCGCAGTCGCACTTCGGCCCACTCCGCGTGCTCAAACCCCCGCGGAGTGAGAGTTGGGGATGCACAAGGGCCCCGCACCCAGGGGGGTGCGGGGCCCTTGCTGACGCTCTGATTGAGCTGCCGAGTCAGACCGAGGTCACTTGATGATCGTACGACCGGAGGTCGTCACTTGATGATCGTACGACCGGAGGTCGTCACTTGATGATCTTGGTGACGCGGCCGGCGCCGACGGTCCGGCCACCCTCGCGGATGGCGAACTTCAGCTCCTCCTCCATGGCGATCGGCTGGATGAGCTGCACGGACATGTCCGTGTTGTCACCCGGCATCACCATGTCGGTGCCCTCCGGCAGGTTCACCACACCGGTCACGTCGGTGGTGCGGAAGTAGAACTGCGGACGGTAGTTGTTGAAGAACGGGGTGTGACGGCCACCCTCCTCCTTCGACAGGATGTAGACGCGCGCCTCGAACTCGGTGTGCGGGGTGGTGGTGCCCGGCTTGATCACGACCATGCCGCGCTCCACGTCCTCGCGCTTGGTGCCACGAAGCAGCAGACCGACGTTCTCACCGGCCTGGCCCTCGTCGAGGAGCTTGCGGAACATCTCGACACCGGTGACCGTGGTGGTCTGCTTGGTGTCGCGGATGCCGATGATGTCGACGGTCTCGTTGACCTTGACGACGCCGCGCTCGATCCGGCCCGTGATGACGGTGCCACGACCGGTGATGGTGAAGACGTCCTCCACCGGCATCAGGAACGGCTTGTCGATCTCGCGCTCCGGCTGCGGGATGTAGTCGTCGACCGCGTCCATCAGCTCGATGATCGACTCGCCCCACTTGGCGTCCCCGTTCAGGGCCGGGAAGGCCGCGACCTTGACAACCGGGACGTCGTCGCCCGGGAACTCGTACTCGCTCAAGAGCTCACGGACCTCGAGCTCGACGAGCTCCAGGATCTCCTCGTCGTCGACCATGTCGCACTTGTTCAGCGCGACGACGATCGACGGCACGCCGACCTGACGGGCCAGCAGCACGTGCTCCTTGGTCTGCGGCATCGGGCCGTCGGTGGCGGCCACCACCAGGATGGCGCCGTCCATCTGAGCCGCGCCGGTGATCATGTTCTTGATGTAGTCGGCGTGACCCGGGCAGTCGACGTGCGCGTAGTGACGCTTCTCCGTCTGGTACTCGACGTGCGCGATCGAGATCGTGATGCCGCGCTGGCGCTCCTCCGGAGCCTTGTCGATCTGATCGAAGGCCGAGGCCTCGTTCAGATTCGGGTACTTGTCGTGCAGCACCTTGGTGATCGCCGCGGTCAGCGTGGTCTTGCCGTGGTCGATGTGCCCGATGGTGCCGATGTTGACGTGCGGCTTAGTCCGCTCGAACTTGGCCTTGGCCACTGAGGCTCCTTCTAGCTTGTTCGCCACGCTGGTCTGCGGGGCGCTTCTTGGTTTGTACGATGTCGGCCGGTTTTGGTCCGGCCTAAGTGTTGTGGACGAACCGTCCTAGGTCAAACGGTTCTTCCACGGTCCTGGGGACCCGCGATCACTCGCCGCGGGACTTCTGGATGATCTCGTCCGAGATCGACTTGGGCGTCTCCGCGTAGGAGTTGAACTCCATCGAGTAGTTCGCCTGACCCGAGGTCTTCGACCGGAGGTCACCGACGTAGCCGAACATCTCCGACAGCGGCACCAAAGCCTCGATCAGCTTGTTGCCGTGCAGGTCGTTCATGGCCTGGACCTGACCGCGGCGGGCGTTCAGATCGCCGATCACAGTGCCGAGATAGTCCTCCGGGGTGGTCACCTCGACCGCCATCACCGGCTCGAGCAGTGCCGGGTCGGCGCGACGGGCGGCCTCTTTGAAGACCATCGAGCCGGCGATCCGGAAGGCGAGCTCGGAGGAGTCGACGTCGTGGTACGCGCCGTCCATGAGGGTCACCTTGATGTCCTCGACCGGGTATCCGGCCAGCACACCGAACTGCATGGCGTCCTGGATGCCCTCGTCGACGGCCGGGATGTACTCCCTGGGGATACGACCGCCGGTCACCGCGTTGACGAACTCGTAGCCCGAGCCCGCTTCCTGCGGCTCCAGCTTGATGATCACCCGGGCGTACTGACCCGAACCACCGGACTGCTTCTTGTGCGTGTACTCGACCTTCTCCACCGTCCGGCGGAGGGTCTCGCGGTACGCCACCTGCGGCTTGCCGATGTTGGCCTCGACCCGGAACTCGCGCTTCATCCGGTCGATCAGCACCTCCAGGTGCAGCTCACCCATGCCGGCGATGATCGTCTGGCCGGTCTCGTCGTCGGTGTGCACCCGGAAGGTCGGATCCTCCTCAGCGAGCCGCTGGATGGCGGTGCCGAGCTTCTCCTGGTCGGACTTCGTCTTCGGCTCGATGGCCTGCTCGATGACCGGCGCCGGGAAGTCCATCGACTCCAGCACGACCGGCTGCGACATGTCGGCCAGCGTCTCGCCGGTGGTGGTGTCCTTCAGACCCATCACGGCGACGATCTGGCCGGCACCGACGCTGGCGATCTCCTCACGCTTGTTGGCGTGCATCTGGTAGATCTTGCCGATGCGCTCCTTGCGGCCCTTGGTGGCGTTCAGCACCGTTGACCCGGCCTCGAGCTTGCCCGAGTAGAGCCGGATGTAGGTGAGCCGGCCCAGGTGCGGGTCAGCCGCGATCTTGAAGGCCAGCGCCGAGAACGGGTCATTGGAGTCGGGGTGCCGCTCGATGACGACCGACTCGTCTCCGGGCTTGAAGCCGTCGATGGCGGGCACGTCGACCGGCGACGGCAGGTACGCGATCACCGCGTCGAGCAGCGGCTGGACACCCTTGTTCTTGAAGGCGCTGCCACACAGCACCGCGGTGATCTTCGACGACAACACGGCACGACGGATGGCACCCGTCAGCAGCTCCGGGTCGACGGAGTCCTCGTCGGTGAGGTAGGCCTCCATCAGGTCGTCGTCGTAGTCGGCGACCAGCTCGATCAGCTCGTGGTGAGCGGCGCGCGCCTTGTCGGCCATGTCGGCCGGGATCTCCTCGACGGTGTAGTCCTCACCGATCGTGGTCTCGCCACGCCAGGTCAGCGCCCGCATCTTGACCAGGTCGACGACGCCGATGAAGCCGCCCTCGGACCCGATCGGCAGCTGCAGCACCGCCGGGATGGCGTTCAGCCGGTTCTTGATCGTGGCGACGCAGAAGTCGAAGCTCGCACCCGTACGGTCCAGCTTGTTGACGAAGCAGATCCGCGGCACCTTGTAGCGGTCGGCCTGACGCCAGACCGTCTGCGACTGCGGCTCGACGCCGGCCACGCCGTCGAACACCGCGACGGCACCGTCGAGCACGCGCAGCGAGCGCTCCACCTCGACGGTGAAGTCGACGTGCCCGGGGGTGTCGATGATGTTGATCTGGTGGTCGTGCCAGTGGCAGGTCGTCGCGGCGGACGTGATCGTGATGCCGCGCTCCTGCTCCTGCTCCATCCAGTCCATCGTGGCCGCACCCTCGTGGACCTCACCGATCTTGTAGTTGATACCGGTGTAGAAGAGGATGCGCTCGGTGGTGGTGGTCTTGCCCGCGTCGATGTGGGCCATGATCCCGATGTTGCGGACGTGGGTCAGGTCGGTCTTGATGTCGACAGCCATGGTGCGGCTTCAACCTCTCCTTGGATCTGAGCGGTGGCTCGATACCGGATGGAATCCGAGCCGGGTGGTTGTGGTGGGCCACCCGGTGCTCGGGCGTCCTACCAGCGGTAGTGGGCGAAGGCCTTGTTGGCCTCGGCCATCTTGTGGGTGTCCTCACGGCGCTTCACCGCGGCCCCCAGGCCGTTCGACGCGTCCAGGAGTTCGTTCATCAGGCGCTCGGACATGGTCTTCTCGCGCCGCAGCCGCGCGAAGTGGACCAGCCAGCGCATCGCCAGGGTGTTGGCCCGAGGCGGCTTCACCTCGACCGGGACCTGGTAGGTCGCACCGCCCACGCGACGGCTCTTGACCTCCAGCGCCGGCTTGACGTTGTCCAGCGCCCGCTTCAAGGTCTGCACCGGATCGATGCCGGTCTTCGTGCGGGTGCCTTCCATGGCCGTGTAGACGATGTTCTGCGCGACGGTCTTCTTGCCGTCCAGCAGGATCTTGCTGACGAGCTGGCTGACCAGCGGCGACCCGTAGACCGGGTCGACCATCACCGGGCGCTTCGGCGCCGGGCCCTTGCGAGGCATTACTTCTCCTTCTTGGCGCCGTAGCGGCTACGGGCCTGCTTGCGGTTCTTGACACCCTGGGTGTCGAGCGAACCACGGATGATCTTGTAGCGAACACCCGGCAGGTCCTTCACGCGGCCGCCGCGGACGAGCACCATCGAGTGCTCCTGCAGGTTGTGGCCGACGCCGGGGATGTACGCGGTGACCTCGGTGCCAGACGACAGGCGAACGCGGGCGACCTTGCGCAGCGCCGAGTTGGGCTTCTTCGGCGTGGTCGTGTACACCCGGGTGCAGACGCCGCGGCGCTGGGGTGAACCCTTCAACGCGGGCGTCTTGTTCTTGCTCACCTTGTCGGTGCGGCCCTTGCGGACCAGCTGCTGGATAGTGGGCACCGCTTACTGTCTCTTTCTGCTGCGTGGATGTGGATGTGGATCGGCAGCTCGACCGCTGATCCACAAGTGCGACACCACCGCCAGGGCCCGATTCCTCAGACCGACATCGGGGCACGCACCAGAGCCGGGCAAGCCCGGACACAAGCGCCTAGGTTATCTCGTCGGACGCAGAGGGTCAAAGCGGGCGTTGCTACCGCACACCGATCATCGAGCCTACCTGGCGGTCCCAAAGGACGTCCCGGCTCCGCCTCGCGTCGGAATGAGCGAGTCGGTCGGGAGGTTGTTCCCGTACGTGACTCGTCTCTCTGTACTCGACCTCGTGCCCGTACGCGCCGGCCAGACCACGGCCGACGCGATCACCGCGTCGGTCTCCTTGGCCCGGACCGCGGAGGAGCTGGGCTTCACCCGCTACTGGGTCGCAGAGCACCACAACATGCCCGCCGTCGCCGCGACCAACCCGCCGGTGCTGATCGCCATCCTGGCCGGGGCGACTCGCCGGATCAGGGTCGGGTCCGGTGGGGTGATGCTGCCCAACCACACACCGCTGGTGATCGCCGAGCAGTTCGCCCTGCTGGAGGCCGCGTTCCCGGGCCGGATCGACCTGGGTGTCGGCCGAGCACCGGGCTCGGATCCAGTCACCAACCACGTGCTCAGGAACGGTCGCGGACAGGACCAGGTCGACACCTTCGCCGATGACCTCACGGCCCTGTCGCTGATGATGCAGCCCGAGGGCGTCCACCTCTCGCTGGCCGGTCGTACGTACGGGCTGACCGCCACGCCGGCCGCTCGGACCGCACCGGGGGTCTGGCTGCTCGGCTCTTCGATGTACTCCGCCGATCTCGCCGCCCGGCTGGGACTGCCGTACGTGTTCGCCCATCACTTCGGCGGTGACCAGACGCTGACGGCCCTGGGACGCTATCGGTCACAGTTCCAGCCCTCGCCGGAGACGCCCGAACCGGTGACCATCGCCGTGGTGAACGCGATCGTCGCGTCGACGCAGGAGGAGGCCGACCGACTCGCGCTGCCCCAGCGCCGGACGATGTGGCGGCTGCGGACCGGCCAGACCCTGGCTGCTCAGGAGTCCGTGGAGGACGCCGAGGCGACGCCCCTGTCGTCGGCCGACCAGACGTCGGCCGACGACATGGCGCGGAGCTGGTTCGTCGGCACCCCGGAGTCCGTCGCCGCCGGGGTCACCGCACTGGCTGACGAGTTCGGCACCGACGAGGTGATGGTGTCGCCCATCGCCGGGGCGTACCGCGACACGCCGGTCGATGCCAGCCCTGCTCGCGAGGAGACCCTTCGGCTGCTGGCCAAGGAGCTGGTCGAGCTGTATTAGTCCTGAATCGCTGACGCTCGCTCGAGCTCCTACCGCGCCGCGGTGATCTCCGCATACGTGGCGTCGTCCAGCTGGATCGCCGCGGCGCCGAGGTTCTCCTCCAGGTGCGCGATCGACCCTGTCCCAGGAATCGGCAGCATGGCGGGTGAGCGTCGTAGCAGCCAGGCCAGAGCCACCTGGCCAGGGGTCGCGCCCAGCCGCTGTGCGGCCTCCGCCACCGGACCGCCCGGTTCGGCCAGCTCGCCGGCGGAGATCGGCGCCCACGGGATGAAGCCGATGCCGTGCGCGGTGCAGTAGTCGAGCACGTCCTCCGACGACCCGTCGGTCAGGTTGAAGCGGTTCTGCACCGTCGCCACGGTGAAGTGGCCGCTCGCCTCCTCG
Organism: Microlunatus sp.; assembly: GCA_035630075.1. Classification (GTDB taxonomy): domain Bacteria; phylum Actinomycetota; class Actinomycetes; order Propionibacteriales; family Propionibacteriaceae; genus Microlunatus. The sequence continues at coordinate 8,424 of DASQLI010000232.1, forward strand.
ATGTTCTCGATCGTGACGTTGGACAGGCCCAGGGCGGCGACCTTGCCCTCGGCCTGGAGCTCGGCCAGCACGCCGAGCTGCTCGGCCAAGGGCACCTGCGGATCGGGGCGGTGCAGCTGGAGCAGATCCAAGCGCTCGGTCCGCAGCTTGCGCAGGGACAGCTCCGCCTGCTGTCGCAGGTACTCCGGTCGTCCGACCGGGCGCCAGATTCCCGGGCCAGGTCGGACGAGGCCCACCTTCGTCGCGATCCGCAGCCCCGTCGGGTACGGGTGCAGCGCCGCGGCCAGGATCTCCTCGCTGACGTTGGGACCGTACGAGTCGGCGGTGTCGATGAAGTCGACGCCGAGCTCGACCGCCCGTCGCGCCACGGCCTTGGCGACCTCCCGGTCGGCCGGCTCGCCCCAGATCCCCGGTCCGGTGAGCCGCATGGCGCCGAAGCCCAGTCGTCGTACGGGTCCGAGATCTGGAATGTCGAAGGTGCCGCTCTGAGCGGCCAGGTTCTGCGCTGAGGTCATAGCAGCGTCAACCCCGGCCTCCCGCCGCTATTCCCGCGACCCCCAGCCAGACCCGCTCACGCACCTCTGCTGCCCTCACGCACTCGTTGCCCGACGTGAGTGGTGCCAGGGCGTGCGTCAGCGGGCCTCTTCAGCGTGGAGTGCTCCGCTGCGCCAGGGCGGCCCGTCGGCTGGTGACCAGGTGGTCCTGGGCAAGGGCAGCCGCCCGATCCGGGTCGTGGTCGGCCAGCGCCTGGTAGAGCCCGACGTGCTCCTCGGCCATCGGCACCAGGTCGCTGTGCTGCGCGAGCAACCAGCGCATCCGGCTGCGCGTGACACCGAACAGCTCGCTGAGCAGCGCGTTGCCGGCCATCTCGATCACCGCCTCGTGGAAGTCCGCGCCTGCTTGCCGAGCAGCGCGGACATCCCCTGCCGCGGCGGCCCGCTGCTCAGTGGCCAGGGAGCGCCGCAGAGCCCTCAGCTGGTCGTCGATGCCGACGACGGCCGCCCGGCGGAAGGCCAGCACCTCCAACGCCGATCGCACCTCGATCAGCTCCTCGACGTCGGTCTCGCTGAACGTCCGCACCACGGCCCAGGTCCGCGGCCGGGGGGTGACCAGCCCCTCCGCCACCAGCTCGTGCAGTGCATCCCGCACCGGGATCCGGCTGACTCCCATGTCGGCCGCGAGGTCTCGCTCGACCAGTCGCGATCCAGGCGCCCGTCGACCGTCGATGATCTCCTCGCGCAGCATCCGAGCAACCCGCTCGGACTCGGACTCGTATCCGGCCGTCGCCGGCCGGGGGTCAGGCACGATGGCTCCCACGCTCGGATGGTATACCATTTTGGTATGCCATTCTTGCCTGGGCACCGTCGTGTCGTCAGCCGTGTTGCTGGCGGGCTGGCAGTTGCCGCCCTGCTCGCCGGCTGCAGCACCGCCTCGAGCTCCGCTCCGACCACGTCGGCACCGACCACTTCGGCACCGACCACTTCGCCCACGCCGCCTTCGGCAACCTCCGGCAGCGCCACGGCTTCGCCGAGCGGCACGCCCACCACGCCGTCCACCCCGACCCCGAAGAAGTCGCGCATGTCCCGTACGGACGCCACTCGATCCCTGTTCCGCGCCGCCGAGGCCGGTGACCTGACGGCCGCTCGGGCGGCGATCGCCGCGGACGCCGACCTCGAGGCGAAGAACGACCGGCGGCAGACCCCGCTGGTCGTGGCCACGAAGGCGAAGCGGACCTCGGTCGCTGTCGCGCTGCTGGACGCCGGCGCCGACCCCGACGCGAAGGACGAGCTCGAGGACTCGGCCTTCCTGTACGCCGGCGCCGAGGGATACAACGCGATCCTGCGGGCCACCCTGCGCCACGGCGCGGACGTCAGGAGCACCAACCGCTTCGGCGGCACGGCGTTGATCCCGGCCAGCGAGCACGGCCACACCGAGACGGTACGGATCCTGATCAACGCCGGGGTGCCTCTCGATCACGTCAACGAGCTGGACTGGACGGCGCTGCTGGAGGCGATCGTGCTCGGCAACGGCTCAGCGGACCACGTCGACGTCGTCCGGCAGCTGATCGGCGCCGGGGCGGACCCCTCCATCCGGGACGGCGACGGCCGATCTCCCCGGTCGCTGGCCGCCGCCCAGGGCTACGAGGAGATCGTCGAGCTGATCGACGACGCCGACCAGATCCGGGAGCGCGGCCAGCGCTTGATCAAGGCCGCTCGGGCCGGCGACGTCGACCGGGTCGAGCGGCTGCTCGGCGAGCACGCCTCGATCGCCGCCCGCAACGACTCCGGGGCCACGGCGCTGGTCGCCGCCGCGTACGGCAACCACCTCGAGGTCGCAGAGCTGCTGCTGGAGGCTGGCGCCGACCCCGACGCCAAGGACGACACGGTCCAGAGCGCCTACCTGATCGCCACCAGCGAGGTCGGCGACGACCCCCGACTGCTGCGCCTGACGTTGCGGCACGGCGCCGACGTACGCAGCCTGGACAGCTGGCGCGGCACCGGCTTGATCCGAGCGGCCGACCGCGGCCACGACAAGATCATCAAGGTGCTGCTGGCCACCGATATCGCCATCGACCACGTCAACCGGATCGGCTACACCGCGCTGCACGAGGCGGTCATCCTGGGTGACGGCGGCCCCTCACACCAGCGCACCGTGGCTGCCCTGGTCGGGGCCGGCGTCGATCAAGGCATCGAGGACCCCAAGGGGGACACGGCTCTCGACGTCGCCCGGGAGCGCGGCTACGCCGAGATCGTCGACCTGCTCAGCTGAGTCGGATCGAGATCATGATCGAGCCGCGGCGATGTGCCGCCGTGTCTCCTCCTCCAGAGCGGCACCGGCCGGCAACAGCTGCGGCAGCAGATCAGGTTCGGTGCTGAACGCCCGGAACATCAGGCTGACCGTGACCTCGTGATCGGGACGGTTCAGCACCCGAACCGGATCGCCGGCTGAGATCCAGCCCGGCGTGACCACCGACAGGTAGGCACCTGGTCGGGCGTCGGCGGTGAACGTCTTCAGCCAGCCCTTCTCGCCCATCTGGCCGCGGAAGGTCGAGCACGGCGTCCGGGACGAGACGACCTGCAGAACGACCTCGTCGCCCACCAGCCAGCGTTCGCCGATCCGGGCCTCGTTGACCTCCAGGCCGACTGTGGTCAGGTTCTCCCCGAAGAAGCCGTTGGGAAGCTCTCGCCCCAACCGCTCGGCCCAGCGATCCAGGTCCTCCCGCTGGAAGGCGTAGACGGCCTGGCCGTTCCCGCCGTGGTGCTTCACGTCGCCGATGAAGTCGCCGACCAGGCCGCTGCCCAGACCGCCGTGCTTCGGCCCGGGCGCCCGTACCTCGACCGGACCGACCTGCGGCTGCTTGCCGATGCCAGTCGCCTTGGTGTCCTTGTAGGGATTGGGGCGCGGCCGACCGATGTTCACCGAGCTGAGATGAGGCACCCGACGAGACTAGTGAGGTCGGCGCCCTCGGCCCAATCACCTGAGCCTGTCGAAGTCCCCTGAGCCTGTCGAAGGGTCGGTTGGGTCGCGTGCCCGTGCTTTGGCAGGATGACCACCGTGGCTGACCACGGGCGGGTCATCGTGATCACCGGCGCGATGGCGGCCGGGAAGTCCACGGTGGCTGAGCTGCTGGCCCGGCGGCTGCCCGCCTCGGTCCACATTCGTGGCGACGTCTTCCGCAAGATGGTCGTGAACGGGCGGATCGACATGACACCAGACGCCGGGCCGGAGGCGATGGCCCAGCTGCACCTGCGGTACGCGCTGGCCGGTCACACCGCCGACACGTACGCGGCCGCCGGCTTCGACGCCATCGTCCAGGACGTGATCGTCGGCGCCGAGCTCGCCGGTTTCGTCGACCGGATCCGGACTCCGGACCGGTTCCTGGTCGTCCTCTCCCCCACGGTCAGTGCGCTCGAGTGGCGAGAGCGGCAGCGGGCCAAGGAGGGCTACACGCACTTCTCCGCCGGGGCACTGGACGAGGTGCTGCGCCGGGAGACCGCCCAGATCGGCTACTGGCTCGACTCGTCGGCACAGACCCCGGAGGAGACCGTCGACGACGTCCTCGCCAACCTGGAAAGGGCACGGGTGTAGTCATGACCGGGCCCAATGGTCGCGCTCCGCGCTCCGCGGTCACGAGGTGCGCTAGATCTCGCTCGTTCGTCACGATCGGGCACGACACGGCATTGCCTGGAGAAAGTGGGCGTGTCGTACCTGATCGCTCCTGCACTCCCGAGAGGCTCCGCTCATGACCGGGCTCTCGCCCAGCATGCGGCTGGCCCGTCTGCTGGACGGGTTCTTGACGACTCAGCTGATCTACATCGCCGCCCGGCTCCGTCTCGACGAGGTCCTGGCCGGCGGTCCGCAGACCGGCGCGGCAGTGGCGGCAGCGGTCGGGGCAGATCCCGATCGGCTCGGCCAGGTGCTGCGCGGACTCGTCAGCGTCGAGGTGCTCGACGAGGACGACCAGGGCCGGTTCAGGCTGACCCCGGTCGGCGTGGCACTGGCCCCGATGCGGAGTGCCGCGCTGATCCGTGGTGACCTCTACTACGAAGCGGCCGCCGCGCTGCCCGACAGCCTCATCGATGGTGGAGTCGCTTTCCGCCGCGCGTACGGGACGGACTTCTTCGATCATCTCGGTGCCCATTCCGACGTCGCCGCGACCTTTCAGCGGGCCATGGGCGAGCGGTCCGAGGGCGAGGTCCGGGAGGTGCTGGCGGCGTACGACTTCGGGGAACTACGCACCGTCGTCGACGTCGGCGGGGGTCAGGGGACGCTGCTCGCGGCCATCCTGCAGCAGGTACCCGAGCTCACCGGGATCCTCGTCGACCGGGACGTCGCCGTGCAGAGCGCGGTGCGCACCTTCGCCGCCGCTGGTCTGAGCGACCGGACGCAGTGTGTGGTGGGCGACTTCTTCGACCGGCTGCCGGCCGGACACGACGGCTACCTGCTGTCCCGGGTCCTGCACGACTGGTCGGACGACGACGCCCGCCAGATCCTTCGGTGCTGCCGGCGCGCTGTGTCCGCCGACGGACGGCTGATCGTGGTCGACGCGTTGCTCCCCGCCCGCGTCGCGGACGGCCGCGATGCCATCCGGATGGACCTGCACATGATGGTGCTGTTCGGTTCCCGGGAGCGCACCGAGGAAGAGCTCGCTGCGCTCCTCGCCGACGCCGGCTTCGCGCTGCGCAGCGTCAGCCTCACCTCCTCGCCGACCCGGTTGGCCGTCCTGGAGGCCACGCCGACCTGAACGGGCTCAGTTGAGCTGGTGAGGATCTCAGTGGGTGCTGACGGCCTGGTATCGGCCCCGCAGGAACGGCCGTAGGGAGTCGGCACGCGTCCCCGTGTCGATCGCGTACGTCAGGTCCGCACCGTCCATGCCGAACCGGTGGCTGGCCGTACCGCCCTCGGTGGTCGCCGTGACGACGAGCTCGCCGCCTCGCCAGCCGCCGACAGCCGGGACCGGCGGGAGTCCGGATGAGTCGAACAACCACCAGGACACGGTCAGCGCCTCATCCACCAGGAACACGCCGTGCCCGTAGAACTCCGAGCCGTCGGCCCGGACCCGGCGGTAGTCGCTGACCATCGCCGCGCCACCGACCTCGGCGCGGAAGCTGAGGATCGCGCGCGCGGTGGTGGCAAGCCCCTGAGACGACTCGGAGAGCTCCTCCGATCCCTGCCAGTGGCCGAACAGCGGCGCGAACGCCTCGAGCACTCTCACCGGCCCCACGCTAGCGGCGCTCACCTGGTACGAGCCTTCAGTGACGAATCACCGTGCCGGCAGCATCGCGACCCACAGATGCCGACGGGGCGGCCGGGGATCGCTCCCCGACCGCCCCGTTCAGCGATCACTCGATGTCGTGCCTCAGCGGTAGTCGCCGAGGTCGAACTCCTCCAGCGGCACGGCCGCACCCGAACCCGAACCGAAGTCGTAGTCGAACTGGTCGTAGCCGACCATCGAGTACGCCTGCGCCCGCGCCTCCGCGGTCGGCTCGACCCGGATGTTGCGGTAGCGCTCCAGGCCGGTGCCGGCCGGGATCAGCTTGCCCAGGATCACGTTCTCCTTCAGTCCCCGCAGGCTGTCGGACTTGCCGTGGATGGCCGCGTCCGTCAGCACCTTGGTGGTCTCCTGGAACGACGCCGCCGACAGCCACGACTCGGTGGCCAGCGATGCCTTGGTGATGCCCATCAGCACCGGACGACCCGAGGCCGGCGTGCCACCCTCGGAGACGACCTGACGGTTGGCGGCCTCGTACGACAGCCGGTCGACCAGGTCACCCGCGAGCAGGTTGGAGTCGCCCGACTCGATCACCGTCACCCGACGCAGCATCTGCCGGATGATGATCTCGATGTGCTTGTCGTGGATCGGCGCACCCTGGGTCCGGTAGACCGCCTGCACCTCCTCGACCAGGTGCTCCTGCACCCGACGCACCCCGAGCACCCGCAGGACGTCCTGCGGATCCGGCGTACCGGCCGTGAGCTGCTGTCCCGCGGTCACCCGATCGCCGTCCTCGACCAGCAGCCGCGCCCGGCGGCTGACGGTGAACTCCGCCGGCTCCGAGCCGTCGTCCGGCGTGACGATGATCTTCTTCAGTCGGTCGGAGTCCTCGATCGCGACCCGGCCGGCTGCCTCGGAGATCGGCGCCTTGCCCTTGGGTTGACGCGCCTCGAACAGCTCCTGGACGCGCGGCAAACCCTGGGTGATGTCGTCGCCGGCCACACCACCGGTGTGGAAGGTCCGCATCGTCAGCTGGGTGCCGGGCTCACCGATCGACTGTGCGGCGACGATACCGACGGCCTCGCCGACGTCGACCAGCTTGCCGGTGGCCAACGACCGCCCATAGCACTTGGCGCAGGTACCGAACGCGGACTCACAGGTGAGCACGCTCCGCACCTTGACCTGCCGGACGCCGGCGTCGGCCAGCAGACCGATGTTGACGTCACCCAGGTCGACCCCGGCGGCGAGCAGGACCTCACCGTCGGCCCCGACCACGTCGGTGGCCAGGGTCCGGGCGTAGACCGCGGTCTCCACCCAGTCGTGCAGCGTCAGCGCACCGTCGTCGTCGCCCTCGGCGATGATCTTGGTCAGGCCACGCTCGGTGCCGCAGTCCTCCTCACGGATGATCACGTCCTGAGCCACGTCGACCAGGCGACGGGTCAGGTAGCCCGAGTCGGCGGTCCGCAGCGCGGTGTCGGCCTGCCCCTTACGACCACCGTGGGTGGAGATGAAGTACTCCAGCACCGACAGACCCTCGCGGAAGTTCGACTTGATCGGCCGCGCGATGATCTCGCCCTTCGGGTTCACCACCAGGCCACGCATGGCGGCGATCTGGCGCATCTGCACCATGTTCCCGCGGGCGCCGGAGTGGACCATCATGTAGATCGGGTTGGTCTTGGAGAAGTTGGCCTCCATCGCCGCACCCAGCCGCGAGGTCGCGTCGGTCCAGATCTCGATCAGCTCCTGGCGCCGCTCGTCCTCGGTGATCAGACCGCGCTCGTACTGCCGGTCGATCTTGGCGGCCCGGTCCTCGTACCCGGACAGGATCTCGGCCTTGTCGGCCGGGGTGCTGACGTCGCCGATGGACACGGTGACCCCGGAACGGGTGGCCCAGTGGAAGCCCAGGTCCTTCAGGGCATCCAGGGTGTGCGCCACATCGACCTTGGGGTAGCGCTCAGCCAGGTCGTTGACGATCTGACCCAGCTGCTTCTTGCCCACCTCGTAGTCGACGTACGGGTAGTCGGCCGGCAGCGCCTCGTTGAACAGGGCGCGACCCAGCGTCGTCTCCAGCAGGATGGTCCCGTTCGGAGCGAGCTCGAAATCGGCCGGCGGCACGATGTCGGTCAGCCGCAGCCTGATCTTGGCCTGCACGCTGAGCTCACCGCGGTCGTACGCCATCAGGGCCTCGGCGACCGAGCCGAACACCCGTCCCTCGCCGGACGCACCGTCACGCTGCATGGTGATGAAGTACATCCCGATGATCATGTCCTGGGTGGGCATGGTCACCGGCCGACCGTCGGCCGGCTTGAGGATGTTGTTCGTCGACAGCATCAGGATGCGCGCCTCGGCCTGTGCCTCCGAGGACAGCGGCAGGTGCACCGCCATCTGGTCACCGTCGAAGTCGGCGTTGAAGGCGGTGCAGACCAGCGGGTGGATCTGGATGGCCTTGCCCTCGATCAGCTGTGGCTCGAACGCCTGGATGCCCAGTCGGTGCAGGGTCGGCGCCCGGTTCAGCAGCACGGGGTGCTCGGCGATGACCTCTTCCAGGACGTCCCACACGACCGGCCGCTGCCGCTCCACCATCCGCTTGGCGGACTTGATGTTCTGAGCGTGGTTGAGGTCGTCCAGCCGCTTCATCACGAACGGCTTGAACAGCTCCAGCGCCATCGCCTTGGGCAGTCCGCACTGGTGCAGCTTGAGCTGCGGGCCGACCACGATGACCGACCGGCCGGAGTAGTCGACGCGCTTGCCCAGCAGGTTCTGACGGAACCGGCCCTGCTTGCCCTTGAGCATGTCGGAGATCGACTTGAGCGGACGGTTGCCCGGACCGGTGACCGGACGGCCACGGCGGCCGTTGTCGAACAGCGAGTCGACGGCCTCCTGAAGCATCCGCTTCTCGTTGTTCACGATGATCTCGGGCGCGCCCAGGTCGAGCAGCCGCTTGAGCCGGTTGTTCCGGTTGATCACCCGGCGGTACAGGTCGTTCAGGTCCGACGTCGCGAACCGACCGCCGTCGAGCTGCACCATCGGGCGCAGGTCAGGCGGGATCACCGGCACGCACTCCAGCACCATGCCGACGGGTGAGTTCTTGGTGGTCAGGAACGCGGAGACGACCTTGAGCCGCTTCAGGGCGCGGGTCTTGCGCTGCCCCTTGCCGGTCAGGATGGTCTCGCGCAGGTTGGCGGCCTCGGCCTCCAGGTCGAAGGTCTCCAGCCGCTTCTGGATCGCGTTGGCGCCCATCGAGCCTTCGAAGTACTTGCCGAACCGGTTCTTCATCTCCCGGTAGAGCACCTCGTCGCCCTCGAGGTCTTGCACCTTGAGGTTCTTGAACCGGTTCCAGACGGCGTCCAGCCGGTCGAGCTCACGCTGGTTGCGATCGCGCAGCTGCTTGACCTCGCGCTCGGCACCTTCGCGCACCTTGCGCTTGGCGTCGGCCTTGGCGCCTTCCGCCTCCAGCGCGGCGGTGTCCTCCTCGAGCTTCTTCATCCGCGTCTCGATGTCGGAGTCGCGCCGACCCTCGATCTGCTTGCGCTCGACGTCGATCTTCGCCTCGAGCGAGGACAGGTCGCGGTGCCGCGCCTCCTCGTCCACCGAGGTGATCATGTACGCCGCGAAGTAGATGACCTTCTCCAGGTCCTTCGGGGCGATGTCGAGCAGGTAGCCGAGTCGGCTGGGGACACCCTTGAAGTACCAGATGTGGGTGACCGGGGCGGCCAGCTCGATGTGGCCCATCCGCTCGCGGCGGACCTTGGAGCGGGTGACCTCGACGCCACACCGCTCGCAGATGATGCCCTTGAAGCGGACCCGCTTGTACTTGCCGCAGTAGCACTCCCAGTCCCGGGTGGGACCGAAGATCTTCTCGCAGAACAGACCATCACGCTCGGGCTTGAGCGTCCGGTAGTTGATCGTCTCCGGCTTCTTGACCTCACCGTGCGACCACTGACGGATCTCATCTGCCGTGGCCAGGCCGATGCGGATCTCGTCGAAGAAGTTCACGTCGAGCACTTGGTTATCTCTTCTCTTTAGTCACTCGTTGTTTGTTGCTCAGGACGTGCCCTGAGCTGGTCGGCTTCCGCGCCCTGAGCCTGTCGAAGCCTTCGACAGGCTCAGGCCGCGTCACCTGGAGCTCAGCGCGCGTGACACTTTCAGACTTCCTCGACGCCGCCGAGCGACTCACCCGGCCGACGGGAGAGGTCGATGCCGAACTCCTCGCTGGCGCGGTAGTTGTCGTCGTCGGAGTCGCGCAGCTCGACCTCGGTACCGTCGGAGGACAGCACCTCGACGTTCAGGCAGAGCGACTTCATCTCCTTGACCAGCACCTTGAACGACTCAGGGATGCCCGGCTCGGGGATGTTCTCGCCCTTGACGATGGCCTCGTACACCTTCACGCGGCCGTGGATGTCGTCGGACTTGATGGTGAGCAGCTCCTGCAGAGCCCAGGCGGCGCCGTACGCCTCCAGGGCCCAGACCTCCATCTCGCCGAACCGCTGGCCACCGAACTGCGCCTTACCGCCCAGCGGCTGCTGGGTGATCATCGAGTACGGGCCGGTGGAGCGGGCGTGGATCTTGTCGTCGACCAGGTGGTGCAGCTTCAGCATGTAGATGTAGCCGACGCCGACCGGGTCCGGGAACGGCTCACCGGAGCGGCCGTCGAACAGCCGCGCCTTGCCGTCGCCGTCGACCAGCTGGACACCGTCCCGGTTGGGCAGCGTGCTGCCGAGCAGGCCGGTGATCTCGGCTTCGGTGGCACCGTCGAACACCGGGGTGGCCAGTCGCTGGTCACCCTCGACGTGGCCGAGGCCGATGCCGCGCAGCCGCTCCGCCCACTCGCCCTCGACACCGTCGAGGTCCCAGCCGGTCTTGGCCACCCAGCCGAGGTGGGTTTCCAGCACCTGGCCGATGTTCATCCGGCTGGGCACACCCAGCGGGTTGAGCACGATGTCGACCGGGGTCCCGTCCTCCAGGAACGGCATGTCCTCGATCGGCAGGATCTTGGAGATGACGCCCTTGTTGCCGTGTCGGCCGGCGAGCTTGTCACCGTTGGAGATCTTCCGCTTCTGGGCCACGTAGACCCGGACCAGCTGGTTGACCCCCGGCGCCAGCTCGTCGTCGGAGTCCCGGTCGAAGACCCGGACCCCGATGACCGTGCCGGACTCGCCGTGCGGGACCTTGAGCGAGGTGTCGCGCACCTCGCGGGCCTTCTCGCCGAAGATCGCGCGCAGCAGCCGCTCCTCCGGGGTCAGCTCGGTCTCGCCCTTGGGGGTGACCTTGCCGACCAGGATGTCGCCGGTGCCGACCTCGGCACCGATCCGGATGATGCCGCGCTCGTCGAGATCGGCCAGCATCTCCTCGGAGACGTTCGGGATGTCCCGGGTGATTTCCTCGGCGCCGAGCTTGGTGTCACGGGCGTCGACCTCGTGCTCCTCGATGTGGATCGAGGTGAGGACGTCGTCCTGCACGAGGCGCTGCGACAGGATGATCGCGTCCTCGTAGTTGTGACCCTCCCAGGGCATGAAGGCGACCAGCAGGTTGCGACCGAGGGCCATCTCGGCCCCGTCGGTGCAGGGACCGTCGGCCAGCGGCGTGCCCTTCTCGACC
>DASQLI010000233.1:0-8523 GCA_035630075.1 Microlunatus sp.
TGGTCGGCTCCGGTCGGTCGTCGGTGGCCCGCACCATCACGGGCCAGCGGCCGGCCGTCTCCGGGACGATCAAGCTGCACGGGCAGCAGGTGAGCCTGCCCACCCCGACGGCGGCGGTGGCCAAGAAGATCGCCTACCTGACCGAGGACCGGCGCCTGGAAGGCTTCGTCAAGGACTTCGACAACGGCCAGAACATGAGCCTGGTCGTGCTGCCGAAGATGGCCCGCGCCGGCGTGGTCGACGCCGGGGCGGAGAAGAAGCGGGTCCGGGAGCTGATCGGGGAGTACCAGGTCAAGGGCGGCACCAAGACCTACACCAGCACCCTCAGCGGCGGCAACCAGCAGAAGGTGGTGGTCGCCAAGTGGATGGAGACCGACCCCGACTTCGTGGTCCTGGACGAGCCGACCAAGGGCATCGATGTCGGTGCCCGCGCCAACATCTACGAGATCATCCACGCCGTCGCCGCCCGCGGCAAAGGCGTCCTCGTCGTCTCCAGTGAAGCCGAGGAGCTGCTGTCGCTATGCCACCGCATCCTCGTGATGCGCAACGGCCAGATCGTCGGCGAGTTCGACCCCGACCACGCCGACACCGACGACCTCATCCGCACCGCCCTCACCCACCAAGACTGACCCAGCCCGAGCGAAGGAGCTCCACATGTCCACCAGCACCACTGCACCACCTCCCGCTGTCCACCACTACGAGGAAGACACCTCCAGAGGAGGGCAGATCCTCGGCTGGCTGAAGCAGCAGTACGCCCTCTACATCCTCGTCGCCCTGCTGATCGTGGCCACCATCACCAAAGGCTCGGTGTTCTGGGGTGGCACCAACCTGACCAACCTGCTGCTGCAGATGTCGATCATCGGCGTGGTCGTCCTGGCCGAGCTGATCGTCGTCCTCACCGGCGGGATCGACATCTCCGTCGGCTCCGTCCTCGGCCTGGCCGCGGTGATCGCCGCCGGCCTGTTCGGCGGACCGTCGGTGTTCCTCGCCCTGCTCGTCGCGGTCGTCATCGGCGGTGCCGTCGGCGCCGTCAACGGCTGGCTGGTCGCCTTCCGCGGGCTGGAGCCGTTCATCGTCACCCTGGGCATGCTCGCGCTGGCCCGCGGTCTGGTCTACGCGTACGGCAACGGCATCCCGATCACCCCGGCCGCCGCGCCGGCGTTCGCCGAGTTCGGGCAGTCCACGTTCCTCGGCATCCCAGTGCTGGCCATCATCTGGCTGGCCATGGTCGGCCTGATCGCGTTCCTGCTGTACCGCACCGTGTGGGGCCGCCGCGTCTACGCCATCGGCTCCAACATCGAAGCTGCCCGCGCCTCCGGCATCCCGGTCAAGACCACCTTGTGGTCGGTCTACATCCTGGCCGGACTGCTGGTCGGGCTCGGCGGTTGGATGTTCCTGGCCCGGTTCGCCTCCGGCACCTCCACCGCCGGCAACCTGATGGAGCTGGAGGCCATCGCCGCGGTCGTGATCGGTGGTGCGGCCCTCTCCGGTGGCAAGGGCAAGGTGTTCGGCGCGGTGATGGGCACCGTCATCTTCGCCGTGATCGCGAACCTGCTGTCCCTGTTGAACGTGTCCACCTTCCTGCAGGACGCGTTCCGCGGCGCGCTGATTCTGGTCGCGGTCACCCTGGCCACCGTCTCCTTCACCCGAAGCCGGTCCAGGTCCAAGACCGAGACGACCAAGTGACGACACGAACTCGACGGAGAGAACAGTGAACACACATCGCACGAGAGTCACCGCAGCCAGGAGCAGGGGACGTCGCCGACTGCCGCTGGCCGTGGCCGCCGCCCTGACCGCTCTCGCCCTCAGCGCCTGCGGCGACATCTACCCGTCGTCGGAGCCGGCGCAAGGCCCGGCCAACGGGATCAAAGCCAACGTGAACGAGGTCGTGGTCGGGTTCGCGCAGCAGCAGCTGCAGGCGCCGTACTTCGCGGCCATGGAGGTGCAGTCGAAGGAGATCGCCGACCAGCAGGGGTTCAAGCTGCTGTTCCAGGCGGCCAACAAGGATCCGGTCATCCAGATGAACCAGATGCAGGCGATGATCGCCCAGGGCGCCGACGTTCTGGTGGTCAATGCGACCAGCGTCAAGGGCCAGAAGCAGATGATGACCCAGATCGCCTCCCAGATCCCGGTCACCTACATCGACACCTCCGTGCCCGGCACCGGGATGACCAGCGTCCAGTCCGACAACCTCACCATCGGACGCGAGTCCGGGAAGATCACCGCCAAACGGTTCAAGGACATGGGCAAGAAGTCCATCAGCATGGTCATCCTGACCGGCCCGGCGACGGATGAGTTCGTCGGCCCGAACCGGCGCCAAGGCTTCCTCGACGGACTGAAGGAGGGCGGGCTGCCATATGAGATCAAGGCGGAGCAGGCCGGGGACTACCAGCAGGACAAGGGCCAGGTCGCGGCGGAGAACATGCTCGCCGGCAACCCCGACATCGACCTGATCCTCGGACTGAACGACTCCATGGCACTGGGTGCCTACAACGTCATCAACGGCAAGGACCAGTACAAGAACGTCTACGTCGCCGCCTCCGCCGACGGCCAGAAGGAAGCCCTGGCTTTGATCAAGAAGGGTGGCTGCGAGGGACGCTACATCTCCACCGGTCTCAACTCGCCGTCACTGGCCGCCGAGCAAGCGCTGAAGATCTCTGTCGACGTGGCCACCGGCAAGACCAAGCCGGCCGACTACCCGAAGGAGTCCTTCACCGAGGCCGTCGGCATCGGCTGCGACAACATCAACGACTACTACGACCCCAACAGCGTCTTCTGATCCCAGAGACGCCAGCACCGGGCACCGCCGGCCCCCCTTTGGGTAGCCGGCGGTGCCGGCCGCTGCCGCCCTCCAACCACCAGGACGATGCATGACGACCTCAGTGAACGACTGGCAGCACAAAGCAGCCTGCACCTCCCACGACCCCGAGCTGTTCTTTCCTATCGGCAGCGCCAGTCCCGCCCTGGCTCAGCTGGAACGCGCCCGACAGATCTGCCGCAGCTGCCCCGTCCAAACGCGCTGCCTGGAATGGGCGATCAGCACCGGCGCCGACGACGGCATCTGGGGCGGCCTCAACGAGGAGGAGCGCCGGAGCCTCCGTCGTCGACAGCGTTCGCGCAGAAACCGAACAACAGACCAACGAACACCCCTTCCCCCGGACGTACTGGCCGCGCAGACGGCATCCCGTCAACGCACCGCCAACGTCATAGCCGCCCTGCCACCACCGGGCCACCGCGTTGACATATCCCGGTCGACGCCATGACAGCGCGCCCGATCGTCCTCTTCGTCGGCGATGACGCCGGCTCGACTCAGATCGCCGAATGCCTTCTGCAACGACTCGTCGGCAATCGCGTCGAGATCCGCACCGCCGGAGCCCAACCGCCAAATCCCGGCGGCCGCGAAGACCAGATGCTGGTGATGATGGGGCTGAACCCCGCCCACGAGGAGCGGCTCACCGCTCGGGCGCTCGCCACCTCCGACCGGGTGATCGTCCTCGGCACTTCACTGGACGTAGCCAGAGTCCCCGGTCGACGTTACGAGGAATGGGATCTCGACGACCGCAGCCTCGAAGACCACGTCGAAGCCCTCGCCGGCGAGCTGACCAGGACCCAAGCGGCAGCCGCGTCGACCCCGGCGAGGCAGCCGCGGAGTCGGTTGGTCGGACAGAGAATCCGCCAGCGCATCAAAGTTCAGGTCGCTCGGCAACGCGACCAACTCGCTCGTCGCCTCGCTTCCGCCCGACGCCGCGACCGCCGTCGCTCGTCATCGTGATCACACCCCTTGGTTCCTACCGCGCGAGTGTTGCGATCAATACCTACTCGCCAGTGCATCCGGCTCCGTTGTGTTCCAGAAGCCGTCAGCTCAGTGAGTCAGCCTCAGAAGATGACGGCCTCCACCAAAGCCCGATGGCCAGCAGCCACGCACCGATGATCAGCCCAACAGCTGCCGACTCCCAGCAGGTCATGCGAGAAGGACCACGATCACCAGGGCCGTGGTGAAGAAGCGAGGTGATCCTCACCCAGTCCGCCGGTCGCGGCTTGGCCGGTCCGTCATAGCAAGAGCCTAGGCCGTCAGCCGGTGGGTGCCCAGAAGTCCACCAATGCGGCTCGGGCGGTCGGCGTGCCGCCGACTCTGGGGCCCCCCAGTCTCGGTGACCGCCCGGGTGCCGGACACCCACTACGCAGCTTCACGAACTCGCGCGGCTGCATCACCCAGCGCAGCGCGGCCAGGTTGACGTTGGCGGCCAGCGCCTTGCCCCAGGCGTCCAGCAGGGCGTCCAGCGTGATCGCACCGCTCACGACAACGGACTGCGTCCCGCTGTAGGCGAACAGGCCCTTCGGCGTGGTGATGCCGTCCCCGGACGCAGACAGCAGCTGCGCGTCGAGCTTGGCGGCCACATCGCGGACCAGCCTGTCCCGCAGTGCCGCGTCCAGAGCGACGACGCTTTGCCTCGCGAGTTCGTTCGAAACCGGGTGATGGTCTTGACCGATTTCAAGGTGGACGGCAGCAGCGTCACCTCATCGAAGGTGACGTCCTTCTCGGTGATCAGCTCGTTCTCCCCAATCCAGTCCGGGGAGGTCGGGCCGTCCATTTCCGGAATACGGACGGGTGAGCCGTTCGCGTCGAAGATGCGCGGGCCGGCGGCCAGAAAGACGCTGGCCTGTTCGAGAGGCTGGACGAGGATCTTCTGGACTTGCTCGGCGGTCAGCTCGGCGGCGGTGGTCGTGGAAACGGCCATGGTGGTGTCCTGGTCTGCGAGTCACGATTCGCAGGGCCACCAGGGCCACACACGGTCGATTGCGGTGCAATCGACAATCCTCAACGGCACCAGGCCGGAGGTCTGCTCTCAGGATACCGCGAGCATGATCATTTGCACCCGCGTGCCGATGGGTGCGGAGACGACGAAGTTCCCGGCCAGGTGGCCGGGAGCTTCGGTTTGGGTCTACTCGCCGCCGCCTCCGGCAAGGAAACCCGTGTGACCGTTGCAGGCGTCGCCAGGATGCTCTCCCTGCTGGGCGATGATGTCCCGGACCTCCTTGGGGATCTGGCCCCAGCTCTGCGGCGGTGCGCCCGGACCCGCAGGCTCGCCTTCCCCGCCATCGGCGAGGCCGGAGTAGACACAGATCGACTTGGCGTGGGCCGGGCCCTGGGTCGGCTCGCCCTTGCCGTTGACTTCTCCGGCGCTGGCTGTGCCAGCTGCCGCGGCGAGCAGGATCGCACTGGCGAACACGGTCGCCGCTGCGGTGCGTAGACGCATATTTCCCCCTGAAGTTGATGGTGCTGGGGACTGTAGTGGAAGCCGGTCGGTCAGGTGCAGAGTTTGGAGTTTTGGTTCCGAGATCTCTCCTGACCCGCTGGCTCGTCAAGACGCGGGAACGAGCGGCTGCAGCCGGAAACACTGCGCCCTGAGCCGCTTCGGGGTGTTGTGTTCGGCCCTTCCTGCATCGTTTGGACCAATCAACCAACCGAGTAGGGAGCTAGACAACCATGACCACCACAGAACCGTTCACCGTCGAGCCGAGGCCGCTCGTGGAGGTCAGAAACAAGGCGGTCGGGATCGCCAAGATCTTCAACATCCTGGCTTACGCGACCATCATCGTCGGTGGGCTGAGCGCAGCCCTCCTGATCATCGCCGCATTCACGGCAGTAGACGGCAACAATGCATATGCGCTGCTCCTGGCGATTGGCGTCGTGTTCTCGACGGCCGTCACCTGGGCATCTATCTCGCTGTCCAGCATCGTTGCTGGCTACATTGCTCAGAAGGCGACGGGATAGGCCCCTCACGACGCGCTGGCCCGGAGGATGCCGGCCAGCGACACATCTTCGGGCATGATCGCCGACGGCTTCCGCCCCGACCGGTGGGACATCACCGGAGCGCTCCTCTGGTGTCGGTCGTGGTTGTATCGGTCATGGCCGAGCAACTCCGGAGTGTGAAGTCGGCCTCCGCGATGGCTCGGGACCTGGCGCGGACGGGAAGGCGTTGGCTGCCAGGGCAACGCTGTGTCGCCTGGTCACCGACACGATGGCCTCCATCGCGTCCTCGACCGGCTGGCCCACCGGCACGGAGTTCGCGAAGTCGGCGAAGAACCTTCCCGCGCCGTCGCCGGAGGTGACCGCCACGAACCGGGCGGACTCGCCGACGACTCCGAAGGTGGCCGGGGTCCCGGCCGGGAAGACGACCACCCCGCCGGGGTCGACGTCGTAGGTCGTCCCGTCGACCTGTGCGGTGATCCGGCCCTCGAGCAGGAACAGCACGCCGGTCCACGGCGAGATGTGCGGGGGCGCCATCGGCGCGGCGGGTGCGATCACCTCGAAGAGCTCGAAGGCCCCGCAGGCGTCCTGGACGGCAGCCTTCGCGATGTGGTCGCCGTCGATCATGGGGTAGTGCCGGCCTTCTCCGGGCCGGACGTGGATGGTGGTCATGGTCATGGGTCCTCCTCTTGATGGGATTTCCTAGGTGCGAACAGCCTCCGCGCGGAGCAGCGCAGCTGCGATTGTTGGGCTTTCTCGAGTGCGAGGACGTCCTTGAGCGCGGTGCGCTCGGACACGCCGACTCCACAGGTGGTCAGTGACCTACGTCACGAGCCAGACTTGACGCTTCCAGTCGTGAATTCGGGACACTTGTGTTTCAACCGACGGTAGGGACGAAGTAGCCGACGAAATCGGCCCGATAACCGGTCAGTGGGCCAACGGGTATGACGAAGCTGCACGTGGTGAGCTGGTGATTCAGGCGTACTCCCGCGGTATGGTCCCAGGTCTCGGCTTCGTCGACAGTTCCGTCCGGTGCGGTCACGGTCGCTGCGTGGAAGACGAAGGCGACTGGGTCTCCGCCAGGCGTGACTGCCCGCCAGACGCTGGGAGGGCGACCATTGCCGTGTCTGACCTGTTCAGCGGTGAACACGGTTCCATCGGAGCAGGTGAGTTCCCGCTCACGGGCGGGACTGTCAGCCTGCGCCGCGGGAGCTAGCAGGAAACACGAGCCCGAGGCTACCGCGAGGATGGCGGCGCACCGAGTCCTCATTGCGTGACTCCTTCCTTGGGTTCGACCTCGATGCCCTGCGCCCAGACCGTGTCGAGGCCGCGGGTCGGCAGCAGTGCCTTCATCACGAGGATCGACCGGGCGTCGGCGCCCACCAGCGTGCGGGGCCGCATCCGTCGCCTGGTCAGCTGGCGTTCGACGGCGGCGGCGACCCGCTCGGGCGGCTTGGCGTTCTTGCGGATCTTCCCGATCAGCTGGCGTTCGCCGGCGAAGTGTGGGGCGTAGAGCGCTTGGTGCTGGGGGTCGAGCCCGGCCTCGAGTTCGTCGATGAGCTGGTCCATCTCGTGCCAGGGGTCGGTGTCGATGACCCCCGGCTCGACGAGGCCGACCTGGACACCGAAGGGGCGCAGCTCGACGCGCAGGCAGTCGGCCACTGCCTCGGTCGCGTACTTCGAGGCGTTGTAGATCCCGGTGAACGGGAACGACACCCGGCCGTTGATGGAGGAGATGAACACCACCCGACCTCGGGCCCGGCGCAGCCGGGGCAGCACGGTCCGGGTCAGCGCGAGCGGCCCGATCAGGTTCACGTCGAACTGGTGGTGCATGTCGACCCGGGACAGCGTCTCGAGCGGGCCCGCGACCGCGATGCCGGCGTTGTTGACCAACGCGTCGAGCCGCTCGGGGAGCTCGCGGTCGAGCGCGGCCAGGTGCTCGGGAACGGTGAGGTCGAGCTCGACCGGGGTGATCAGATCGGATTCCGCGGCAAGCTCTTTGGCGGCGACGTCGGTGCGGACCCCGCCGTACACCTGCCAGCCCGAGCGGGCCAGGCGGACGGCGATGGCGCGGCCGATGCCGCGGCTGGCTCCGGTGACGAGGACGGTTCGAGTGCTCATGACCGATCGCTTCGGGTGACTGGCGGGCGCCGCGCCTGGTCGGCCATCTGAGGTGGCCTGCGGGTGAGGCCGATGATGCCGGTGGTGACCAGCCAGAGACCGGCCAGGCCGGCGACTGGGAACAGCGGGTCGAAGGTGTCCACGAAGGCGATCGTGGCGGTGGCGAGGGCGAACGCGAGGCCGCCGAGCAGGCCGAGGGGGAGGACGATCCTGTTGCCGAGGGTGCGGGTGAGGCCGCCGGCGACGGCGAGTGTGGCGATCATCAGACCCCAGGCGGGGTTGACGATGGTTTCGACACCCATGAAGGCGGCGACCAGTGGCGTCGTACCACCATGCTCGATCTCGCCGGCCTGGGTGGCGGCGAAGAGGTGGATCACGGCACCGAGCGCGGCGACGACGCCGACTGCCGCGCTGATCGGCAGCAGCCGGCCGAGACGGTCGCTGATCACGGGGTTGCGCCTGAGTGTGAGGAGTCCGGCGGCGACGCAGGCGAAACCCAGCAGCGCGACGAGGTGGGCGGGGTACCACGCGGTGTCGACGAGCATCGAGTGCAGCTGCTCGGTTTTGTCGCCCGCGTCGCTTCCCGTGGGGTGGAGCGGTCCGCTGACGAAGAACGCGGCGCCGCCGGCGATCAGGAGCGCGAACCCGGC
>DASQLI010000234.1:0-2116 GCA_035630075.1 Microlunatus sp.
TTCGCCCTCGCGGAGCTGACCGCCCGGCTGCGAGCGGTGCTGCGCCGCGAAGCCAGCGGTGCATCGTCGGTGCTCACGGTCGGGGACGTCCGGCTGGACGCCGCGCGTCAGCTGGCCCACCGCGGTGGGCGCGAGCTGAATCTGACCCTGAAAGAGTTCGCCGTACTGCGCTATCTGCTGGCCCGCCCCGGCCACCTGGTGTCGTCGGAAGAACTGCTCGAGCACGTCTGGGACGAGAACGCCGACCCGTTCACCCAGACCGTACGCGTGACCGTCGGCACGCTGCGCCGCAAGCTGAGCGTGGCGGACGAGCCGCAACTGCTGCAGACCGTGATCGGTCGGGGCTACCGGCTGCGCGACGTCCGTGCGGACCAGAAGTCGCCAGCCGGAATGACCCCATGACCAGCCGGCTGCCCTCCTGGCTCCGTACCGTCCGGGTCCGGCTCGCGCTGACCTACTCCGCACTGCTGTTCGGCATCACCGCCCTGCTGCTGGCCGGGGTCTACCTCGCGCTGTCCTCGACCATCGACGCTGCGCCGCTGGACCCGGTCACGGTGAAGAAGTTCGAGCGTTCGGCCGACGGCACCATCGTCTACCGGCCGGGGGAGCAGTTCCAGGCCGCTGACCTGGCCAGCGTGCAGAAAGCGGTGAACTTCACTGCCCTGCAGACGCTGCGGGACTACTCGATCGCGGCGCTGGTGATCATGTTCGGGCTCAGTTTGGCGATCGGTTGGTGGGTAGCCGGCCGAGCGCTCCGCCCGGTCGAGCAGATCACCTCCACCGCCCGGGAGATCACCGCCACCGACCTCTCCCGCCGAATTGCTGCCACCGGGCCGCGCGACGAACTGCGTACCCTGGCCGACACCATCGACGACATGCTGGGTCGACTCGACGGGGCCTTTCAGGCGCAGCGAACGCTGGTCGAGGACGTGTCGCACGAGCTGCGCAATCCGGTGGCGGTGATCCAGGCCAACGTCGAGGCCGTGCTGGGCAACGAGCAGTCCACCCCTGTCGAGCGGCGGGACGCCGCCGCCGTGGTCACCCGAGCCACCGGCCGGATGAGCCGGTTGCTCGACGACTTGCTCGCCACCGCCCGGAAGCGCTCGGCCGCCTTCGTGGACCGCGAGGTCGACCTCGCCGGCCTGACCCGTGCGGCGTCTGAGGAGTACACGCTGCTCGCCGCCGAACGCGCCCTGCAGCTGGACCTCCGGCTGTCGTCAGGACCGCTGGTCTACGCCGACCCGGAATCGCTCAATCGGGCGCTGTCCAACCTGTTGTCCAACGCCGTGCGACTCGCCCCCTCCGGCAGCCAGATCACCGTGGGCGTCGGCAGCCTGCTGGGCTGGGCCTGGGCCGCGGTCGGCGACCAAGGACCAGGCATCGCCGAAGACGAACGCGCCCAGGTGTTCGAACGCTTCCACCGCGGCGCCACCGATGAGACCGGCGGCTCCGGCCTCGGCCTCGCCATCGCCCGGCAGATCGCCGAAAGCCACGACGGCCGCCTCGTCCTCGCCGACAGCCCCGGCCCGGGAAGCACCTTCGTCATCTGGCTACCCGAGCGAGCCGTCGCCGGCGCACCCGACCGAACCACCAACCCACCCAACCTCGACCCGCTACGTGCCTAGCGACCCACGCACGCCACCGACCCATGCCGGCTTTGATGCGAGTGCCGCGCAGTGGAGCTCACGGTCGCTTCGAGTTGGCGCTCACGAGCGCCGGCGCTCCTGCTCTGCTCCCCTCGGCATGGGCAGCGAAGTCCCCGGAGCCTCTAAGGTCGTCAATTCGGACTCCAGGCCGACGGTAGCGTCTGCCGGAGTTTCTCTGTCCTTGAAGAGCAGCAAGAACAAGACGAGCACCACCGCAGCGATAATGGCTGGGATGATCCAGATTTGTCGCCACTCATGCCCATCCGCGGTGGCGAAGGAGTCGACGATAGGTCCCGATACCAAGGAGCCGATCAGGATCCCGATTCCGTAGGTCGCCAACGTGATCAGCCCTTGAGCGGAGCTGCGGAATCGGTCTCCGGCGAACTTGTTGGTGTAGATCTGCCCGGCGACGAAGAAGAAGTCGTAGCAGATTCCGTGCAGCAGCAGGCCGACGATGAGCAACCAGAACA
>DASQLI010000235.1:0-23851 GCA_035630075.1 Microlunatus sp.
CCGCATCTGGCCGCCGCGCAACGGGCCGGGCAGGTGACACCGGAGCAGGTGTCATTGATCGACACCGCGTTGGGCAAGGTGAAGCACTGCGACCCCGACGCGGTCGAGGCCGGCGAGATCTTCCTGGTCGACCACGCCGACAAGCTCGGCTACCAGGACCTGGATCGGGCCGCCGCCAGCTGATCGAGGCGATCGACCCCGACGGCATCCTGCCCAGTGATGAGGCCGAGCACCGGCTCCGCCGGTTCTTCCACCTCAAGCAACGCCAAGACGGCTCCTGGGCCGGTGACTTCCGACTCACCCCAGAGGCCGGGCAGAAGCTCGCCGCCCTCCTCGGCCCGCTGATGAAACCCCACACCACCACCCTCAACCCCGACGACTGCGACGGTCAGGCCGATGGATCAGCCAGCAAGCAGGTCGAGCACGACGAGCGGACCCACGGGCAACGCCGCCACGACGCCCTCGAGGACATCCTCGACCGGACCCTGAACAGCAAGGACCTGCCCGCGACCGGCGGCACCCCGACCACCCTGATCATCACCATGTCCTGGCAGGACTTCACCACCGTCCGCGGAGGGGTCGGCGCCTACGCCGACGGATCACAGGTGTCCGCAACGACCGCGCGTCGGCTCGCCGACCAGGCCGAGGTCGCGTTCTGTCTGAAATCCGACAAAGGTTCCGTCCTCGACCTGTATCGGACCCGCCGGATCGCCACCCCGGCCCGAACCTTGGCGTTGATCGCCCGGGACGGAGGCTGCTCCTTCCCCGGCTGCGATGTCGCACCGCAATGGTGCGAACGCCACCACGTGATCGCCTGGTACGACGGCGGCCCGACCAACATCGGCAACCTCACCCTCGTCTGCGGTTTCCACCACCACCAGTTCACCCAACGCGGCTGGCAGTGCCAGATCAACAACGACGGGCTGCCCGTCTGGATCCCACCGAAGTGGATCGACCCACACCAACGCCCGGTCATGAACCACCGGATCAGCATCAGCAACTGGGACCCACACCAACCCCTCGATCTCGAGGTTCCACTCGAAGTCGGCGTTCCTGACGAACCCGATCCACCCGATCCGCCGCCGGATCCGGCGGAATCGCCACGTCCACCGGGTGCGTCACCCAGTCCGAGCTGACGTCCACCGATCAAGATCAAGCTCCCGACCAAGATCAACTCATCCGAGATCACCGTAAGCGCAGGGTCAACACAATGGGTCAATCCTTTTCACCACGAACCCAGCACTAGTGGGGAATATCCCCATGCCACCTGCTTCCCACCGGAACGAACCTGGGAGCAGACTGTGAGCCAGTTCACAGCGTCCTATTCGGGGAGGACCCTCAATGCTGCGTCGCACTCGCACGTTCTCACTCGCCGCTCTCACCTCGGCGGCCGTTCTCGGACTGACCATCGTGGGAACGCCACCGGCCAGTGCCGGTCGTGATCACGGAGGCGGAACGGGCACGACGACGACCATCGCCAGCGAGCTGGACAACCCACGCCAGCTCTCGTTCAGCCGCTCGGGTGATCTGTACGTAGCCGAGTCCGGGGAGGGTGGCGCGGGACCTTGTCTGCCCGATCCAGAGGACCCGACCGCCGAGATCTGTTTCGGCACGAGTGGGGCGATCACCAAGATCTCCACTCGAGGTCGGCAGTCTCGAGTGGTCACGGGCCTCGCGTCGCTGGCTGGAGAAGGCGGCGGATCGGCCACCGGTCCAGCGGACGTGGCCGCCGTCGGCAGGAGCCTGGTCATCTCGATGGGTTTGGGCGGCACACCCGACACGCGGGCCACCCTGCCGCCCGCCGGCCGGCGGCAGCTGGGCAAGCTCATCCAGACCTCCAACGGCGAATCCTTCCGAACGATTGCGGACTTGGCTGCCTGGGAGGCGCGGCGCAACCCGGTCGACGATGTGGACAGCAACCCGGTCGGCTTCCTGGTCGATCGCGGTCGCTACGTCGTCGCCGACGCCGGTGGCAACACCGTGCTGTCAGTGAGACCGTCGGGCCGGATCCGGCTGGTGGCGGTGTTCCCCACCACGCGGACGACCGAGCGGCCGCCGTTCATTCCACCGCCCCCACCGCCCGCGCCCGACGACGGCATGATGCCCTTCCAGGAGGTGCCGACCTCGGTGGCCACCAAAGGCCACGACGGCGCCTACTACGTGAGCCAGCTGACCGGCTTCCCGTTCCCCCCGGGTCGGGCGAACATCTACCGCGTGGATCCGCGGACCGGCAACACAACGATCTACGCCTCCGGGCTGACCAACGTGACCGACCTGGCCTTCCGCGGACGGAGCCTCTATGCCGTCCAGCTGTCGACGGTCGGCTTGCTGAACACGCCTCCGAATCAACCGCCCATGGGGTCGCTGGTCAAGGTCACGCCCCGCAGCAGCACCCACACCACCATCAAGGGTGACTTGTTCGCCCCGTACGGCGTCGCCCTCAAGGGTGACTATGCGTACGTGACCGTCGGCTCGGTGGCCAAGGACGACGGTCAGGTGCTGAAGATCCGGCTGTGACACCGGCCGACGTACGACGAGCTCGGCCGCGCACGAGTTGCCGGACGCGCGCGAGCGGAGTTCGTCGTGCGTGACTGTGCTGAGTCGTCGCTCAGCGCGGATTGCGGAGAGCCGTGATCGCTGCGTGTCTGTCATCTCGCCGGTCGGCGGGCGTCGAGATCGCCTCGCCGTCACCTGAAGTGTGCGCGAGGGGGGATTTGAACCCCCACGTCCCTGAGGACACTGGCACCTGAAGCCAGCGCGTCTGCCGTTCCGCCACTCGCGCGTCAATCGCCCACCCGGGGCAACCGCCGGGAAAGGCTAGCACGCCCTAGGAGTGGGATCGAATCCGTTAGAGCGGGCGATCGGGCCCACCCCAGGCAAGGCGGCTGACGCACTTCTCGCTGCCCTCACGCATGTTCCACAGGACGTGGGTTGAAGCAGAGTGTGCGCGAGCCGGCCTTGTTACCGCGCGGAGACCACTCAGCGGGCCAGCAAGCCCACGCGAGCCGCCACCTTGTGACCGAACCGTGCCCTCGCCCCCCGTTCTCCGCCGGGTTCGCCGGATTCCGCTGGATACGATCTAGGCTGATCCACCATGCCGAGGCTGTGGTCTCGGTGTGCCGCGGACACGAGGACGCGTACGACAGGCGGCAACCGCACATCGGAGCGCCGATGGCGACATCCAGGGAGGAGGCGACGTGAGCATCTTCGGCAAGTTCGAGAAGAAGGTCGAGAGCGCGGTCAACGGCGTCTTCGCCCGCGCCTTCAAAGGCGACGTCCAGCCGGTGGAGATCGCCGCCCGGTTGCAGAAGGAGCTGGACGCCGAGGCCAAGCTGCTGTCCCGGGACAAGCGCCTGGTGCCCAACGAGTTCGCCGTCGGCCTGTCCGAGCACGACTACGCCAAGCTCACCCCGTACAGCAAGACGCTGATCGCCGAGCTCGCCGGCGAGGTGAAGGCCCACGCGCGCGACATGGGGTACGTGTTCAACGGACCGATCCGGATCCACTTCGACCAGAACACCGCACTGCCGACCGGCCGGTTCACCGTCAGCTCCGAAGCGGTCGAGGGGATGGGTTCCCCCGCCGGAAAGCGCAGGACCACTCCGCCGGCGTCGGCGAGCGCCCCTTCGGCGTCATCGGCGTCATCGGCGGCGTCCGCCCGATCGGCTCCCTCGGGCCAGTCGGGTCCGTCCGCGTTCTCGGGACCCTCCGCGTTCTCGGGGCCCTCCGCCCACTCCGGCGCGTCCGCCTACTCCGCGCGCTCGGCCGAGAGCGCCCCGGAACAGCTCTACCGACCCGCCGCCACTCGGACCGAGCTGGTGCTGGAGGTCAATGGGATGCGGCACCCGATCAGCCCACCCGGCTTCAACATCGGCCGCGGCACCGACGCCGACCTGCGCATCAACGACCCGGGTATCTCCAGGCTGCACGCGGAGATCCGGGTGCACGAGCGGGCCGGTGCCCTCGAGGCCGAGATCCTCGATCTGGGCTCGACGAACGGCATCACGGTCAACGGCCACAAGGTGCGGCAGGCCACGCTGACCGAGGGCACCCGGATCGAGATCGGCTCCACCCGGATGCTGGTGCACGCGCCGTCCGGGCGCTGAGGCGCCATCCCCATGTCCGAGCTCGCTGTCACCGCGATCAAGGTGCTGTACCTCGCGCTGCTGTGGCTGTTCATCCTCTCGGTGGTCTCGGTCATCCGCAGCGACCTGTTCGGCCGGACGGTGCCGCAGCCGAGCCCGGCCGACGAGCCACAGCCGCTGGAGGAGCCGGCGCCGGCCAAGAACTCCCGTCGCAAGAAGAAGGGTCAGCCGCACAAGCTGACCATCGTGCAGGGACCGCAAGCGGGTCTGTCAGCCAGCCTGGCCGACGGTCTGGTGATGATCGGCCGCGGCTCGGACTGCCAGCTGATCCTGGACGACGACTACGTCTCCACCCGGCACGCCCGCCTGGTCGCCGCCGAACAAGGGCCGTACGTGGAAGACATGGGCTCGACCAACGGCACCTACGTCAACGGCCAGCGGATCACCGCCCCGACCAGCGTCTCCTTGGTCGACAGCATCCGGATCGGCAAGACGGTCTTGAAGCTGGAGGTGTGAGCAGGTGACTCCCCCGCCCGATCCACGCTCGCCCGATCCACCACTGCACCTCCGCGTCGTCTCCCGGTCCGAGGTCGGCCTCGTCCGCAAGAACAACCAGGACTCCGGATACGCCAGCCCGCAGCTGCTGGTCGTCGCCGACGGGATGGGCGGCGCCGCCGCGGGCGACCTGGCCTCCGCGGTCGCGATCGACGTGATCAAGCACCTCGACACGCCCGAACCGGTCACCGCTGCCGGCGCTGACGCGCCGGCCGGCGACGGCGCCAGCGGCACCGAGGAGACGGTCGTCATCTCGGCCGGAGCCGATAACGAGGCACCCGAGCAGGGACCCGCCGGCCACAACCCGCTGCTCGGCCGGTTCGCCGCCGCGATCGGCGAGGCCAACTCCCGGATCGCCGACCTGGTGGCAGCCGACTACAGCCTGGAGGGGATGGGCACGACCGTCACCGGTGCGCTGTTCGACGGTGCTCGGCTGGCCCTGGCCCACATCGGCGACAGCCGCGCCTATCTGTTCCGCGACGGCCGGCTGGAACGCCTCACCCACGACCACAGTTGGGTGCAGTCCCTGGTCGACGACGGCAAGATCTCGCTGGAGGAGGCCGCCTACCACCCGCACCGCTCGCTGCTGCTCAAGGTGCTGAACGGCCAGCCGGCGAACGATCCTGACCTCACCACCGTGGAGCTGCGACCGGGCGACCGGGTCCTGTTCTGCAGCGACGGCCTGTGCGGCATGATCGACGACCACGAGATCGCCGACCTCGCGGCCGCGCCCGACCTGGAGTCCGCGGTCGACGACCTGGTCGAAGCCGCCCTGGCGGCCGGCGGGATCGACAACATCACCGTGCTGCTGGCCGAGGTGCTGCCCGGCCCCGCCTCCCTCACGACCGCTGCGGGTGCGCAGGCCTCGGTTTCGGCCGACGACCAGGACACCGCGGTCCGCACGGCTGTCGGCGCCGCGGGTGCGGCCGGCGGGGGCCTGGCCGGCACCGTCCTGGGGGCGGCGGCCGAGCGGGAGATCCCGGTCGTCGCCCGTCGCTCGCCCGTCGTCCCGGGCTTCGGCAACGACGACGTCAGCGACCAGCACGACGGCGAGCAGTCGACCATTCCGAAGTCGGCCACCGCGCCGACCCGACCGACCGTCGACGACGACGAGGCCCGGTATGCGCCCGGCCCACCGGCCAAGCGCCGCGTCATCCGTACGCTGCTGGTCGGCCTGGCGGTGCTGCTGATCACCGCGGCCGGGCTGGGAGCCGGCTACGCCTGGACCCGCACCCAGTACTTCGTCGGCGCCGCCGACGGCCAGGTCGCCATCTACACCGGACTGCCCGACAGCATCCCGGGTCTCTCGCTGTCGCAGGTGTACGAGGTGCAGCAGCTTCCGGTGGCCAGCCTGCCGCCCTACTACCAGGCCCAGGTCACCGCCGGCATCGAGGTCGCCGGCCTGGAGGCCGCCCGAGCCACCGTCGACCAGCTCAGGCAGGCCGCGGCGCGCTGCGCCGAACCGACTCCGACGCCCAAGCCGACGCCGACAGCCACGCCCAAGGGCACCATCACGCCCAAAGTCACCACCACGCCGAAAGCCACCGCCACGCCCAGGAGCACGGTCTCCGCCACGCCCACCCCGAACGGCCCACCCACCACGAGCACCTCGGTCAGCCCATCGCCCGGTGAGTGCTGAGCCATGGCCACCGATCCAGCGATGGTCGTCGTCCCGCGCAAGCGCCGCGGGGCGGAGCTGTTCTTGCTGCTCTTCGCCCTGGTGCTGGTCCTGGGTGCGTACGCACAGGTCGACCTCAACGTGAACGGAGAGCTGTCTGAGCGGTTCACCGTCCTCGCCGTCGCCTCGGCGGTGGGGGTGCTGCTGGCCCACATCGCGGTGCGGTGGCGGATCCCGTACGCCGACCCGGTGCTGCTGCCCTGCGTGGTGCTGCTGAACGGCCTCGGGATCGCGATGATCCACCGGATCGACCTGATCAACGACCCGCCGCTGGACGGGGCACGCACCCAGCTGATCTGGACCGCGCTGGGCGTGATCTTGTTCATCCTGGTGGCCACCGTGCTGCGTGACCATCGGCCGCTGCAGGGCTACACGTACACCCTCGGTCTGGTCGGCTTGGTGCTGCTGCTGCTGCCGCTGGTTCCCGGGCTGGGGACGGAGAAGTTCGGCGCCCAGATCTGGATCCAGATCGGCCCGTACAGCTTCCAGCCCGCCGAGGCGGCCAAGGTCGTGCTGGCGATCGCCTTCGCCTCGTACCTGGTGGAGAAGCGCGACGTGCTCGCCCTCGCCGGTTGGCGGGTGCTGGGCCTCGACCTGCCCCGGGCGCGTGATCTCGGGCCGATCCTGCTGGTCTGGGCGTTCAGCCTGTTGATCTTGGTGTCGCAGCGCGACCTCGGCACCTCGCTACTGTTCTTCGGGACTTTCGTGATGATGCTCTACGTGGCCACTGAGCGCCCCGGCTGGGTGGTGCTGGGGACCGGCTTGTTCGCGGCCGGTGGCTACGCGGCGTACCTGCTCTTCGACCACGTCAAGATCAGGGTCGGCGCCTGGCTGGATCCTTTCGGCGACTACGACCGTTACTACCAGGTGATCAACGCGCAGTTCGGCATGGCCTGGGGCGGTCTGCTCGGTCGCGGCCTGGGGGAGGGCCGGCCGGGACTGACCCCGCTGGCCCGGTCCGACTTCATCGCCGCTGCGATCGGCGAGGAGCTCGGGGCGACGGGACTGATGGCGGTGATCTTGATCTACAGCCTGATCGTGTTCCGCGGGTTGCGGACGGCGCTGCAGTGCCGCGACCCGTTCGGCAAGCTTCTGGCCGCCGGCCTGGCCTTCGGGCTGGCGCTGCAGGTGTTCACGATCATCGGCGGAGTCACCCGGCTGCTCCCGCTCACCGGCCTGACCACACCGTTCATGTCCCAGGGCGGCTCCTCGCTGATCTGCAACTGGATCATCGTCGGGCTGCTGATGGTGATCTCGCACCACGCCCGCCGGCCGATCGCGACCGCGCTGGAGATCGATCCCGACCAGGAGACCACCCAGCTGATGGCGAGGCCCGCGTGAGCACTCTCGGAGGAAGAGCGTGAGCACATCTCGCAGAGACTGCGTGAGCGCTGTCGGAGGAACAGCGTGAACAAGCCGATTCGCCGGGTCGCCTTCGTGACCATGATCATGTTCGCCCTGTTGCTCGGTAACGTCACCTACTCGATGCTGTTCCGGCAGGCCGGCCTGGACGCGAACGCGCAGAACCGCCGCACCCGCGACGCCGAGTTCGCCCAGGACCGGGGCGCGATCCTGGCGACCGGCAAGGTGCCGATGGCCGAGACCGAACCCAGCGACGACCGGTTCGAGTTCCAGCGCGTCTACCCCGACGACGAGCTGTACGCGACGATCACCGGCTACTACTCCTACGACCACGGCCGCACCGGGTTGGAGAACTCCTACAACACCGAGCTGGCCGGCACCGACGACTCGCTCTTCGTCCGCCGGCTGGTCGACATGGTGACCGATCGGGCCCCCTCGGGGGCCAGCGTGCAGACCACGATCATGCCGCGGGTGCAGAAGGCCGCCGCCGAGGCGCTGGGCAACCAGAAGGGGGCCGTGGTCGCGTTGAACCCGAAGACCGGCGCGGTGCTCGCCATGGTGACCAGCCCAACCTTCGACCCGAACGAGATCGCCAGCCACGACATCGAGGCCGCCAACAAGGCCTGGACCGAGCTGGCCGAGCAGAACGACCGGCCACTCACCAACCGGGCCGCCCGGGAGATCTATCCGCCCGGCTCCACCTTCAAGCTGGTGACCGCAGCCGCCGCGCTGGAGGACGGGATGAAGCCCGACGACACGGTGAAGTCCCCGGACCGGCTGAAGCTGCCCAACACCGAGACGTACCTGCCGAACTCCACCAACTGCGGCGGCGCCGAAACCACC
Source organism: Microlunatus sp. (assembly GCA_035630075.1). Lineage (GTDB taxonomy): Bacteria > Actinomycetota > Actinomycetes > Propionibacteriales > Propionibacteriaceae > Microlunatus. Next base: position 8,524 of record DASQLI010000235.1, read on the forward strand.
TTGACCAACGCCCTGCGGGTGTCCTGCAACACGGCGTTCGCCAACGTCGGGCTGCAGGTCGGTCAGGAGAAGCTGCGCGAGCAGGCTCAGAAGTTCGGCTTCAACGCGCGCCACCTGCCCGATCTGAACGGGGTGGCCAGCCAGTTCCCCGACGACATGGACCAAGCGCAGCTGGCTCTGGCCTCGATCGGGCAGTTCGACGTCGCGGCCAGCCCGCTGCAGATGGCGATGGTCACCGCCGGCATCGCCAACGACGGCGCCGTGATGGATCCGTATGTGGTGAGCATGGTGCAGGGACCCGATCTGAAACCGCTGTCCACGACCAGGCCGACGAAGCTGAGCCAGGCCATGTCGCCGGCGAACGCCAAGGAGCTGCAGGAGATGATGCGGGTCGTGGTGGCCGAGGGCACCGGGTCGGCCGCTCAGATCTCCGGAGTGTCCGTCGGCGGCAAGACCGGCACCGCACAGTCAGATCCCAAGCGGAAACCCTTCGCCTGGTTCACCTCGTTCGCACCGGTGGACGACCCGGAGGTCGCGGTCGCGGTGATCGTGGAGGATGCCGACATCCCGCGCGAGGACATCGCCGGTGGCCGAGTGGCCGCGCCGATCGCCAGGGCGACGATGCAGGCGGCCCTGCAGTGAGCACCTCGAGGCAGCCGCGAGCGCCGCGGCGTCGGCGTGCGAAGTGCGGTCGGCAGCGAAGCCGGTCCGGTGCGAACCGGTACGGTGCGGTGCAGGCACAGAGAGGACTGACCTGATGACGAGCCAGCCCAAGCTGGTCGGGGGACGGTACGAGCTCGGTGAGCTGCTCGGCCGCGGCGGGATGGCGGAAGTCCATCGCGCCCTCGACCTCCGACTGGGGCGACCCGTGGCGGTCAAGGAGCTGCGCGCCGACCTCGCCAACGACCCCACCTTCCAGGCTCGGTTCCGTCGTGAGGCGCAGTCCGCCGCCGGCCTGAACCACCCGACGATCGTGGCCGTCTACGACACCGGTGAGGAGACCGACCCGGTGACCGGGTCGTCCATCCCGTACATCGTGATGGAGCTGGTCGAGGGACAGACCCTGCGCGATGTGCTCCGCGAGGGCCGCAAGCTGCTGCCGGAACGGGCGCTGGAGCTCACCGTCGGGGTGCTGGATGCGCTCAGCTACAGCCACAAGGCCGGCATCGTGCACCGCGACATCAAGCCGGCGAACGTGATGCTGACCCCCACCGGCCAGGTCAAGGTGATGGACTTCGGCATCGCCCGGGCGGTCGCCGACACCTCGGCGACCATGACCCAGACGGCCGCCGTGATCGGCACCGCGCAGTACCTGTCGCCGGAGCAGGCCCGCGGCGAGACCGTCGACGCGCGGAGCGACATCTACTCCGCGGGCTGCCTGCTGTACGAGCTGCTGGTCGGGCGGCCGCCGTTCATCGGCGACTCCCCGGTCAGTGTGGCCTACCAGCACGTCCGGGAGACGCCGCAGCCGCCGAGCCAGCTCGATCCCGAGATCACGCCCGACATCGACGCCATCACCTTGAAGGCGCTGGCCAAGGACGCGGGAGACCGCTACCAGTCGGCGCGGGAGTTCAAGAACGACATCACCCGGGTCCTCGCCGGCCAGCAGGCGACCGCCGTGGTGCCCCGACCCACGGAGTCCGACATCCCCACGCGCGTGGTCGCGCCGGTGCCCACTCCGGCTCCGGAGGACGACGACCTCGAGGAGCCCAAGAAGCGCGGCGGACTGATCGCCCTCATCGTGGTCCTGGTCCTGATCGGTCTGGCCGGGATCGGCTACGGCGTCTACCGCTGGATGCAACCCGACGATCCGGTGGCGCCGGCGTTGGTCGCCGTACCGACCGTGCTGACCTACACCGAGGACCAGGCGACGGCCCGGCTCGAGGGGGTCGGGCTGAAAGCCGAGGTGCGGTCGGTGAACGGGTCGGCCGACACCAAGGGTCAGGTGACCCAGCAGGACCCGATCGCCGACACCCAGGTCGAGGTCGGCAGTGCGGTCACCATCACGGTCAACAAGGGGCCGGAGACCGGCACCATCCCCGACGGCCTGATCGGTCGGGACCGGAACGACGTGGAGGATCGGCTCAACGACGCCGGCTTCGAATCGGTCGACCAGAAGGCCGCCTCCTCCGAGCCCGGCGACGCCAAGGCCGGCGAGGTGCTGACTGTGAGCCCCAAGGAGGGTTCGTCCGTGCCGCTGTCGACCAAGGTGACGATCACGTACGCGACCGGTGAGTCGACCGTGCCGAACCTGGTCGGCGTCACCCGGGACCGCGCCGAAAGCGACGCCGAGGAGGCTGGCTTCAAGGTGCGGTTCACCGAGGTGGAGACCGACGAGCAACCGGCGGGACTGGTCATCTCCCAGGACCCCGATGCCGGGACGGAGCTGGCGCGTGGCGAGACCATCGCGCTGGAGGTCGCAAAGGCTCCGAAGCCGACGCCGACACCCACGCCGACACCGACCCAGACCACGGCGCCACCGTCGAGCACACCTTCTGTCCCAAAGCCGAGCGACACCCCGACCTGAGTCGCGTAGCGGGGCACGAGCTATAGAACATCTGATCGAATAGACGTACACTCCGGGTATGTCCGTGATGACTGCCCTGCAGGGCTCCCTGTTCGAGCTGGACGACTCGCCGGGACTCGGTCCGCTGGCAGACCTGGTCGTCCGGCACGAGCTGGGCCGCGGCGCCTGGGTCGACCTGCTGCCGGGTTGGCTCGGCTGCGCCGACGAGGTGTACGACCGGCTGCTGGACAACGACTGGCAGGCCGAACGACGCCAGATGTACGAGCGGGTCGTCGACGTGCCCCGGCTGCTCCGCTTCTACGGCGAGGATGAGCCGCTGCCGCATCACACCCTGACCCAGGCGCTGGACGCGCTGAACCAGCACTACGCCACCGAGCTGGGCGAGCGGTTCGTCACCGCGGGCATGTGCCTCTACCGCGACGGACGCGACTCCGTCGCCTGGCACGGCGACACGATCGGCCGCGGGCGCAGCGAGGACACCATGGTCGCGATCGTCTCCCTCGGATCGGCGCGGGAGTTCCTGCTCCGACCGCGCGGCGGTGGCACCACGATCCGGCACCGGCTCGGCCACGGCGACCTGATCGTGATGGGCGGATCCTGCCAGCGCACCTGGGAGCACGCCGTACCCAAGACGACCCGGCCGGTCGGCCCTCGGATCAGCGTGCAGTTCCGGCCACGCGGCGTGCGCTGATAATCACGTCCTGAGCCTGTCGAAGGAGAGTCCCGTGCCTGCCGAGCGACCGAGTCCTGAGCCTGTCGAAGGACGGTCTTCGACAGGCTCAGACCAAGGGCACTCCGTGGCTCAGACCACCCGCCGTTCCCCGGCTCAGACCACAGTCTTCGACAGGCTCAGACCACGGCGGCCCCGCGGCTCAGATCACGGCTGTTCCCCGGCCAGGCATGATTCGCCTGTGACTGACTATGGCCAGGATCTCCAGTTCGGCACCTTCCTCACGCCGGACGCGAGCCAACCCGAGAGGGTCGTTGAGCTCGGCTTGCTGACCGAGGCTGCCGGGTTGGAGCTGGCCACCATCCAGGACCATCCGTACCAGGCCCGATTCCTGGACGCCTGGGCACTGATCGGCACCATCGCGGCTCGGACGACGTCCCTGCGGTTGACCGCCAACGTGACCAACCTGCCGCTGCGGCCACCGTTCGTGTTGGCTAAGACCGTGGCCAGCCTCGACCTGCTCAGTCACGGCCGAATCGAGCTCGGGATCGGCGCCGGCGCGTTCTGGGATGCCGTCGTCGCCGCGGGCGGAACCCGGCGGACGCCGAAGGAGGCGGTGCAGGCGCTGCGCGAGGGCCTGGAGATCATCCGGGCCGTCTGGGACACCTCGGCGCGTTCCCTTCGCTACGACGGCGTGCACTACCAAGCGTCCGGCGTCCACCCCGGTCCCGCACCCGCTCACGACGTCGAGATCTGGATCGGGGCGATCGGCCCCAAGATGCTGGCCTTGACCGGTCGTCTCGGCGACGGCTGGCTGCCCTCACAGGCGTACGTGCCGCCCGAGCAGCTGGCCGAGAAGAACGCCCGGATCGACGAGGCAGCCGCGGCGGCCGGACGGGATCCCGCGGAGATCCGGCGTCTCTACAACGTCAACCCCTCGAGCGAGCCCCAGTGGGCCGAGGCGCTGGCCGAGCTGACCCTGACCTACGGGATGAGCACGTTCATCGTGACCGGCGACGACCCCCGCACGGTGCAGCGCTTCGGTACGGAGATCGCGCCCGCTGTCCGAGAGCTGGTGGCTGCCGAACGTGCCGGCCACACCGAGGATGTGACCGAGCCGGACTCCGCCCTGGACGCAGAGCCGGCGGAGCGGCCGATCGAGGTCGACACGGCACCGTCGCGACCCGACAACTCGCCCCGCCCCACCCCAGACGACGGGGTTCGCCGCAGCGACCGCCGGCCCTGGGACGAGTCGACCCGGCCGTCTTACACCGCGACCGGACAGCCGTTGACCTGGACCGCGCACGAGCGCGCGGCCGGCCAGCACCTGATCGACATCCACGACCATCTACGCGGCGAGCTGGGCCAGCTGTTCGACCTGATCTCCCAGGTCGAGGCCGGCACCCTCGACGCCGGTCAGGCCCGCAGTCTGATCAACACGATGACCCTGCGACAAAACGACTGGACCCTAGGCGCCTACTGCCAGTCGTACTGCCGGCTGGTGACCACCCACCACACCCTCGAGGACACCAGCGTGTTCCCGCACCTGCGCCGCCGTGACACCGGACTGGTGCCGGTGATCGATCGGCTCGAGCTCGAGCACCACGTCATCGCGGGCGTGCTGGACGAGGTCGATCAGGCCCTGGTCGCGGTCGTGTCCGGGCCGGACGGACTGCCCGAGCTGCGACGAGCGGTCGACCTGCTCGCGGACACGATGAACTCGCACCTGTCGTACGAGGAACGGGAGCTGGTCGAGCCGTTGGCGCGCTTCGGCTTCTACTGAATCGACTCCGACGGCGGAGGTGCCCTTCGACAGGCTCAGGGCGCCGTTTGCCGTGAAACTGCGTGCTGGCTGCGACGACATGACGGAAACCCGCATCGCTGGCAGCCTGAGCCGCGTGTCGACCGGCGTGTCGGGCCGTGACCTGCGAGTTTCCGTCACCCGAGCGGTGCGACCCGGTGACCGAGCTGCCCGATCGGCCGAGCCATGCCGTCGGGACCAGACTCAGCGGGCGCTCATCAGCGGCGCGAAGTCCTTGGCCCGCTCCGGAGCGTTGGTGTCTCCGCAGATGGCGAGCCAGTTGGCCAGCATCTGGTAGCCGCCCTCGGTGAGCACCGACTCGGGATGGAACTGCACGGCCTCGACCGGGAGCGTGCGGTGCCGGACGGCCATGATCACCCCGCTCGGCGTGGTCGCGGTGACCTCCAGCTCGGTCGGCACCGAGTCAGGCTCGATAGCCAGTGAGTGATAGCGGGTCGCGGTGAACGGGTCCGGCAGCCCGGCCAGCACACCGACCCCGTCGTGGTGCACCACCGACGTCTTGCCGTGCAGCAGCTCCGGCGCCCGGTCGACCACCCCGCCGTACGCGACACCGATGGACTGCAGCCCCAGGCAGACGCCGAAGATGGGCAGCTCGCCGGCCTTGCGCTTGATCACGTCGATGCAGACACCGGCCTCCTCCGGGGTGCCCGGACCCGGCGACAGCAGTACCCCGTCGAAGCCGGCCGTGAACGCTTCGCCGGCGAACCGCGGGTCGTCGTTGCGCCAGACCTCGACCTCGGCGCCGATCTGGGCCAGATACTGGACGAGGTTGTAGACGAACGAGTCGTAGTTGTCGACCACGAGGATCTTCGCGCGCGGCATGTGCGCCATTGTCCCTGGTGCAGCGCACCCTCCGCAGCGGCATCCACGCCGGCCACCACAAACCGGTGGCGCAACGCATCCGCTGGGACCAGCATGACGAGACATGCGGAGCGAACCCGAACGCTGGACGCAGGCGACCGTCTACCCCGACATGTGGGTGAACCCGGACGACGACCCCCGGAACTCCCATGGTCCCAGTCCCGACGGCGAACTGCCCACGCTGCTGGACTATCTCGGCGACTACCGCTTGACGCTGCTGATGAAGTGCGAGGGCCTGGATACCGAACAGCTCGCCCGACGTTCGGTGCCGCCCTCGACCATGTCGCTGCTCGGCCTGCTCCGCCACCTGGCCGGAGCCGAGCGCGACTGGCGGAACTGGATCGGTTCCGGCGAGCCGGAGCCCAAGCTGTACGGTGCCGGCGACGCCGACTTCGACGGTGCTGTCGCCGACGATTCCGTGGTCGCCGGCGCGTACGCCGACCTGGCCCGCGAACAAGCAGCAACCGACGCGGCGCTGGCCGCCCACGCCGACCTGGGCGAGCGGCTCGGCGAGGACCGGGTCTCCGTCCGCGAGCTGCAGGTGCACCGGATCGAGGAGTACGCGAGACACTGTGGACACGCCGACCTGCTGCGTGAGCGCATCGACGGGCGCGTCGGTCAGTAGTCGCCCGAGCGACTTCTGGTCAATGATCCATGCGGCAGGGGGACCAGTCGCCAGACATCGCGGCCGTCAGCGAGGCCCGTCGACCTCGGCCGCGTACTGCAGGTCGACCGAGCCCTGGTAGCCCGGGAAATCCGACTTCGACGACACCGTCACCTCGTAGCCGAGCCGGAACGCGTCGACGTACTGCTGGTAGATCTTGATGTACTCCGAGCTGTCCAGCGCCGCCTGCAGCTTCGCCGGATTGCCGATCGCGCTGATCCGGTACGGCGGCGCGTACGGGATGCCGTGCAGCACCACCGTGTTGCCGACGCACTTGATGCCGGTGGTCGCGATCACCCGTTGGCCCTGGATCGTCATCGCCTCCGCCCCACCCCGCCACAGCTCGTTGGCCACCGCCTGGATGTCTTGCTGGTGGACGACCAGCAGGTCCTGGTCGACCCCGTCGGCAGCCACCGAGCTGGGGGCGTCACTGAGCGTCACGGTGACGCTCGGACCGGTCACCGGGGTGAGCCCCACGAGCGCCGACTTCGCGGCCAGCTCCTCGGCGACCTCGGTGCTTCCGGCGTCGCTCTGCGCTGCCGCCAGGGTGTCGACCTCGCCGCGCAGCCGGCTGACCTGGGCGGCCAGGGCGGCGTTGCGTCGTGACTCGGACTGCACCAGGCTGACCAGGTCGGTGTTGCGGCCGGGCCGCAGGTCGATGCCACGCGCGGTGGAGGCGCTGATGACGATGAGCAGTCCGGCCACCACACACACCGTCGTCGTGGCCAGCCGGCCCGACCGGGTCCGCTGCCGGTCTCGACGCCGCTGCGCTGAGCGAGCCCGGAGCAGGACGCGACGGACCCGCTGCCAGACGCGCTTCAAGCCTGCCGGTGGCACCCCGCCTCCGTCCTCGTACCGCTCGATCCGGCCGGTGAGCCGACCGAGTGAACTACGCTAACCCTTCGACACCCGAGGAGTTATCAGCGTGCCCGAGTCCAGAGTCCGTAAGTCGGCCGAGAGCAAGAAGAAGCAGAAGGCAGCGGCCGAGGCGAAGCCGAAGAAGATCAAGGCGCCGTCCAGCCGACGCTGGGTGCCGCCGACCTTCATCACGGTCGGACTGCTCGGGGTGGCCTGGCTGATCGTCTACTACATCGCCGGCACCCAGATTCCGTTCATGACCACGCTCGGCAACTGGAACATCCTGATCGGCATGGGCGGCATGGCCGCCGCCTTCGGGATCGCCACGCTCTGGAAGTAGTCCCCACCGCTGACCGGCCGCCTCAGGTCGGTAATGACACGTCTGTAACTCGTCCACACTGGGGACAACCCCTGTGGACAACTCCGCCCAGCTCCAAAAGGCCGTGATGTCTGCCCGTCTGAGGAAGACCCAGCGGTATCGGGATCTCGACCGCGAGATCTTCGCCCTGGCTTTGCCCACCTTCGCCACCCTGGTCACCGAGCCGCTGCTGCTGATCGCCGACTCGGCGTTCATCGGCCACCTCGGCACCGACCAGCTGGCCGGGCTCGGCATCGCGTCGAACCTGATCGGCATCGTCGTCGGGCTGTGCATCTTCCTGGCGTACGGGACGACCAGCACCGTGGCGCGTCGGCTCGGGGCGGGTGATCGCCGCGCCGCGCTGTCCGGCGGGGTCGACGGACTGGCGCTGGCGCTGCTGCTCGGCGTGGTGCTGGTCCTGGTCCTCCAGCTCGCCCTGCCCGCGATCGTGAGCGCGTACGGGCCGTCGGCGCCGGTACGCGAGGCAGCGCTTGCCTATCTGCGCGTGGCCGTCTGGGGACTGCCCTCGGTGCTGTTGCTGCTCGCCGGCACCGGCGTGCTCCGCGGACTGCAGGACACCACCACCCCGCTGAAGGTCGCGATCGCCACCAACCTGGCGAACATCGCCCTGAACGGCCTGCTGGTGTACGGCTTCGGACTCGGCATCCGCGGCTCGGCCATCGGCACCCTGATCGCCCAGACCGGCGCGGCGGCGGTGATCGCGGTGATCGTGGTCCGCGGTGCCCGTCGGATCGGCGTACCGCTCGGCTTCCATCCCGCCGGGATCATCGCCGCCGCTCGGACCGGGGTGTGGCTGGTGGCGCGGACCGCCACCCTGCAGACGGCGATCACCTTGACCACCGTGGTGGCCGCGGCCGGCGGCACCGTGATGCTGGCCGCCCACCAGGTGGTCAACTCGATCTGGATCCTGCTGGCGTTCGCCCTGGACGCGATCGCCATCGCCGGCCAGGCCATCATCGGTCGGCTGTTGGGGGCCGGAGATGTCACCCTCGGCCGGGCGATGACGACCCGGATGATCGGCTGGGGTGTGGTCTGCGGCGTCGGTTTCGGGCTGATCGTGGCGGTCGGCGGCCAGTTCGTGGCCGGCGTCTTCACGTCGGACCCGCAGGTGCAGGAGCTGGTCTCCCAGGTGCTGCTGGTGGTGGCGCTCGTCACCCCGATCGCGGGCATCGTGTACGTGCTCGACGGCGTGCTGATCGGTGCGGGTGACGGGCGCTACCTCGCGCTGGCCGGGGTGATCTCGCTGCTGGCGTACGTTCCGATGGCGTTGACCGTCCGAGCGCTGGACGCGGGCCTGGTGTGGCTGTGGGTGGCGTACGGCGGCTTCATGCTGGCGCGGATGCTCACCCTGGTGCTGCGAGCCCGGACGGACACCTGGATCCGGACCGGGTCGGACCTGGCCTGAGCCGGCGCGAGCATCACCAGGCCGACAGCAAGGGATACCGCGTCCTTCGACAGGCTCAGGACGCATCAGAAACACGCCTTTCGACAGGCTCAGGACACGTGTCACGACCGAGGAGACGCTGCAAGGTGCATGCCCAGGCGTCGCTATCTGATGAGCTGTTGGGAGACACACCGCTAGGGTCGAGATCGTGACCACGCACCCGACCAAGGCCGTCCACAGCTGGGCGCTGCATCGCACCCTGGGCTCGTTCGTCGCCGCCGGCGCCATGCCGATGGGTGGCTTACGCGCCGGCGGTGGAGGCGGGCTGGCCCTGCTCGACCTTCCCGCCGAGCTGGCCCGACGCGGCTATGGCGCGTTCCAGCTCGCGCACTTCTACCTGCCGAGCACCGACGCGGCCTACCTGGCTGAGCTCAAGGCGGCCATCGCCGACGCGAACGTGGCCCTGGAGTGCTTCCTCATCGACGACGGTGACCCGACGGACACCACCGGCTCCGCACCCGGTGAGGACTGGATCAGTGGCTGGCTCGACGTCGCCACCACCCTCGGCGCGCCCCGTGCCCGGGTCGTGGCGGGCAAGTCGGAGCCCACCCCGCTCCGGCTCGACGCCAGCGCGGCGGTGTTGAGCCGGCTCGCCGAACGACACCCCGACCTCCGGGTCGTCACCGAGAACTGGCACGCCCTGTTGCCGAACGCGGATGCGGTGATCGCGCTGCTCGAGCGGACGGATGACCGGGTGGGGTTCCTGGTCGACCTGGGGAACTGGCGCGGACCCGACAAGTACGAGCAGCTGGCTCGAGTCGCGCACCTCGCGGAGACCTGCCAGGCCAAGGTCCGGGTCACCGACGCCGGACTGGACGTCCAGGACTACCGACGCTCGCTGGCCACCCTCGCCGATGCCGGCTACGCCGGACCGTTGGCGATGGTCTACGACGGTCCCGATCCCGACGAGTGGGGTCACCTGGAGCAGGCGTACGCGGTGATCACCGACGTGTTCGGCTGATCCCGAAGTCCCGGAGTCGACGCTCAGGACTCTGCCCGGCGGGCGAAGCCTCGGCGTCCGAGAGTGAACAGCAGCCGCACCACCACACCGAGGACGATCAGGTTGAGCAGCATCTGCACCGTGACCGCGAGCTTGACCGGGTTGGTCAGCGCGGTGATGTCGCCGAACCCGACTGTGGCGAACACGGTCACGGTGAAGTAGAGGGAGTTGCTGTGGTCCAGCGCCTGGGTGAAGGCATTCGGATCGGCGGCGGAGAACGACATGTAGAGGCGCGCGAACAGCATCACGTAGAAGCACACTGTGAGGGTCATCGCCTCGGCCGAGCGCAGCACCGGGTACTTCGCCCGCAGAATCAGCGGCACCTGGACTCCGACGACGACCGCGAACAACAACAGCTCCAGGCCCAGCCACGGCAGGTCAGACAACACCGAACCTGGGCGCACCGGCATCTTGTAGTAGATCAGCAACAAGATCACGACGGTGGCCAGCAGCCGCAGCAGCATCACCATCAGCGGCTTCAGCTGCCACGACGGTCGATCCTCGCCGGCCCCGCCGACCTCCCCGTTCACACGGCCCAGGCTCCCTGCTCCGACACCCGTCGGCGACGAGGCGCGCCGCGCGGTAGACCCACATCGGCTCACGACTGCCAGGATGGGTCAGCCAGCGCAGCCGCAGGACTGCCGGATCACCACCTCGGTGGGCAGCACGTGCTGGCCGCCAGGGTCCTGCTGCCCCCCGACCCGCCGGTGCAGCAGCTCGGCGGCCCGGCCGCCCATCTCGCGGACGGGCTGGCTCGCGGTGGTGAGACCGGGCGAGACGTAGCGCGCTGCGGTCACGTCGTCCCAACCGGTCACGGCTATGTCGATGCCGACCCGGACGCCGCGGCCGCGTAAACCCAGGGTGAGGGCCAGGGCCACCTCGTCGTTGGCGCAGACCAGCGCATCGGGTCGGTCCGCCAGCGCCAGGACGAGGTCGGTGGCCCGCTCGCCGCCCCGCTCGGTGTACGGAACGACGAGCGGTTCCTGGGCGGCCTCGAGACCGGCGTCGGCGAGAGCGGTGCGGAAGCCGTCATGACGGGCGGCGACGTCGAAAGCCTGGGCGGGATCACCGACGAAGACCAGCCGGCGACGGCCATGCCGGTCGATCAGGTGCCGAGTCAGCTCGGTGGCGCTGCGGACGCTCTCACTGACCACACTGTCGCAGCCGTCGATCCCGGTTCGCCCGACGAGGACGACCGGGATCAGTCTCGCCAGCGCGGCGATCTCGTCGACCGGGGTATCCATCTGTGCGATCACCACGCCGTCGACCCGGGCGCGCAGATCTGCCAGCGTCCGGTTGCGGCGGGGCCGGTCGGCGACCACCAGCAACAGCTCCTGGTCGTAGCGGGCGGCGACCTCCTCGTACCCCATCAACAGCTCGGAGTAGTACGGACCTTCCAACGACCCGATCACCACCGCGTGCGTCTGGTATCGACGGGACGCGAGGCTCTTGGCCGAGTTCTGCGGTACGTAGGCCAGCTCGCGCGCCGCCTTGAGCACCTTCTCGGTGGCCTCGGGCGAGGTCACGGCCGCGCCGCTGAGCACCCGGGAGACGGTGGCGATGGAGACGCCGGCGCGTTCGGCAACGGAGTAGATGGTGGCCCGGCCCGAGGTCGCGGTCCTGCGACTCCGGATCTGGCTCCTCGGCATTGGATCACCTCCCCACGTCGCATCGTCGCTCATCTGCTCAGCGTGGCAGATCCGCCAGCGGCCGCGGTTGCTGTAAGCGCTTACCGTAGCGATACCGACCGGTTGCGGCAACCACTACCTCCAGGTACGAGCACCTTCACCAACGACGAATTCCCTGGTCAAGCCGCTGGGGTCAGCGCCTCGTCGATCTGAGAGGCTTCGACCATGACCGTGGTCAAGATCAACGCCATCACCGTGCCCGCCGACACCGGTGACGAGCTCGCCCACCGGTTCGCCCAGCGGGCGGGCGCGGTCGACGACGCCGACGGATTCGAGGGCTTCGAGCTGCTCCAGCCGGCCGACGACCGGGAGCAGTGGCTCGTCATCACCCGCTGGCGCGACGAGGAGTCGTTCCAGACCTGGCTGGCCTCCCCGTCCTTCGCCCAGGGCCACCGCTCGGCCGCCGAGCGCGCCGGCGGCGAGGCTCCGAAGCCGGTCGCCACCCACAGCGAGGTCTGGTCCTATGTGATCGCCGGTGGCTCCAGCCGCTCCGCTTGAGTTCCACCTGGCGCCAGCCCCGGCCCGGCCCTGTCCGCGGGCTTACCGAACGGACGGTGACGGTCTTCGTCAGAGCTGAGCTCTGCACGGACGATGCGGTCAGCCGGTCGGCCACCACGAGCCGCGAGCCAGCTCCTGCAGCAGGCCCCCGTACGCGATCCGGTCATCGGCCGAGCCGGTGTGGGGGGCGGCGAACCAGCTGGCGTACTCGTCGATCTCTGACAGCCGCCACTCCAGGTCGAAGAGCTCGACCATCTCGAGCTCGGCGGCGACCTGGTCGCCGTAGCCGGCTTGGACCAGGGTGGTCAGATCTCGTTCTCGGGGCGCGAGCTTCAGCGACTCCCAGTCGATGAGTCGGATGCCGGCCGCGGTGCTGAGCTGGTTGGCGGTGTGCGTCTCTCCGTGCGTCGCCACCCACGGTCGGTCGTCGGCCGCCTCGGCCAGCTCCAGGTAGCGCGCTGTCCAGTCAGCGATGTCGGCGAGCCGGGCGTCGACCGCCGTTCGCGCCGGCTCCCCATAGGGGCCCGACTGCCAGGGCGTGTCCACACTGCGGGCCAACCGTTCAGCCAGGCCGGCTCGCACCAGAGGCTGCCATTCCGGGATTCCGACCGGCGGAGTCGCGGCGTGCAACCGCGCCAGGTCGGTGACGTTCGTGGCCGCCGTCGCCGGGTCGGTCACGGCTCCGTCGCCGACTGCGGCGCCGTCGACCCAGGGTGTGCAACTGAGCGCTCCCGCGGCCACCGGCACGATCACCTCACCCGTACGGGTCCGGATCGGGGCCAGCACGAACTCCAGTCCGGCGTCGGCCAGCTCGATCGCGCCCCGATAGGCCGACTCGAGCGAGGCCGGCGTGTGACGCTGCCGGAATCTGTCGTACGTCGCGAAGAGCACCGTCGAGCCGTCGGCGTCCACCCGCCAGTGGTGGGCGCCGAAGCCGACCGCCAGATGCTCCACCCGAACGGCGTCGCTGCGCCAGTGGTCGCGGACGAGGGTCAGGATGTCGGCGTCGTCGACCTCTGTGGGTGGTTCGAACACGCCCCACTAGTCCCATGCCGTTGGCGGATTTGTCCAATCGCTCAGCTCGACGACGAAGCACAGTGGTCCCATGACTGAGACCACCAAGGTGTCCCTCGGGATGCTGAATCTGGACTGTCCCGATCCCCGGGTCGAGGCGACCTTCTGGTCCGAGCTGCTCGGCTGGGAGATCACCATGGTCGAGGACGAGTACGCGATGCTGAAGGGGACGGACGGGGCGCTGCTCGCCTTCGGCAAGGTGCCGGACTACGAGCCACCGGCCTGGCCCAACGAGCACGGCAGCAAACAGTTCCACCTCGATCTCAAGACCGGAGACATCGCGGCCGCGGAGCAGCGCTGTCTCGATCTCGGGGCGACCTCGCCCGACGAGCAGCCCGGCGAGACCTGGCGGGTGCTGCTTGATCCGGCGGGCCATCCGTTCTGCCTCACGGACGAGGCGAACTGGGGCTGAGTCCATCGCTGCGCCTGGAGTCGGGTGGTTGACCGCCGTCAGTCGCGCTCGTAGCTGGCGATGATCACACCGGTCCCGGTGACCACGCTCCTGATCAGCCTGAACTCGGTGAGCGGCGAGGACTCGTCGAACAGCCGAGTTCCCTGACCGAGCACCAGCGGGTGGAGAGACAACACGTACCGGTCGATCAGCCCGGCGGCGTGCAGCGACCGGACGAGCGAGGCGCTGCCGACGATCGCCAGGTCCGCTCCGTCGGTTTCCTTCAGGGCAGTCACCGACTCCACGGCATCGCCCGCCAGCAGCACCGAGTTCTGCCAGGCAGCCGCGTCGTCGAGGGTGCTGGAGACCACGTACTTGCGGACCGCGTTCAGGTGCTCGGTGAACGGATTGCCGTCGCTCTGGTGAGCCCAGGCGCCGATGAAGTCCTGCCAGGTCCGGCGTCCGAAGAGCATGTCGCTGGGCGCGGCCATGGCCTGACCCATCTCCGCCATCATCACCTCGTCGGTGTAGCGGGTGCCCCAGCCGCCGTGGCTGAACCCGCCGCGGGTGTCCTCATCGGGCCGGCCCAGTCCTTGGACCACGCCGTCCAGGGTCATGCTCATGGTCGCGCTGATCGATCGCATCCGTCGTCCCTTCGGCTTGTCGGCTGCGGTCGTCAGCTCCGCAGTGCTCGACTGTTCAGACCGAGCAGGGTGCCCGAACTCGTCGCCCGCCGGTGGTGCTGGACCTCGGAGCCGGACCGAGGCTCACCAGCGGTCGTGGACCTGAGCCCGGAAGTGCCGGTCATAGATGTCTCGTACCGCGGCCAGGAACTCCGGGGTCAGCGGCGGCACCTCGCCCGCGGCGGCATTGGCCTCGGCCTGCTCGATCGACCGGGCGCCGGGGATGACGGTGGTCACTCCCGGCTGCTGCCAGACCCAGGCGAGCGCGACCTGCGCGGGGGTGGCATCGATGCCGGCGTCGGCCACGAGACCGCTGAACTCCTGCGCCGCCTTCACGCCGGTCACGTAGTCCACCCCGGAGAACGTCTCACCGACATCGAACGACTTCCCGTCCCGGTTGTAGCTGCGGTGGTCGTCGGCCGCGAAGGTCGTGTCGGCCGTGTAGCGGCCGCTGAGCAGCCCACTGGCCAACGGCACCCGGGCGATGATGCCGACACCGTTGGTGTGAGCCGCGCCGAGCACGTCGTCCAACGGCTTGTGCCGGAAGGCGTTCAGGATGATCTGCACGGTGGCCGTGCCACGCCGCGACATGGCGGTCAGCGCCTCGTCGCAGGTCTCCACGCTCACGCCGTACGCCGCGATCGCGCCCTCGTCGACCAACGTGTCCAAGGCGTCGTACACCTGATCGCTGGACAGCACCGTGGACGGCGGGCAGTGCAGCTGGACGAGGTCGAGTCGGTCGACGCCGAGGTTGCGGCGGGACCGATCG
>DASQLI010000236.1:0-2504 GCA_035630075.1 Microlunatus sp.
CGGGCTGCGATGCCCTCGCTGGCGTAGTGGTCTTGGACCTTGTTACCGGCTGCGGTCATGTTTCGTTCTCCTCCCGAGCCGCCCGCGGTCGATGGCTTGAGGGGGTTCGTATGACAAATCCCTGAGAGGCTCAAGGCTAGCTAGGAAGACCTCGACGTGCCTGACGCTACCTTCGCGACCCCTGATGTGACGACGTTCTGCCGCCTCGACGAGCTGAGTCTGGTGGTGGTCGGCCAGCACCTGCAACCGGATCGGGCGGTGCTGGCCTGCCGGGTCGCCGACGACGCGGTCGAGGAGGCGGACCGCTGGTGCCGGCGCTGCGGCTGCGAGGGCAGACCCCGCGACACCGTCACGAGGAGACTGGCGCACGAGCCGCTCGGGTGGCGGCCGACCACGCTGCTGCTCACGATCCGCCGGTACCGCTGCACCGGCTGCGGGCATGTGTGGCGGCAGGACACCAGCCGCGCCGCGGGGCCGCGGGCGAAGCTGACCCGCACCGCGCTGCGGTGGGCGCTGGTCGGGCTGGTTCGTCAGCATCTCAGCGTCGCTCGTCTCGCCGAGGCCCTCGCGGTGTCGTGGACCACCGCCAACAGCGCTGTCCTGGCTGAGGGTCGGCGGGTGCTGCTCGACGACCCGGCCCGCTTCGACAACGTGCAGGTGATCGGCGTCGACGAGCACGTGTGGCGGCACACCCGTCGGGGTGACAGGTTCGTCACCGTCGTCATCGACTTGACCCCGGTCCGGGACCGGACCGGCCCGTCGCGGCTGCTGGCGATGGTCGAGGGCCGCTCCCAGCAGGCGTTCCAAGCCTGGCTCGCCGGGCGCCCCCGGGCCTGGCGGGACGGCCTGGAGGTGGTCGCGATGGACGGGTTCACCGGCTTCAAGACCGCCACCAGCCACGAGCTGCCCGAGGCGACGGCGGTGCTGGACCCCTTCCACGTCGTCCGGCTCGCCGGCGACGCTCTGGACCGCTGCCGGCGTCGGGTCCAGCAGGACCTGCACGGCCACCGCGGCCGCAGCACCGACCCGCTCTACCGCGCCCGCCGCACCCTGCACACCGGCGCCGACCTGCTCACCGACCGCCAACAGCAACGGCTGACCGCCCTGTTCGGCGATGAGGACCACATTCAGGTCCAGGCGACCTGGGGCATCTACCAACGCATGATCGCCGCCTACCGCCACCCCGACCGGGCGGCCGGCCGACACGCCATGACCCGCCTGATCATCGCGCTCAGTGCCGGCGTCCCGGCCGCCCTCACCGAACTCCGCACCCTCGGCCGGACCCTGAAGAGGCGAGCCACCGACATCCTGGCCTACTTCGACCGCCCCGGCACCAGCAACGGCCCAACCGAGGCCATGAACGGCCGCCTGGAACACCTCCGCGGCTCAGCCCTCGGCTTCCGCAACCTCACCCACTACATCGCCAGAAGCCTGCTCGAGGCCGGCGGCTTCCGGCCACAACTACACCCTCATTCGTGAAGAGCCGGTAAAGGCCCGGTTCGTCTGCTGGTAGTCGCTCTCGAAGAAGGCGTGCTCCGACCGCTGCTGGGTGCGCCATGTGCTTCGGTGCACCAGCCGTAACAGCTCCGACATCGTCCTCGGGCAGGAATGGGCGTCTCAGGGACGCTCTTCCCGCGGCCGCCCAGTCGAGAAGCCGATGCCGAACTACTGTCGCAGACCGGCTTAGACACCCTGGAAGTCGTCACTCGGCTACGGGCGTCCGACGTTTCGGCCAGCACGCTCGAAGCCACTCAGATCGCGATCGATCAGCTCTGCACCGACTACGCAGCAGTGCCGGCCGAGCTGCTTCATGTGCGCGGTCTGACCTGGCTTCAACGCATCACCACGTTGCTTGAACGACGACTGACGTTGGCCCAGCACCAGGAGGTACTCGTCCTGGCCGGACAGGTGGCGCTCCTGCTTGGCTGCGTCGAGTTCGACATGGGGCAGACGCGTATTGCCGAGGCCACCAGACAGGCCGCGCTATCGCTCGGACGAGAAGCCGACTGGAACCACATCATCGGATGGGCATACGAGATGCGCGCCTGGTACTCCCTGACCCAGGGCGACTACCTCGGCGCGATCCAAGCGGCTAAAGCCGGCCACGAGAGCATCGGTGCCTACCACGACGTGACCGTGCAGCTCGCCGCCCACAGGGCAAAAGCGTGGGCACGGATCGGCGACCGACGTGAGGTCGAACTCGCGCTCGACCACGGTCGAACGCTCCTCGATGCCTTGCCATACCCGGACAACCCGCGGAACCACTTCGTAATAGACCCGGCCAAGTTCGACTTCTACACCATGGACTGCTACCGCCTACTCGGCGACGACCCGCTGGCGGAAGCGCACGCCAACGAGGTGCTGAAGTCCTCCACGAATCTCGACGGCTCAGACCGAGATCCGATGCGCACAGCAGAGGCGCGAGTGACACTCGGAGTCGTCGCTGCCCGCAGCGGCGATCTGGAAGGTGCCATCGACCTCGGCCGCAAGGCGATCGCCGGCGC
>DASQLI010000237.1:0-3841 GCA_035630075.1 Microlunatus sp.
ACCGAACGCGCCGCCCGCGGCGGCGTGCTGGTCAAGGACCGGCTCGCGCTGGAGTCGATGCGCACCGTCACCACCGTGCTGTTCGACAAGACCGGCACCCTGACCAAGGGCCAGCCCACCATCACCGGCCTCCACACCACCAGCCTCGACGAGGAAGAGCTCCTCACCCTGGCGGCCAGCGCCGAAGCCGACTCCGAGCACCCCCTCGCCCGGGCGATCGTGACCGCCGCCGCGCACCGCCAGCTCCGGCTGCGGCCGGCGACCGACTTCACCTCCTCCCCGGCGGTCGGGGTGTCCGCCACCGTCGACGGACGCCACGTCGAGGTCGGCGGCCCCACCCTGCTGCACCACAACGGCGCCAACGAGCTACCGGTCGTCGAGCAGTGGCGCGGCGAGGGCGCGATCATCCTGCACGTGCTGATCGATGGGCAGGTGGCCGGTGCGTTGAAGCTGGCCGATGAGATCCGGGAGGAGTCCCGCGCCGCCGTGCGGGCCCTGCACGACCGGAACGTGGAGGTGGTGATGATCACCGGCGACGCCGAGGCCGTGGCCGCCTCCGTCGCCGGCGAACTCGGTATCGACCGGTACTTCGCCGGTGTCCGGCCCGAGGACAAGTCGACCAAGGTCCAGCAGCTGCAGGCCGAGGGCCGCAAGGTCGCCATGGTCGGCGACGGCGTCAACGACGCACCGGCCCTGGCCCAAGCCGACGTCGGCATCGCCATCGGCGCCGGCACCGACGTGGCCATCGCCTCGGCCGGGGTGATCCTGGCCAGTGACGACCCTCGCTCGGTGCTGTCGGTGATCGAGCTGTCGACGGCGAGCTACCGCAAGATGAAGCAGAACCTGTGGTGGGCCGCCGGCTACAACCTGATCTCGGTGCCGCTGGCCGCCGGCGTCCTCGCCCCCATCGGCTTCGTCCTGCCGATGTCGGTCGGCGCCATTCTCATGTCGCTGTCGACCATCGTGGTCGCGGGCAATGCCCAACTGCTCCGCCGCCTCGACCTGCGACCCGACACCATCGTCCCCACCACCAGCCCCACGACCGCCGAGCAACGCCCTACAGTCGGCGTCGGACACCCATGAGCACATCACGAATGAACACCGCACGAATGAGAACCGCCGGCACGACCGCGGGGAAGCGAGATCCACGATGACCACCGACCACACCGACCTCGCCGAGCCGACCGGCGTCCACCACGGCTACATCAGCGACAAGGGCCGCTACCTGGCCCGCCTCAAACGGATCGAGGGCCAGGCCCGCGGCATCCACCGGATGGTCGAGGAAGAGCAGTACTGCATCGACATCCTCACCCAGATCTCAGCCCTCACCTCCGCCCTGGAACGGGTCGCCCTCGGCCTGCTCGACGACCACCTCAAACACTGCGTGGCCGACGCCGCCCGGCTCGGCGGCGCTGAAGGTGACGCCAAGATCGAGGAAGCCTCCAAGGCGATCGCCCGCCTCGTCCGATCCTGAACTGGCCCGGTCTGGTCGACGGTCACGCCGAGTCGGCAGCGCTGGCAGGGTCGGCGGTCAGGGCCGTCCACACCAGCTCCACCACCACGTCCGGACCGGACGCGGTGCCGGCGGCGTTGAGTCCGGCCAGACAGAACCCGGCGAGCTGCTCGGCCGGCACGTCAGCGCGCACCGCGCCGACGGACGCCGCCTCTTGGATCAGCCCGGTCAGCAGATCCTGCAGCTGCCGGTGCTGGTCGTCGATCCCCGGCGCCTGGTGCAGGGCCGCCGCGACGTCACCACCATGCCGGGACCGCTGTACGCAGATGTGGGCGTAGCGTTCGAGCACCGCCTGCAGCCTCGCGGACGCCTCGCCGGGCCCGGCCGCCACCGCAGCCAGGTCGGCCAGGTGAGCCGCGACCTGACGGGCATGCCAGGCGGCCAGCACCTCCTCGACATCGGCGAAGTACTTGTACAGCGTCGCCCGGCCGATCCCCGCCGCCTCCGCCAACCGCGACATCGACACCGCCCACAACCCGTCCCGTGCCGCCAGCTGCCCGGCGGCGTCCAGCACCGCCTGCCGCACCTCCTCCCGGTGGGTCGCCACCGTGTCGGTCCACAGCTTCGGCATGACCACCAACCTACGCCGGAACGTGACATACCGCTACACACGTGACAATCTGTCTTGTAAAGGGAGGTGGCCGTGAGTTCTTCGTCACCAGGCAGTCAGTCCGAGCAGGGACCTTCACCGGCGGGCATGCCGCGGTGGGTGAAGATCTTCCTGATCGTGACCGCCGTTCTGGTCGTGCTGCTGGTCGCGGGGATGCTGATCGGCGGCGGGCAGCACGGACCCGGCCGCCATTTCAGCTCAATGGCGGGTGTCGATACGCCGGCCGTGCCGACAACCCTGGCTGCCACGGCCGGTCAGGCGCGCTGATGGTCATGCCACCGGCGCTGCGCCGGGCGGCGCTGGCGGTGCACGTGATTACCTCGGTCGGCTGGATCGGCGCCGTCGTCGCCTACCTGGCTCTGGGGATCGCGGCCGCTATGAGCGAGCAGCCGCAGACCGTCCGCGCCGCCTGGATCGCGATGGAGCTGATCGGCTGGCTTGTGATCGTCCCGCTTGCCGTTCTGGCGTTCCTCACCGGCCTGGTCATGTCCCTCGGGACCGTCTGGGGACTGGTCCGGCACTACTGGGTGATCTTTGCGTTCGTTCTGACCACCGTGGCGCTGGTGGTGCTGCTCCTGCACATGCCCAGCGTGACCACTGCCGCCCGGGTGGCCAGGACCGCCGACGACGCGACGGTGCTGCAGCTTGGCGGCGACGTCCTGCATCCCGCCCTGGGCCTGCTCGTGCTGGTGGTGGTTGCCGTCCTCAACCTGTACAAGCCTCGCGGCCTCACCCGCTACGGGCAACGTCGACGTGCCAGGGACGCTGCTGGCGCAGGCAACCGGTCGATCACATCGGGCAACTCGACGTCCTGACCACACCGCTCTGTCGCGAAGCGGCCGAGTGGGTGGCGACGCGCACGCGACCGACTCGCGCGCGCGTCCACACTCGGCAACTCAGCATCACTTTCGAGCCACCGGGTCGCTGCTGCACCTCGTAGGACGCTAGCGAGAGCGGCTTAGTCTGCACGATACGGTTTCGCTGTGGCAGACCCCGACGCACCCCATCCGAGGTTCGGCACGGAGCGGCCCCAGACGGTCCCGTCGCGACCGCTGTCGCTGGCCGCCCGTTCAGCGGCCGGCAGCGCCTGATGGTCGTGGCCGCAGTCGTGCTGTTCCTGGTCGGGTTGTTGCTGGTCCGCGAGGGCATCAAGCCTGTCGGAGAGAGCACCGTCAAGTCCGTTGGAGGGAGCACCGCGGCAGACCCGGTGTCGGCTGCCGATGTCGGCCACATCCATGGGATCGGGGTGAACCCGGCCGACGGAAGGGTGTACGCCGGCGCGCATCGTGGCGTCATCCAGCTCTCCCAGGAGCAACCGTCGGTTCTGGTCAGCCATCAGGTTCAGGGCTACGACGGTTTCATCGTGGTGGGGCCCAACCACTTCCTGGCCAGTGGTCATCCGCGTCTGCAGCCATGGACGTTCAACGGATTGATCGAGTCGACCGATGCCGGCGCGACCTGGACGACCCGGTCGCTGGAGGGCCGCGCGGACTTCCACACATTGCAGGCCCGCCACGGACTGGTCTACGGCTACGACTTCTCGACCGGCGACTTCATGGTCACCGCCGACCTGGAAGAGTGGGAAACAAGGTCAACCGTGGCGATCGCCGACTTCGCCGTCAGCCCCGCCGATCCAAATGTCATTGCGGGCGTCACCGCTCGAGGGCTGGTCCGCAGCCACGACGGCGGCCGTTCCTTCACCGCCCCTGCCGGACCGG
>DASQLI010000238.1:0-4196 GCA_035630075.1 Microlunatus sp.
GATGTCACCGACCTGCCGCCCAAGGACCGGGACATCGCCATGGTGTTCCAGAACTACGCGCTCTACCCGCACATGACCGTCGGCGACAACATGGGCTTCGCCCTGAAGATGGCCGGGGTGCCCAAGACCGAGCGCCAGCAGCGCGTACAGGAAGCCGCCCACCTGCTGGGTCTGGAGGACTTCCTCAACCGCAAGCCCAAGGCCCTCTCCGGTGGCCAGCGCCAGCGCGTCGCCATGGGCCGCGCCATCGTTCGTCAGCCGCAGGTGTTCTTGATGGACGAGCCGCTGTCCAACCTGGACGCCAAGCTCCGGGTCTCCACCCGGACCCAGATCGCAGCCCTGCAGACCAGGCTCGGCGTCACCACCGTCTACGTGACCCACGACCAGGTCGAGGCCATGACCATGGGCGACCGGGTCGCGGTGATGAAGGACGGCATCCTGCAGCAGGTCGACAGCCCGCTGCACCTGTACGACAGCCCGCGCAACCTGTTCGTGGCCGGGTTCATCGGCTCGCCCGCCATGAACCTGATGGAGGGCAAGACGGCCGAGGACGGCGTACACATCGGCGACTACGTCGTGCCGGTGCCACGTGACGTGCTGACCAAGGCCGGGGACGACAACGTCGTGGTCGGCATCCGACCGGAGAACTTCATCCTCAGCGAGACCAGCGACGGCATCGGCATCGACGTCGCCGTGGTCGAGGAGCTCGGTGCGGACGCCTACCTCTACGGCACCCTGTCCGGTCTCGCCGAGGACGAGCAGCTGACCGCTCAGCAGATCGTCGGCCGGATCTCGTCGCGGACTCCTCCGGAGCGTGGCTCCACGGTCCGCCTCGCGGTGGACCCTGACCACGTGCACGTGTTCTCGCAGAATTCGGGGGATCGCCTCTCCGGCTGACCCCAGGCGCACACGCGCATCCTGCTCGCGCTGACGGGCCCTCTGCTGCGGCAGAGGGCCCGTCGGCGTTCAGCCGGCCGGCCAGGTGCGCCCCGTCACATCCCTAGGGAACAGCCAGGCACGGGTGCAAGGATGGGCCGGTGCCGAGGTTCTTGTCAGCGCAGCCGGATGCCCGACTGATCACCCTGCCGTGGGAGACGCCGTTGGCCGAGTGGCCGGCCGAGAAGCTGGTCGCCCTGCCTCGCGGCATCTCCCGGCACGTGGTGCGATTCGTTCGGGTCGGCTCCGAGGTGTACGCCGCCAAGGAGGTGCTCGAGCACCTGGCCCTGCACGAGTACCGGCTGCTTCGCGACCTGACCCGGATCGACATCCCCTCCGTCGAGGCTGACAGCGTGGTGCTCAACCGCCTCGACCCGGACGGGGAGCCGCTCGACCCGGTCCTGATCACCAAGCACCTGCAGTTCTCGCTGCCGTACCGGTCCCTGTTCTCCCGCGGCGTGCGGCAGGACACCGTCAACCGACTGCTCGACGCCATGGTCGTGCTGCTGGCCCGGCTGCATCTCAGTGGGTTCCTGTGGGGCGATGTCTCGCTGTCCAACACCCTGTTCCGCCGCGATGCCGGCGCGTTCGCGGCCTACCTCGTCGACGCCGAGACCGGCGAGCTGCACGACGAGCTCACCGACGGGCAGCGCGAGCACGACCTGACTATCGCCCGGACCAACCTCTTCGGCGAATTCTGCGACCTGGAGGCCGGCGGACTGTTGGACGAGTCCCTCGAGCCGCTGCAGCTGGTCGAAGCGATCGAGAACCGCTATCGCGAGCTCTGGGGCGAGCTCACCGGCGTCGAGGAGTTCGACGGCAGCGAGATGCACCGGATCGAGTCCCGGGTGCGCCGGCTCAACGCCCTCGGCTTCGACGTGGCCGAGCTGGACATCACCACCGACTTCGCCGGTTCGACCATCCGGATCCAGCCCAAGGTGGTCGACGCCGGGCACCATTCGCGGCGGCTGCTGCGGCTGACCGGGCTGGACACCGAGGAGAACCAGGCCCGCCGGCTGCTCAACGACCTGGACTACTACCGGGCTCGCACACACCAGCAGAACGCCGACGAGGCGATCGTGGCCCACCAGTGGCTGACGGAGCAGTTCGAGCCGGTGGTCATTCTTGTGCCCCCGGAGATGCGCGGCAAGCTCGAGCCGGCCGAGTTCTACCACGAGGTGTTGGAGAACCGGTGGTACCTGAGCGAGCGGGCCGGTCACGAGGTCGACGTGCACAGCGCTGCCGAGGCCTACATCATGTCCGTGCTGTCGAAGCTGCCGGACGAAGCGGTGGCGGTCAGCACCGAGGAGACCCTGGTCGGACTGGCCAACCCGTTCGATCCGTCGATGGGTTTCGCCGATGGCCAGGAGGACAAGCCGTACGACCCGTGGGAAGAGGGAGACGAGGCTCCCGGAGCGGGCGAGGAGCCGGCCCCGGAGTATCTGGACATCGACGCCCTGCGCGCCCGCAAGGGGAAGCCCACGCTGCGCAGCTGACCGCCCGTCGATCAACCCCGAGGCCCGTGGATCGGATCCAGGACCGCCGCGCACATCTGGTCGCCGATCCACTCCTGGTACGCCTCACCGGTCCAGCCCCGAGACCTGGTGAGCAGGTCCCACACCTGGATGCTGTTCAGCGTCCAGATCCGGTCCCGGGCCCGATCGACGCTCAGCCCCGGCGCCAGACCACCCAGCTCCACCACCCGCTGGACCACCATCCCGGTCCCGGCCAGCCGTTCGGTATCGGTAACCCGTTCGTGCTCGATCAGATCCGGGTCCCCACCGGCCGCACCGGCAGCGATCTGCAGCATCAGCGGTCCCACCCGTTCCGCCACCTGGCGTCCGAGTCGTGCGTACGCGTGCAGGAAGTCCGCTCGATCGGTCAGCGCGTACATCGCCCGCACCTCTGGCCGGTCCGCCAGCGGCACCGGCTCGTCGTCACCGGCGAGCGTGACGTCGTACGCCGCCTTGAGCAACTCCTGTTTGGAGCCGACGGCGTTGTAGACCGTCTGGGCGCTGACCCGGGCTCGCTCGGCCACGGCGCCGACGCTCGTGCGCGCGTACCCCTGTTCGGTGAACAGCTCGGCCGCGGCCCGCAGGATGGCGCCGCGCGTCGCACGTGCCTGTTGAGCCCGGATCGGGCTCTCGTACGCCCGCCTACTCATTCGTGCCCTGAGCCCGTCGAAGGGCCGACGACGCCCGCCACTCATCCGTGCCCTGAGCCCCTCGAAGGGCCGACGACGCTGGTGCCCGATAATTCACTTGACAACCTCTAAATTAGATTGAGAATAGATCAAGTCAATCATTGCACGAAGGGACCGGTTCGATGACCCAGCAGTCGCTAGCCAGCACGCTCGACTCGACCAGCTCGATGGGGCCTGTCTGGAGGGTCTGGAACCTCGCCGCCCTGGCGGCTCTGACGGCCTACTCCACCGGCGTCGCTTGGCAGGCGCAGTTCGTGTCCTACCCGCTCTACCGGGCGCTGAGCGCCGAGGAGTTCCCCGGTTACCACCTGGCCTACAACGCGGCGATCCCAGGCGTGGTGATCATCCCGGGCTTCGTCACGTTCCTGGCCTGCGCCGCCTTCCCGTGGACGAGACCGACCGGCGTGTCTCGGCGGTTGGCGGCGACTGTGGCCATCTGCGGAGTCGGCTCGCTGCTCAGCACCGTGCTGTGGGCGATCCCGATGCACGACCGGCTGGATCGCATCGGTCAGGATGCGGCGACCATCACCGGCCTGTTGCAGGCCAACGGGGTCCGGACGGCGCTGCTCACGGTCGGCGCCGCCGTCTTGTCCTGGAGCATGGTGCGGATCATCCGAGTCAGCGCGGTGGCATCCGCAGGGCGCCGTCCAACCGGATCACCTCACCGTTGAGCAGCGGGTTGGCGATCAGCTGACCCACCAGCTGGGCGTACTCGCTCGGTCGCCCCAGCCGCGCCGGGTGCGGCACGAGTGCCTCGAGCGTGGTCCGGGCCTTCTCCGGCAGGCCCGCCATCATCGGCGTCTCCATCACCCCGGGAGCGATCGTCATCACCCGGATCAGCTTGTCCGCCAGATCGCGGGCGGCGGAGATGGTCAGCGCGGCGATGCCGCCCTTGCTGGCCGCGTACGCGGCCTGGCCGATCTGCCCGTCGTACGCCGCCACGCTCGCCGTCATCACGATCAGGCCGCGGTCTCCGTCGAGAGGGTCGTTGTCGAGCATCGCCGCCGCGGCCAGCCGAAGCACGTTGAAGGTGCCGACCAGGTTGATGTCGACCACC
>DASQLI010000239.1:0-3991 GCA_035630075.1 Microlunatus sp.
CGACGACCTGATGCGGCAGTTCGGTGGAGGCGACCGCGGTGGTCGCCGCCACGCGGAGGACGATCCCGGTTCGGCTGCGGACGCCGGGTCGACGGCTGAGCGGGCCGAGACCCGAACCCGTGCCCGGGACCTGGACCACGAAGCCGGACTCCTCCTCGACCGGCTGACGTTCTGGGCGACGACCAAGACCAGTCCGAGCAGCTTCTCCCGCCTGGTCGAGCGCGAGCTGAGCGGCCTCTCCAGGGAGGTGCTCGACCGGCTGGACGAGGTGGCCAGCGTGCGCCTGCTCAGCCGCGTTGGCCACCAGTGGGAGCGCGGTTGGCAGCCCCGCGATCTGATCCACGTCGCCGCTCGGATCGACCGGTGGGCGGCCCCGCTGGCCGCCGACGTCGCGGTCGAGCAGATCCGGCGCTCCGACCGCGGCCACCTCGCCCCGCTGGCCTGGCGGGACCAGCTCGACGCCGCAGCCGAGCGAGCTCGATCGGCCGACATCGGCGTCTGGTCCACGCGCCCTGAGTGGCTGGCCGTCGACCGGCTCGTGATGGCCGGTGTGCCGGCGCTGGCGGCCTGGACCAGCGCTCTGCGCCTGCTCGCCCAGCTGCCGGAGCTGCCCCCACTGGCCCGGACGTTGCCGCCGCCGTCCGCCTGGAGGGCCGAGCAGAGGGCGCCGCATCCGCCCCGCGCGACGGCCCCGCCCCGGACGACGACAACCCCAGGCGAGCCGGGCCCGAACCGGGACAAGGTGCTCTCCACGATCCGTGCCCTGCTGGCCAAGGCCGAGTCCACCGAGTTCGCGGCCGAGGCCGAGGCGCTGTCCGCCAAGGCGCAGGCCATGATGACGCGGCACGCGATCGACGAGGCGCTCCTGCACGTCGGCGACGGCGATTCCATCGAGGTGCTCAGCCGACGGGTGCTGGTCGACAGCCCGTACCCGCTGGAGAAGGTGCATCTGCTCTCTGCCGTCGGTCGGGCCAACCGGACGCGAGTCGTGTGGATGGAAGACCTCGCCATGGCCACCGTGGTGGGTACGCCGGTCGACGTCGACCAGGTCGAGCTGCTGTTCGTGTCGCTGCTGATCCAGTCCACCCGCGCCATGGCCGAGGCCGGCACTGCCCAGCCGGGGTCGTTCGACCGATCGCCCCGCTTCCGGCGCTCGTTCCTGACGTCGTACGCGGTGCGCATCGGCGAACGGCTGAGCGCCGCCGACGCGGAGACGACGGCGTCGTACGGGTCGGAGCTGGTGCCGGTGCTGCGTCGGCAGGAGGAGGTGGTCGATGCCGTGTACGAGGAGCTGTTCCCGCACACGCGCGAGGCGACGGCGACCCGGACCTACGACCGGCGCGGCTGGGATGCGGGTCGGCAGGCCGCCGATCGGGCCAGTTTCGTGGCGGGCCGCCTCGCCGGCTGACGGTATCTGGAAGACCCCGAAGGCATGAGGAAGCGAAGTCCTTTTCTCCGGTACGGTTTACCTCCTAAACCGCAGGCGGTCTTCAACGCCGAATGCCCGGTTCTCTCGGGCCGGCACCCGCCTCCGGCCAGCTCTCGACAGTACGCACGCTTGCTGCACCGGCGCTGTCTGCCTCCCGGAGGGGGAACCATGGGAACCCGACGTCTCAGCCTCGGCTGCACCTTCGTCCAGTGGTCTCAGCTGCCCGTGCACGCCGTGTTCCAGGTGGAGCCGGTGCTCGATCAGATCGCCATCATCAAGGACGAGGAGTGGGTGCTCGACCCGGCCACCCAGACCAGGGTCTATCGCGACATCTACGGAAACCGGTGCCGTCGGATGATGCTCCCGGCGGGACGGTCCGAGATCACCTTCCGGGCGACGGCAGAGGTGCCGGACGCGACGGAGGAGGTCGACCTCGACGCACCGGAGGTCCCGCCGCATGGGCTGCCCGACGAGGTGATGATGTACACGCTGCCCAGCCGCTTCTGTCTGCCCGACGTGCTGGCCACCGAGGCGTGGTCGCGGTTCGGTGGGGTGAAGCCGGGCTACGGACGGGTCCAGGCGATCTGTGACTACGTCAACCAGCACCTGACCTTCCAGTACGGCAGCACCACGGCATGGAGCACGGCGGCCGATGTGCACGCCTCCGGATACGGCGTGTGTCGCGACTTCACCCACCTGGCGGTGTCCCTGTGCCGGGCCATGAACATCCCGGCCCGGTACGTCTTCGGCTACCTGCCCGAGATCGAGGTCGAGCTGAAGGACGCCCCGATGGACTTCGCCGCCTGGATGCAGGTGTGGCTGGGCGACCGCTGGTACACGTTCGATCCGCGGAACAACGTGCCCCGGAAGGGGCGAGTGCTGATCGGGGTCGGGCGGGACGCCGCCGACGTGGCGATGAGCACAGCCTTCGGGGCGCCCTGGCTGGAGTCGATGGTGGTGGTCTCGGAGGAGATCGAGGCGAGCTGACCGGGCCCGTCAGCGCCGGCACAGCGCGCTCAACTCAGAGCCAGCCCTTTCGGCGGAAGACGGTGAACAGGATCAACGCCAGGGCGAGCATCATGGCGATGGCCATCGGGTAGCCGAAGCGCCAGTCGAGCTCGGGCATGTGGATGAAGTTCATGCCGTAGATGCCGCCGATCAGCGAGGGCGCGAACAGGATGGCCGCCCAGGAGGAGACCCGCTTCATCTGCTCGCCCTGCTCCAGGCTGGTCTGGGTGAGCAGCCGGGTCTCCTCGCTCTGCCGTTGGGCGGTCAGGGTGGCGTCGACGCCCAGCGCGTTCTGCAGCAGCGTACGGAAGCTGTCGATCTGCTCCACGATGCGCAGCACGTGATCCTGGACGTCGCGCAGGTTGCGCTGGAGCTCGATGTCCACCCGGTACTTCTCGAAGCCGCGAGCCAGGTTGTCCATCATCGACACCAACGGCTTGACCGCGCGCTGGAAGTCCATCACCTCGCTCATCAACAGGTAGATGCGCTGGGAGACGTCGGGATCGCCGTCGAAGAGCTGTTGCTCGATCTCGTCGATGTCGTTCTCCAGACCGGCCACCACGGGGGAGTAGTCGTCGACGACCTGGTCGATGATGCTGTAGAGGATGGCTTCCGGTCCTTGCATCAACAGCCCAGGGTGCTTCTCCAGGCGCAACCGAACGCGGGCGAGATCGGGGCGTTCGGCGTGCCGGATGGTGACCACGAAGTCCGGCCCGGTGACCACGTGGAGCTCCCCGAACTCGACCTCCTCCTCGGCGTCGAGGTAGCGGGCCGGTCGCAGCACGGTGAACAGGGTCGTGCCGTAGCGCTCGAGCTTGGGTCGCTGGTGGGCGACGATCGCATCCTCGACCATCAGGTAGTGCAGGTCGAACTCCTGGGCCACCGACTGGATCATGGTCTCGCTGGGACGGTAGAGACCGATCCAGGCCAGCCCGTCGCGACGCTTCTGCAGGTCGTAGGTCTGTTCCAGGGTCGGTGGGGAGTCGACCCGGTAGCCACCGACGTAGACGGCGTTGTCCACCACCCCTGGCTTCGGCACGGGCTCAGCCTCGCACAGGCCTGACACCGGCCGACGCCACGAACCCTGGCCGGAACAGGTACGACGTCAGCAGCGTGGCCAGCACCACGAACAGCACGCCGCAGAAGATGTGCAGGCCCACCACCTCGGTCCGGGCCAGGATCAGCTGCAGCGTCTCGACCGCCAGCAGGATCACCCCTGCCAGCACCGGCCAGCGCGGTCCGCCGCCGCGGCGGTAGACGACGGCGGTGATGATCACGGCCACGGTGAGGGTGAGCAGGGCGTACGCGTTCGCGCCGTGCAACGGTCTCAACCCGGCGTCGCCGCCCAGGAAGCCCGCGGCCAGGCCGGCCTGGCCGATCGCCAGGCTCATCAGCACGGTCGCTTCGATCTGCAGGGCCAGCAGGATGCGAGGTCGACGAGCAGTGGGGGTCGCCATGGCGTCATTGTGCTCCCGGCGCCCAGGAGGGCAGAGTGAGGCCGTGCTCACATCCGTCGATTCCGACGCGGGGGAGTGGCAGTTCACCCAGGACGTG